>NZ_DAOLAC010000016.1:18635-77913 GCF_035325325.1 Phycicoccus sp. | reverse complement strand
CGTCCGAGGTGCCGCGCGGACGGTCACCGCCGTGGTCGTCGTTCGCGTCGTGCGTGGCCGGGTCGTCCGAGGTGCCGCGCGGACGGTCACCGCCGTGGTCGTCGTTCGCGTCGTGCGTGGCCGGGTCGTCCGAGGTGCCGCGCGGACGGTCACCGCCGTGGTCGTCGTTCGCGTCGTGCGTGGCCGGGTCGTCCGAGGTGCCGCGCGGACGGTCACCGCCGTGGTCGTCGTTCGCGTCGTGCGTCGCCGGGTCGTCCGACGTGGCCGACGGCGACGGCGTCGAGGTGGCGCTCGAGGGCGCCCGGACCGGGAGCCGTTCGGCGAAGGAGGCGTTGCCGAGCACGCCGGCGAGGGCGGGGGTGACGGCCACGGCGGCTCCGAGCGTGATGAGGGCGATGCGTCGCATGGTGCTGGTCCTTCCGGGGAGGTTCTCACAGGAGCGGGGCCGGGGTCGGCCCGTCGACGAGAACGGTGCCCGGGACGCGAGGACACCCACCATCGGGCTTTGGTCCTAGTACCCCCCCCCCGGTCGAGAGACGAGGACATGCCGCCTCCCGTCATGGGGAGGCGGCACGTCCTCGTCGTTCGTCGGGCGGACCCGGGCGGCTGGGTGGCAGCTCGAGTGGGCCTCAGGCCTGCTCGTGCCGGTTCGCGTTCGCGTGGATGGCGTCGTGGACGTACTGCGCGAGTCCGGGCGCCTGCTCCTCGTAGGTCCTCGTGAACCGTGGGTCGGCGAGGTACATGTCCGCGAGCCCTCGGTGGAAGGTGTGGTCGAGGTCGTAGAAGCGCCGGTGGATGTGCAGCCGGTGCGCCTCGGCGGCGTCCATCGCCCGCTGCGAGGTCGGCGGCTCGCCGGCCTGCATCGCGGCGACGAGCTCGGCGCCGACGGCGTCCTGCTCGGCCTTGATCTCGGCCCAGTCGGCCTTCGTGTAGCGGTCGGTGCGGCGCTTGGACTGCTTCCAGGCGTCGGTCTCGCCCCAGCGCTCCTCGGCCTCCTGCTGGTACTCCTCGGTGAAGCCGTCGCCGAAGAGCTCCTTGAGGTCGTCGGTCGTGGCGGGCTGGTCGTTCATCTCCCTCTCCAGTGCTCGGTCGATGGCCACGACGAGCTCCTCGAGCTCGCCCAGCCGGGACACGACCACGGCGCGCTGGCGCAGCAGGTGCTCCGCCGCCGTCCCGTCACCGTCGAGCAGGTCCCGCACCTCGTCGAGGGGCAGGTCCAGCCGGCGGTAGGTGACGACGCTGGAGAGCCGGGCGAGGTCCGCATCGGTGTAGAGGCGGTACCCCGCGGGCGTCCGGCCGGACGGGACGACGAGGCCGATGGCGTCGTAGTGGTGCAGCGTGCGCACCGTGACGCCGAAGGTCTCGGCGACCTGGCCGACCGTCAGCTCCACCCGGTCAGTGTGCTGGCTCGTCGTGGTCATGTCATCCACGGTGCTGCCTCACGTCGCGTGAGGGTCAAGCCGCTTCCTGCCCGAGGTCCACGCCACGCGCGTATCGGGTCACCCGATACGGCCGCGCTTCCCCCCGGAACCGTTCCCGGGGAAAGCGCACCGTTCTCGGGTCACCCGATACGCGTGGGGTGGCCGGGAGGGCGGCGCGGGTTCAGGCCTTCGGGGTCTCGAACCAGTTCGCGAGCGCCGACGCGAGCCCGAGGTCGCCACGCGCCTTGACCTTGCCCATCATGAACATCATCGCCGGGTTGCCGGTGCCCGTGACGAGCTTGAGGAACTCGGCGGGGCCGGACATGAGGGACAGCTGCGGCTCGGCGGTCGGCGCCTTCTCGACCGTGCACGTGCCGCGGTCGACGACGACGGCGTAGGTGTCGCTGGAGTCCGCCGGCCCCCCGGTGACCCGGAAGTCGATGCGGGCGCTGCGGTCGCCGGCCTTGTCGGCGCGGAACTGCTCCGGGAACCGGGCGAAGACCGCGTCGAGCAGGGCGCCGCGGTGCTCGCCCGCGAAGGCGTCGCGGATGTCGGCGTCGGACGCACCCTTGACGGCGGCGACGAACTCGCTGGGCGAGGCGGTGGTCAGGGACTGCGGGTCGAGAGCCATGCCGACGAACCTACTCGCCGGTAACCACCCACGCAACGGCGCCCGCCGCCGGGTCAGGCCTTCTTGGCGGCCTTCTTCGCGGTCGTCTTCTTCGCGGTCGTCCTCTTCGCGGTCGTCTTCTTCGTCGTCCGCTTGCGCGCGGTCTTCTTGGCCGGCCCCTTGGCCCGCTTCTCGGCGAGCAGCTCGTACCCCCGCTCGGGCGAGAGCTGCTCGGGGTCGTCGTCCTTGCGCAGCGTCGCGTTCGTCTCGCCGTCGGTGACGTACGGCCCGAACCGCCCGTCCTTGACGACGACCGGCTTGCCGGAGACCGGGTCCGTGCCGAGCTCGGCGAGCGGCGGCTTGGCGGCGGCCCGGCCGCGCTGCTTCGGCTGCGCGTAGATGGCCAGCGCCTCCTCGAGCGTGATGTCGAAGAGCTGCTGCTCGGAGGTCAGCGAGCGCGAGTCGGACCCCTTCTTGAGGTAGGGCCCGTAGCGACCGTTCTGCGCCGTGATCTCGTCGCCGGACTCGGGGTCGGAGCCGACGACACGCGGCAGCGAGAGCAGCCGCAGCGCCGTGTCGAGCTCGATGGTCCCGAGGTCCATGTCCTTGAAGAGCGAGGCGGTGCGCGGCTTGACCTTGTTCTTGCCCTTGCCCTGCTCCTCCTCGGGGACGACCTCGGTGACGTAGGGCCCGTAGCGCCCGGACTTCGCGACGATGTCGCGGCCGGTGCGGGGGTCCTGACCGAGGACGCGCCCGTCGTCGGCCGCGCGGTCGAGCAGCTCGCGGGCGATGGCGGGGGTCATCTCGTCCGGGGCGATCTCGTCGGTGATGGTGGCCCGGCGCGGCTGGGCCGCGGCGGAGTCCGCGGCGGCGGCGTCGGTGACCTCACCGGTCGAGGCGTCGACGCCGGCCGGCACGACCTCCTCGACGTACGGCCCGTAGCGCCCGACGCGCACGACGATGCCGTCGCCGATGTCGATGGTCGAGATGGCCCGCGCGTCGATGTCGCCGAGGTCCTCGACGAGGTCGCGCAGCCCGTCGGCCGAGCTCGCCTCGTCGCCGAAGTAGAAGCGCCGCAGCCACGCCGCGCGCTGCTCGTCACCGCGCGCGATGGCGTCGAGGTCCTCCTCCATCGAGGCGGTGAAGTCGTAGTCGACGAGCCGGCCGAAGTGCTCCTCCATGAGGCGCGTCACCGCGAAGGCCAGCCACGACGGCACGAGGGCCGAGCCGCGGTTGCTCACGTAGCCGCGGTCCTGGATGGTGCCGATCGTCGAGGCGTAGGTCGAGGGCCGGCCGATGCCGCGCTCCTCCATCGCCTTGACCAGGGTCGCCTCGGTGTAGCGCGCGGGCGGCGAGGTCTCGTGCCCGTTCGCCTCGGACCGGCGCACCTCGAGCCGGCGACCGGCGCCGAGCTTCGGCAGGCGACGCTCGTCGTCGTCGCGGGCGCGGGTGTCGTCGCGGCCCTCCTCGTAGGCGGCGAGGAAGCCGCGGAAGGTGATGACGGTGCCGCTCGCGGAGAGCTCGACCTCGCGGGCCGGCGCACCGTCGCGCAGCGTCGCGGCCAGCCGCACGGACGCGGTCGAGCCGCGGGCATCGGCCATCTGGGAGGCGACGGTGCGCATCCAGATCAGCTCGTAGAGGCGGTACTCGTCGCCGCGCAGCTCACCGGAGACCTGCTTCGGGGTGCGGAAGCGGTCCCCGGCCGGGCGGATCGCCTCGTGCGCCTCCTGGGCGTTCTTCACCTTGCGCTCGTAGCGGCGGGGGGCATCCGGCACCGAGTCGCCGCCGTAGAGCTCACGGGCCTGCTGCCGCGCGGCGGAGGTCGCCGCGTCCGACAGCGTCGTGCTGTCGGTCCGCATGTAGGTGATGTAGCCGTTCTCGTAGAGGCGCTGGGCGACCCGCATCGCGTTGCGGGAGTTGAGCCGCAGCTTGCGCGACGCCTCCTGCTGGAGCGTGCTCGTCGTGAACGGCGCGCTCGGCCGGCGGGTGTACGGCTTCTCGGAGACCTCGGCGACGGTGACCTCGGCGCTGCGCAGCGCCTCGGCGATGCCGGTCGCGCGCTCCTCGTCGAGCTGGACCGCCTTGTCGCCCTTGAGCGTGCCGTCGTCGGCGAAGTCGCGGCCGGTGGCGACGCGCTTGCCGTCGACCCCGGTGAGCCGGGCCGTGAAGAGGTCCTCCTGGGCACCGGGCGTGACGTCGGCGTCGACGTCCCAGTACGAGGCGCGCACGAACGCCATCCGCTCGCGCTCGCGCTCGACGACGAGCCGGGTGGCGACCGACTGCACGCGGCCGGCGGACAGGCCCGCCTTGACCTTGCGCCACAGCACCGGGCTCACCTCGTAGCCGTAGAGGCGGTCGAGGATGCGCCGGGTCTCCTGCGCGTCGACGAGGGAGGTGTTGATGTCGCGGGTCTGGTTGGCCGCGCGCTGGATGGCCTCGCGGGTGATCTCGTGGAAGACCATCCGCTTGACCGGGACCTTCGGCTGGAGGGTCTCGTAGAGGTGCCACGCGATGGCCTCGCCCTCGCGGTCCTCATCAGTGGCGAGGTAGAGCTCGTCGGCGTTCTTCAGGAGGGCCTTGAGCTCGCGGACCTTCTTCTTCTTGTCCGCGTCGACGACGTAGTAGGGGTCGAAGTCGTCGTCGATGTTGACGCCGAACTTGCCGAACGGCCCCTTCTTGACCTCGGCCGGCATCTCGCTCGGCGTCGGGATGTCACGGATGTGCCCGACGGACGCCTCGACGTCCCAGTCGCTCCCGAGGTAGCCCGCGATGGTCTTCGCCTTCGCGGGGGACTCGACGATGACGAGCTTGCGTCCGGATGCCATGCCAACCTGCCTGTTCCGTCCCCCACGTGCAGCGGATTCGTCGCTGCTCGGACGTGGTGACGGGGCCGACGGTAGCGCCCGGAGGCCGTCCGGCGCACACCCGGGTCGCCGGACGACCCCGGGCGCGTCGTGCGGTCAGCGCTCGCCGCGGACCAGCCGGACGATGACGCCGACGGTCCCGAGCGCCGCGAGGACGAAGTACATCGCGAGGTCGCCGCCGTAGCTGCGGAGCACCTCGCCGTCGGTGACGTTCTCCCAGACGAAGGACGAGCGCGAGACGCCGGCGGCGGCCGCCTCGGCGGCGTGCGCGGAGTAGTACTGCGAGGCGTCCCAGCCGACGAGGGCCAGCGCGGTGCCGACGACCCCGAGGACGATGAGCCCGAGGAGGGGCAGCATCCCGCGGCGCGGCGGCGACCCGGCCGCCTTCGCGTAGCCGAGCACGGCGCCCGCCGCCAGCACGACCGAGGTGATCGACGCGACGTAGCCGAGGTTCCACACGACGACCGCGAGGACCCCGGAGCCGAGGACGGCGAGCAGCGCGACGGCCAGCCCGCGACCCACCCGCTCGACCGGCTCGGGTGCGGCCGGCACGGGAGGCGTCAGGGGGAGGGTGGCGTCCGAGAGGCGGCGGGCGGGCTCGGTGGGCGGCCCTGGCGGCGCGGCGGCCGGCGTCGCGGGCTCGGCGACGGCGGCGGTCGGGTCGGAGTACTCGGTCGCTGGCTGGCTCCTCGGTGCAGGTGGGAGCCCCCTCGGCCCCCCCGGCTCGGGCACCCTGGCCGTGAGGAGCGTCCGCCACCGGGCGTTCGGCGAGAACCCGAGGAACATCCGGTCGCCAGATGTGGTTGAATCATCAACTAAGTTCCCGAGGAGTTCCGATGACCAGGACCGCACCCGAGCGGATGCCCGTCCTGTACCTCAGCCACGGCGCCCCGCCGCTGGCCGACGACGCGCGCTGGACCGCCGAGCTCGCCGGATGGTCCGCCGAGCTCCCCCGGCCCACCTCGGTGCTCATGGTGTCGGCGCACTGGGAGCAGGCGCCCGTCGCGGTGTCGGCGACCTCCGGCGACGTGCCGCTGACCTACGACTTCTGGGGCTTCCCGCAGCGCTACTACGACGTGACCTACGACGCGCCCGGGGCACCCGAGCTCGCGCGGTCCGTGGCCGGGCTCCTCGGCGGCGCCGGCGAGCAGCTGCACCAGGACCCGACCCGCGGCCTCGACCACGGCGCCTACGTTCCGCTGGTCGAGATGTTCCCCGAGGCCGACGTCCCGGTGCTCCAGCTCTCGATGCCGACCCTCGACCCGCAGCGGCTCTTCGAGCTCGGCCGCCGGCTGGCCCCGCTGCGTGACGAGGGCGTCCTCGTCGTCGGGTCCGGGTTCACGACCCACAACCTGCGCTGGTTCCAGCCGGCCGACGGCCCGGACGGCACGCCCCCGGCCCCGTCCTCGGAGTTCGACCACTGGGCCGCGGAGGCGGTCGGGCGCGGCGACGTCGACGCCGTGCTCGACTTCCTCGCCAAGGCCCCGGCGGCCCGCGAGGCCCACCCCCGCACCGAGCACTGGGCGCCGCTCTACGTCGCGCTCGGCGCGGCGTCGGTGGGCGGCGACGTCGCCGGCCGCAGCGTCATCGACGGCTTCTGGTACGGCCTGAGCAAGCGCTCCTGGCAGTTCTCCTGACCCCGGCGGGCGGCATGATCGCCCCATGAGCGACGTGCACCTCGACGTGGAGCAGCACCTGGCCGGCCTCGAGGCCGCGGCCGACCGGCTCGCCGGCTGGGCGACCGAGGCGGGACCCGACGCCGCCGTGCCGACCTGCCCCGGCTGGTCGGTCGCCGACCTCGTGGCGCACCAGGGCCGGGTGCACCGCTGGGCCCTCGCCGCGCTGTCCGGCGCCGACCTGCGCACCGTCGGCATCGACGACCAGGAGGGTCCGGACGGCGACGCCGTCGAGTGGCTGCGCGCCGGCGCCACCGAGCTGCTCGACGTCCTACGCACGGCACCCGACGACCTCGTGGCGCCGACGTTCCTCCGGGAGGCACCGCCGGCCCGGCTCTTCTGGGCGCGGCGCCAGCACCACGAGACCGCCGTCCACGCGCTGGACGCCCTCGCCGCCCGGGAGGGACGGATGCCCTCGGCCGCCGACGCCTGGTTCGGCGCCGATGTGGCCCGCGACGGCATCGACGAGCTGCTCGTCGGGTTCTGGCCGCGCCGGGGCCGGGGGCCGCGGTCCGAGGACGGTGCCTACCCGGCCGTCGTCGCCACCGCCGAGGGCGACCGGTGGTGGCTCGAGGTCGGCCCGGACTCCGTGCGCACCCGGCTCCTCGGCCGGCACGAGCCGGACCCCGCGCCGGACGCGGTGCGCCTGTCCGGCCCGGCGCTCGAGGTGCACCTGGCCCTGTGGAACCGCGGCGGCGCCCCGGCCGACCCCGACGGCCTCCTGGACCGCTGGCGCACCGGAGGCGCCGTCGGCTGACCCGCCGCCGAGCGGCCGGTCAGTGGCCGCCGCGCTGCTTCTTGCGGGGCGCCGGCCGGGTGGGGTCGTCCTCGACCGGCGGGACGTCCTCGGGGACGACGACCGGCCGCAGCCGCGACCAGGCGATGAACCCGAGGCCCACGACGAGCAGGACGAGTCCGGCCCACAGGTTGGCGTTGACGCCACCCGTCTTCGCGGTCTCGGCGTCGGCGAAGAACCCCATGAGGGTGAGGATCACACCGTAGATCGTCAGGAGCAGGCCGATGATGTTGCGGATGTCGAACGCGCCCGCGGTGTGCTTCTCTGCCATGACGACTCCCGGTCAGAAGAGGATGTTGAGGACGACGACCATGACGAGCGCGACGCCCGCGAGCGGCACGGTCCGGCGGTACCAGGGGTAGGACGCCTCGTTCGGGTCGGTGCGCGTCTCGATGGGTGTCTCGGAGTACACGAGGCCGACGAGCTCCTCGACGGGTTTGGGCTGGGTGCCCATCGTCACCGCGACCGACACCGCGATGTCGACGACGAAGGCCGTCGAGGCGGCCACGAAGGCCGCCCCCTGGCCGCCGAGGGGGATGACGCCGAGGCTCGCCGAGCCGAAGGCGTCCTCGCTGAGGAACGCGACGAGGACGGCCGACAGGGTGCCCGAGACCAGGCCCGACCACCCGGCGGCAGGGGTCATCCGCTTCCAGAACATCCCGAGGATGAAGGTGGCGAACAGCGGCGCGTTGAAGAACCCGAAGAGGGTCTGCAGGTAGTTCATGATGTTCGAGAACGAGCTCGCGATGATCGCGGTGAAGATCGCGATGACCGTCGCCCCCACGGTCGCCAGCCGGCCGATCCGCAGGTAGTAGTCGTCGGAGCGGTCCTTGCGGATGTAGCGCTCCCACAGGTCGTAGCTGAACACCGTGTTGAAGGCGGAGATGTTGGCCGCCATGCCGGCCATGAACGCGGCGAGCAGGCCGGTGAGCGCCAGCCCGAGCAGGCCGTTGGGCAGCACGTCGCGCATGAGGTAGAGGAGCGAGTCGTTGAACGCGACCCCCTTGCCCGAGGCGCCGCCCGGCGGGCTGCCCCCGTTCTTCAGGTCGACGATCTCGGGGACAAGGACCGCGGCGATCATGCCGGGGACGATCGTGATGAAGGGGACGAACATCTTCGGGAAGGCGCCGATGACCGGCGTCTTGCGGGCGGCGGAGATGGAGTCGGAGGCCATCGCGCGCTGCACCTCGACGAAGTTCGTCGTCCAGTAGCCGAAGGAGAGGACGAAGCCGAGGCCGAAGACGATGCCGACGACCGACCAGAAGCCGCTGTCGAAGCCGGTGAGGGCCTGCCCGGGCCACGAGTTCAGCTGCTGCTCGGCCGGTGGCACCCCGGCCTTGGCCGGTGCCGAGCTCGCCGCCGCGGTGATCTTCTCGGTGAGCCCGCCCCAGCCGCCGACCCGGTTGAGGCCGAGGATGACCAGCGGCAGGAGCGAGGCGACGATGACGAAGAACTGGAGGACCTCGTTGTAGATCGCCGCCGACAGGCCGCCGAGCGTGATGTACGAGAGGACGATGAGGGCGGCGACGATGAGCGCGATCCACAGCGGCCAGCCGAGCAGGGCGTGGACGATCGAGCCGAGCAGGTAGAGGTTGACGCCGGCGATGAGCAGCTGCGCGACGGCGAAGGAGATCGCGTTGACGAGGTGGGCGCGCCGGTCGAAGCGGCGGAGCATGAACTCCGGCACCGAGCGGACCTTGGAACCGTAGTAGAAGGGCATCATGACGATGCCGAGGAAGAGCATCGCCGGGATGGCACCGACCCAGAAGTAGTGGACGGTCGAGATGCCGAACTGGGCCCCGTTGGCACTCATCCCCATGATCTCGACGGCGCCGAGGTTGGCCGAGATGAACGCCAGCCCGGTGACCCAGGCGGGCAGCGAGCGTCCGGAGAGGAAGAAGTCGATGGACTCCGACACCGAGCGCCGGGCCAGCAGGCCGATGCCGAGGACGAAGCCGAAGTAGACGACGAGGATGAGGTAGTCGACCGGGCCCGCGTCGATCAGCGTGTCGGCCGCGGGCACCGCCCCGGCCAGCCCCTGGACCACCGCGTGTGCTCCTGCCGCGACCACGACCACCACCAGCTCCCCGTCGAGACGTCGGCACCGGACCCGGCACCGCTCGCCACGCTAACGCCTCGCGTCGTGCGGGTGCGCTCTCGTGCCGACCGGATTGGGACCCGGTGTCGAGTCCTCGGGGAGAGCCTGCTCAGCGGGGCGGTCCGGCCATCGCCGGGGCCCCGGCCGCGGGCCCGGCGGCCGCCGCCTCCTCGTCCGGGTCGGCGACGGCGCCCTCGAACTGCGCGGCGTGCAGGCGCGCGAACGCGCCTCCGGCAGCGAGCAGCTCGGCGTGCGTGCCACTCTCGACGATGCGCCCGTCCTCCATCACGAGGATGAGGTCCGCGTCCCGGATCGTCGAGAGCCGGTGCGCGATGACGAAGCTCGTCCGGTCGCTGCGCAGGGCGGCCATGGCGTGCTGCACGAGCAGCTCGGTGCGGGTGTCGACCGAGCTCGTGGCCTCGTCGAGGATGAGCAGCGCGGGGTTCGCGAGGAACGCGCGGGCGATCGTGATGAGCTGTCGCTCACCGGCGCTGATGTTGTCCGCCTCCGCGTTGAGCTCGGTGTCGTAGCCGGCCGGCAGCGAGTGGACGAACCGGTCGACGTACGTCGCGCGGGCGGCCTCGAGGATCTCGTCCTCGGTGGCGCCCGGCCTCCCGTACGCGATGTTGTCGCGGATCGTCCCGGCGAACAGCCACGTGTCCTGGAGCACCATGCCCGTGCGCGAGCGCAGGTCGTGCCTCGTCATGTCGCGGATGTCGTTGCCGTCCAGCGTGATCCGTCCACCGTCGAGCTCGTAGAAGCGCATCACGAGGTTGACCAGCGTCGTCTTGCCGGCGCCGGTCGGGCCGACGATGGCCACCGTCTGTCCCGGCTCCACGACGAGGTCGAGGTGCTCGATGAGCGGCTTCTCGCTCGAGTAGGAGAACGAGACGTCCTCGAACGCGACGCGCCCGCGCGTGGCCGCGACCGCCGCCGGCGTGGCCGTGTCGGGCTCCTGCTCGGGGGCGTCGAGGACCTCGAACACCCGCTCGGCGGAGGCGACCCCGCTCTGCATGAGGTTGGCCATCGAGGCCACCTGGGTCAGCGGCTGGGTGAACTGTCGCGAGTACTGGATGAACGCCTGGACGTCGCCGAGGCTCATCGTCCCGGAGGCCACCCGCAGCCCGCCGACGACGGCGACCGCGACGTAGTTGAGGTTCCCGATGAACATGAGCGTCGGCATGATGACGCCGCTGATGAACTGGGCCCGGAAGCTCGCGTGGTGGAGGGCGTCGTTGCTCCGCGCGAACTCGCGGGCGGCCTCCTGGCGGCGGCCGAACACCTTGACCAGCTCGTGGCCGGTGAAGGTCTCCTCGACGACGGCGTTGACCTCGCCGGTGCTCTTCCACTGCTGGACGAAGTGTCCCTGCGAGCGCTTGCCGATGGCCGCGGTGACGACCATCGTCACCGGGATCGTCACGAGGGCGATGACGGCCAGCAGCGGCGAGATGTAGACCATCATGGCGATCATCGCGACGACCGTGAGCAGCGAGGTGACGAGCTGGCTCAGGGTCTGCTGCAGGCTCTGCGCGACGTTGTCGATGTCGTTGGTCACCCGGCTGAGCAGCTCGCCGCGCGGCTGGGCGTCGAAGTACGGCAGCGGGAGCCGGTTGAGCTTCTCCTCGACGTCGCGGCGCAGCCGGTAGACCGTGCGGTTGACGGCGGCGACGAGCAGGCGGCCCTGGACCAGCTGCAGCCCGGCGGCGACGACGTAGATGCCGAGGACGATCATCAGGACCCGCCCGACGGCGGAGAAGTCGATGCCCTGCCCGGGGACGACGTGGTCCATCGCGGCGAGCAGGTCGGCGACCCGGCCCTCGCCGCGGGCGCGCAGGGCGTCGACCGCCTGCTGCTGGGTCACCCCGGCCGGGATCTGCCGGCTGAAGACGCCGGCGAAGATCAGGTCGGTCGCCCGGCCGAGCACCTTGGGGCCGATCGCGTTGAGCACGACCGAGGCGAGCGCCAGGACGAGCGCGCCGACGACGACCGGGCGCTCCGGGCGGAGCAGCCCGAGCACGCGCTTGGCCGACGGGACGAAGTTCTGCGACTTCTCGGTCGGCATGCCCAGCTGCGCGTGCGGCGGACCACCCCGGCGCGCGCCGGCCGGGCCGCGACGGGCCTCGGCTGCCTTCTCCTCGGCGGACCTCAGCTCGCTCATGCGACCTCCTCCATCGCCTGCTGGCTCTCGACGATCTCGACGTACGTGGGGCACGACGAGAGCAGCTCGTCGTGGGTGCCGATGCCGACGACGGCGCCGTCCTCGAGGACGACCACCTGGTCGGCGTGGCGGATGCTGCTGACCCGCTGGGCGACGACGACCACCGTGGCGTCGCGGGTGACCGGGCGCAGGGCCGCCCGCAGCCGGGCGTCGGTCGCGACGTCGAGCGCGGAGAACGCGTCGTCGAAGAGGTAGACGGCCGGCCGGCGCACGAGTGCGCGGGCGATGGCGAGCCGCTGGCGCTGCCCGCCGCTGACGTTCGTGCCGCCCTGCGCGATGGGGGCGTCGAGGCCGCCGGGCATGGCCCGGACGAAGTCCTCGGCCTGGGCGATCCGCAGCGCCTCCCACAGCTCCTCGTCGGTGGCGTCGGCGTCACCGTGGCGCAGGTTGCTCGCGACGGTGCCGCTGAAGAGGTAGGGACGCTGCGGCACGAGGCCGATGTGCGCCCACAGGTCCTCGGCGTCGGCGTCGCGGACGTCGACCCCACCGAGGAGGACCGCTCCTCCGGTGACGTCGTGGAGGCGCGGCACCAGGCCGACGAGGGTCGTCTTGCCGGCGCCGGTGGACCCGACGACCGCGGTCGTCGTGCCGGGCACGGCGGTGAACGAGACCTCGCGCAGCACGGGCTCGTCGGCCCCCGGGTAGGCGAAGGTCGCTCCCCGCAGCTCGACCCCGACCGGGCCCGCCGGGATGGCCACCGGGTGCTCGGGCGGGTGCACCGAGGAGCGGGTGTCGAGGACCTCCTGGATGCGGCCGGCGGACACCGTCGCGCGCGGGACCATCATCGACATGAAGGTCGCCATCATGACGGACATGAGGATCTGGATGAGGTAGCTCATGAAGGCGGTCAGGGCGCCGATCTGCATGTCGCCGGAGTCGATGCGCATCGCGCCGAACCACAGCACCGCGACGGTCGAGGCGTTGAAGATGACCATGACGATCGGGAAGGCGAGAGCCATCAGCCGGCCGACCGCGACGGCGGTCCCGGTGTAGGTGTCGTTGGCCTCGCCGAACCGGGCGCGTTCGACGTCCTCGCGGACGAACGCCCGGACCACCCGGATGCCGGTGATCTGCTCGCGCAGGATCCGGTTGACGGTGTCGACGGCCTTCTGCATCGCCCGGAAGTGCGGGATCATCCGGCTGATGACGAGGCCGACCGACGCGGCGAGGAGCGGCACGGCGACGACGACCAGCCAGGAGAGGCCGACGTCCTCGCGCAGCGCCATGATGACGCCGCCGACCATCATGATCGGGGCCGACACCATGAGCGCGAGCGCCATGTAGACGACCTGCTGGACCTGCGTCACGTCGTTGGTCGAGCGGCTGATCAGCGTCGGCGCGCCGAACCGCGAGACCTCCTGCGCCGAGAAGGAGCCGACCCGGTCGAAGACCGAGGCCCGCACGTCGCGACCGAGGGAGGCGGCGGTCAGCGCGGCGATCCGGGTGGCCGAGACGGTGGCGAGGATCTGGAGCAGCGAGACCCCGAGCATCCACATCCCGGCGGTGAGGATGAACCCGGTGTCGCCCTTGGCCACTCCCTCGTCGATGATCCGGCCGTTGAGGCTCGGCAGGTAGAGCGAGGCGAGGGTGCCGACGAGCTGGAGGGCGAGGAGGAACAGGAGGGGCCCGGAGTACGGGCGCAGGTGGGTGCGGACGAGGCGGACGAGCATCAGCGGATCCCTCGGTCGGTGTGGTGGCGGGTGCCGTCGAGGACGACGGAGACGATCTCGGCCGGGTCGAGGTGGCCGGTGGACATGAGCGGGTGGACGCTCGAGAGCGTGAGCAGCTGGAGGAGGGCGATGACCTCGGGGACCGGCTTGCGCAGCGTGTCGGCGTCCGGGCCGATGAGGTCGGTGAGGGCGGCGTCGACCGCGGGGTCGCTCGAGCCCCGCCGGCGCTTGGCGTCGACCGGGGCGGGCGCCCCGGCGTGGTGGAGCACGGAGATGAGGCCGACGATGCGCTCGACGTGGCGCTGCATCACCGCGACGCCCGCGGTGAGGCGCTCGTCGAGGGTCAGCGAGGTGTCGATCCCCCGGAGCTCGGCGACCGCCGGGGTGGAGTCGAAGACCGCCGAGACGCAGGCCTGGACGAGCTCGTCCTTGGTGCCGAAGGCCTTGAAGAGGGTGCCCTCGGCGATGCCCGAGGCCTCGGCGGCCTGGCGCGTCGTCAGCCCGACGCCGTGCTCCCGCAGCAGCGGGATCGTCGCGTCGACGATCGCCGAACGACGGTCCTCGGGGCTCATGGCGGGGGCACGGGGGGTCACGAGGGACCAGCCTAAGTGAGTGAGCACTCACTCACAACTCATTTCCGGACAAGGGGCGGCCCCGCCCTCCGGTGCAGGGGGTGGAGGGCGGGGCCGACGCTGCAGGGCGGCCGGGACCGAGGCCCGAGCAGGGACTTCCGACCCGCAGGGCAGTCATCCTGTCCCCACCGAGATACCCCGCGGTGCATCTCAAACGGAGATTCGATGTGACGCGCGTCACACTCCGGGGCGCCGGTCGGGCCCGAACACTCACTCGCGGACGAGCAGTCCGTCCTTGACGGCGTCGCGCAGGAGGGCCACGACCTCGGCGCGGACGGCGGCGTCGTCGAGGTCGAGGAGCCCGGCGATGGCGGCCGCCGCGGCCCGGGCGGTCAGCTCGCCGTCGCAGACCGAGACGAGGGCCGCGGTGACGGTGCTGAGCGGGAGGCCGCGGCGCAGCCCGCCGCCCTGGCGCAGGACGATGACCCGGGGGTCGGGCTCGCCGGGGACCCCGAACCGCTCCTCGGTGACGTCGTCGGCGCAGCGCCACGCGACGTCGAGGAGCGCGTCGTCGTCGTGCTCGGCGAGCCAGGCGCGCGCCCGCAGGCCGGCGAGGACCGCGGGGCCCATCGGCTGCTCGACCGGGCCGGGCACGTCGACGAGGTCGAGGAACGGCGGGCGGTCGGTGGCCGGCCGCTGGAGGGTGACCACGCCGAAGCCGATCGCCTCGACGTCGCGCGCCGCGAAGTCGTCGAGCCACGCGGAGTACATCGCGTTGAAGTCGGCCGTCCCCGGGTGGTGTCCGCCGTCGCGCGCCCACGTCTCCGCGTACGCGGCGGGGTCCTGCACCTCGCGCTGGACCACCCAGGCGTCGAGCCCGGTGCCCTCGAGCCACGCCGCGACCCGCTCGGTCCAGGACGCCCCCCGGGGCACCTCCCAGTTGCCGAGCAGCTGGGCGATGCCGCCGGGCTCGAGGTGGGCCCCGACGCGCGCGACGAGGTCGCGGACCACGTCGTCACCGGACGCGCCGCCGTCGCGGTACTCGAAGAGGGGCACCGCCCCGCCGCGCGGGGTGATGACGAACGGCGGGTTGGAGACGACGAGGTCGAACCGCTCCCCCGCCACCGGGTCGAGCATCGAGCCGGCCCGCACGTCCCAGCCGACCCCGTTGAGGGCGGCGTTGAAGCGGGCGTACCCGAGGGCCCGCTCGGACAGGTCGGTGACGACGACCTCCCCGGCGTGCGCGCCGAGGTGGAGGGCCTGGACGCCGCACCCGGTACCGAGGTCGAGGGCGCGGCCGACCGCCGGGCGGGGCGTCCAGGACGCGAGGGTGGTCGAGGCGCCGCCGACGCCGAGCACGTGGTCGGGGCGCAGCGGCCGACCGGTCGCGAGCTCGCCGAGGTCGGAGGCCACCCACCAGTCGGTGCCGTCCGCGGCGTACGGCCGCAGGTCGCAGCGGGCGACGACGGCGTCCCCCTCCGGCGCGACGAGCCCGAGCTCGACCGCCCCGGCGACGCCGAGGCCGGGGAGCGCCGCCTCGACCTCGGTGGCGTCGACCGGGTCGCCGAGCGTGAAGAGCCGGACGAGCGCGGCCCGCGGGTCGGTGGCCCGGGCCGTGACGCGCTGGGCCGGCAGGGCCTGGTCGCGCTCGAGCGCGGCGGACGCCATCGGGCCGAGCAGCGCGGTGACCCCGGCGACGGTGAAGCCGGACGCGACGAGGTCGGCGCGCAGCCGGGCGAGCAGCGCGTCGTCGACGCGGGGCGGGGCGGTGGTCATCGGGGACGAGCCTAGGGCGTGGCGGTCGAGGGAACAGAACACGCCGTGTGCGACGGACGCGACACGGCGTGTTCTGTTCACTCGACGGCCGGAACCGCCGAGGTGGGGCGCTCAGACCTGCGCGGGCTGCGGCTCCTCGGCCGACGCGGCGTCCGGCTCGTCGTCGCCGCCGAAGGCCAGGTCGCGGCTCTTGGAGACCGCGACCGCCGCCACGACGACGACGAACGCGACCGCGGCGATGCCGTAGCGGATCGGCGCCGAGGCGTCGCCACCGATCGACAGGGTGACGATCGCCGGCGCGATGAGCACCGAGACGAGGTTCATCACCTTGATCAGCGGGTTGATCGCCGGGCCGGCGGTGTCCTTGAACGGGTCGCCGACCGTGTCGCCGATGACGGTGGCCGCGTGGGCCTCGGTGCCCTTGCCGCCGTGGTGACCGTCCTCGACGATCTTCTTCGCGTTGTCCCAGGCACCGCCGGAGTTCGCGAGGAAGACCGCCATCAGCGCACCCGCGCCGATGGCCCCGGCGAGGAAGCCGGCGAGCGCCCCGATGCCGAGGCCGAACCCGACCGCCACCGGCATGAGGGCGGCGAGCAGGCCGGGCGTCGCGAGCTCGCGCAGCGAGTCCTTGGTGCAGATGTCGACGACCCGCCCGTACTCCGGCTTCTCGGTGCCGTCCATGATCCCCGGGTGGTCCCGGAACTGCCGGCGCACCTCGAAGACGATGGCTCCCGCGGCCCGGGTCACCGCGTTGATCGCGAGGCCGGAGAAGAGGAAGACGACGGCCGCTCCGAGGATGAGCCCGACGAGGGTGTTCGGCGCGGTGACGAGGCCTGCCGCGTTGTTGAGGAAGTCGGCGCCCTCCTGCTGGGTCAGCCCGGAGACGTCGACCGTGCGGATCGCGTCCTGCCAGGCGTTCGTGTACGAGCCGAACAGGGCGGTCGCCGCGAGCACGGCCGTGGCGATGGCGATGCCCTTGGTGATCGCCTTCGTCGTGTTCCCGACCGCGTCGAGCTCGGTGAGGATCTGCGCGCCCTCGCTCTGGACGTCCCCGGACATCTCGGCGATGCCCTGGGCGTTGTCGGAGACCGGCCCGAAGGTGTCCATGGCGACGATGACGCCGACCGTCGTCAGCAGGCCGCAGCCGGCCAGCGCGATGAGGAAGAGCGACAGGGCCGTCACGCCGCCGCCGAGGAGGAAGGCGAGGTAGACCGCGCCACCGATGATCGCCGCGGTGTACACGGCGGACTCCAGGCCCACGCCGATGCCCGACAGGACGACGGTGGCGGCCCCGGTGAGCGAGGTCCTCGCGACGTCCTTGGTCGGCCGCTTGTCGGTGCCGGTGAAGTGGCCGGTGAGCCAGAGGATGATGCCGGCGAGCACGATGCCGATGACCACCGCGAGCAGTGCGGCGAGGCGCGGGTTGCCGGTGAGGGCGGCGATCTGGGACTCGGTCGTGCCCTCGGCGGCGTTCCCCTCGAACAGCTCGCCGTACGTGCCCGGCAGGTAGGTGAAGGCGGCGACCGCCGAGAGGACCGCGCTGATCGCGGCGGCGATGTAGAAGCCGCGGTTGATCGCGTTGAGCGGGTTCTCGCCCGGGCGCGCCTTGGTGATGTAGACCCCGAGCAGCGCGGTGAGGGCGCCGATCGCCGGGATGATCAGCGGGAAGACGAGGCCGTACGCGCCGAACGCGACCGAGCCGAGGATGAGCGCCGCGACGAGCGTCACCGCGTAGGACTCGAAGAGGTCGGCGGCCATGCCCGCGCAGTCGCCGACGTTGTCGCCGACGTTGTCCGCGATGGTCGCGGCGTTGCGCGGGTCGTCCTCCGGGATGCCGGCCTCGACCTTGCCGACGAGGTCGGCGCCGACGTCGGCGGCCTTGGTGAAGATGCCGCCGCCGACCCGCATGAACATCGCGAGGAGCGCGGCACCGAAGCCGAAGCCCTCGAGCACCTTGGGGGCGTCGCCCTTGTAGGCGAGGACGACGATCGAGGCACCGAGCAGGCCGAGCCCGACCGTGGCCATGCCGACGACGCCGCCGGTGCGGAAGGCGATCCTCATACCGAGGTCGCGGCCGCCCTCGTGGCGGGCGGCCGAGGCGACCCGGACGTTGGCCTTGACCGCGAGGCTCATCCCCAGGTAGCCGATGGCCGCGGAGAAGAGTGCGCCGAGGACGAAGAAGCCGGACCGGCCCCATCGCACGCCGGCCGTGTCGGCGGGCAGGAGCAGCAGGAGGAAGAAGACGAGCACGACGAAGATGCCGAGCGTGCGGAACTGCCGGTTGAGGTAGGCCGAGGCGCCTTCCTCGACCGCCGAGCCGATCTCCTGCATCTTCTCGGTGCCGGGATCGGCCGCGAGCACCTGGCGCCGGAACACGAAGCCCATGACGAGCGCGACGGCGGCGATGACCGCGACGACGACGACGAGCGTCTGGTTCATTCCGGTCAGCTGCAGGGCGCCCGACTCGGCCTGTGCGAGTGCGAGGGGTGCCATTCCATCCTCCTTGACGGCGTGTGTCGTCCCCGGGCGCAGGTCAGCGCCATCGACAGGGACGGTCGGCGGGGACTCTACCGGGGAGGGCGGACGCCCCGCCCACCCGGGCGGGGGTGACGCGGTTCACACTGCCTAACGTGGGACGGAGGTTTGCCGCAGGTCGCTCACCCGGGTCCGGTGTCCCCGTCTCGGGCGGGCCTGCGGAGGGTCAGGCCGCGAGCGCGTCGTCGAGGCTGTCGTGGATGCCGAAGACCTTGTCGAGCCCGGTGATCCGGAAGACCCGGAGGATGCGCTCGCTCGAGCAGACGATGCGCAGCCAGCCGCCGTCGTTGCGGACCAGCTTGAGCCGGCCGACGAGGACGCCGAGGCCGGTGGAGTCGAGGAAGGTGACCTTGTCGAGGTCGACGACGACCTTGGTGCGCCCGTCGGCGATCTCCTGGTCGAGCGTCTGGCGCAGCTGCGCCGCGGTGTAGACGTCGACCTCCCCCTCGGCCGTGACGACGCTGACGTCGTCTTGGTGGGACGTCGTGACGGAGAGCTCCACGCGTCAGGCTCCTCGGGTGGCTCAGGCTCGGGTCGTGCTGGTCACGACCGGGGGTGGTCGGGACCAAGGATTACCGTAACGGCCGTGTCCAGCCCAGCCCAGCACCTCGCCCGACTCGCCCGGGCCGGACCCGAGGGCCGGCTGGTCCACGTCGAGTCGATCCCGGCCCGGTCGGCGCGCCTCGCGCAGTGGCCGGACGACCTCGCGCCGGCCCTCCTCTCGGCCCTGCTCGCCGGGGGGATCTCGCGCCCGTGGAGCCACCAGCGCGAGGCGATCGACCTCGCGACGGCCGGCGAGCACGTCGTGCTGGCCACCGGGACCGCGTCCGGGAAGAGCCTCGGCTACCTCGTGCCGGTGCTCGGGTCGGTGGTCGAGGGCGCCGAGCGGGGTGGGGTGCGCGGCCCGACGGCGCTCTACCTCGCGCCGACCAAGGCGCTGGCCGCCGACCAGCTGGCCCGCGTCGAGGCGCTCGCCGTGCCGGGGGTGCGCGCGGCGACCTACGACGGCGACACCCCGCCGGACGAGCGGCGGTGGGTGCGCGAGCACGCGAACCTCGTCCTCACCAACCCCGACCTCCTCCACCACTCGCTGCTGCCCGGCCACGAGCGGTGGTCACGGTTCCTGCGCGACCTGCGCTACGTCGTCGTCGACGAGTGCCATGTGTACCGGGGGGTCTTCGGCGCGCACGTGGCGGCGGTGCTGCGCCGACTGCGCCGGGTTGCGGGGCGCTACGGCGCGACGCCCACGTTCGTCCTCGCCTCGGCGACGGTCAGCGACCCCGCGGGACACGCGTCCCGCCTCACCGGGCTGCCCGTGCGGGCGGTGACGAGCGACGGCTCGCCCCGGGGGGCCATGACGTTCGCGCTGTGGGAGCCGGTCACCGGAGCGGACGGCGAGCGTCGCTCGGCGACGACCGAGGCCGCGGAGCTGCTCGCCGACCTCGTCGGGCACGGCGTGCAGACCGTGGCCTTCGCCCGCAGCCGGGCGGGCGCGGAGGCCCTGGCGACGGGGGCGCGGCGGCGGCTCGAGGCCCTCGACCCGACCTCGATCGAGGCGGTGGCCGCCTACCGCGGGGGCTACCTCCCGCAGGACCGCCGCACGCTGGAGCGCGGCCTGCGGCAGGGGTCGCTGCGTGGGCTCGCGGCGACCACCGCGCTGGAGCTCGGCATCGACGTCAGCGGCCTCGACGCGGTGCTCGTCGCGGGGTGGCCCGGACGGCGGGCCAGCCTGTGGCAGCAGGCCGGCCGGGCCGGGCGCTCCGGTGGCGAGTCCCTCGCCGTCCTCGTCGCGGCCGACGACCCGCTCGACACCTACCTCGTGCGCCACCCCGAGGCGATCTTCGGCACGCCGGTCGAGACGACGGTCGTCGACCCGGAGAACCCGCACGTCCTCGCACCGCACCTCGCGGCGGCCGCGGCCGAGCTGCCGCTGGGTGAGGCCGACCTCGAGCTGTTCGGGCCGGGAGCGCGCGGGCTGCTCTCGGTGCTCGTCGCGAACGGCATCCTGCGCCGGCGGCCGACCGGGTGGTTCTGGGCCCGCGAGGACCGGCCGGCCGAGCACATCTCGCTCCGCGGGGCGAGCGACGTCGTCGCCGTCGTCGAGACCCGGACCGGGCGGGTCATCGGCACCGTCGACGAGGCCGCGGCCCACGCGCAGGTGCACACCGGAGCCGTGCACCTCCACCAGGGCGAGACGTGGGTCGTCACCGAGCTCGACCTCGAGGCGCGGGCGGCACACGTGGTCCGGGGCGACCCCGGCTGGTCGACCCAGGCGGAGTCGGTGAGCCGCTTCGACATCCTCGGCACCGACCGGGTGGCCGAGCGGGCCCGGGTGCGGGCGTCCTTCGGGTCGGTGCGCGTCACGGGCCGGGTCACCGGCTTCTCCAGGCGGCTGCCGAGCGGCGAGGTGATCGGCAGGCACCCCCTCGACCTGCCGGAGCGGTCGCTGACGACGAAGGCGGTGTGGTGGACCGTGGACCCGGACGTCCTCCACGCGGCGGGGGTCGCGGAGGCGGCGGTGCCGGGGGCCCTCCACGCCGCCGAGCACGCGGCCATCGGGATGCTGCCGCTCGTCGCCACCTCGGACCGGTGGGACGTCGGCGGGGTCTCGACGGCGCTGCACCCCGACACCGGCCTGCCGACGGTCATGGTCTTCGACGGGTACCCCGGCGGCGCGGGCTTCGCCGAGCGGGCGTTCGTCGCGTTCGAGGCGTGGGTGCGGGCCACCCGTGACGCCGTGCTCGGGTGTCCGTGCCCGAGCGGCTGCCCGGCGTGCGTGCAGTCGCCGAAGTGCGGCAACGGCAACGAGCCGCTCGACAAGGCGGGCGCGGTCGTCGTCCTCGAGCTGGCCCTCGCCGCGGCGGGCTGACCACCGCAGCGCTCACCGGACGAGTGGCGCCACGCACGGCACGGACCGGTACCGGCGACCCTCGCCCCGGCCGGTTCGGACGGCCGGACCCGGACGTCCCGAACGCGCTCCGCCGCTGGTCACCGGGGTAGCCTGCGAGCCATGGTCCTCCTCGGTGTCATCCTCGTCGTCGTCGCCCTCGGGGCCGGAGCACTGCTCGTCGTCGGCGCGGTGCGCCTCGAGGACCCCGTGGCGATCAACGTCCTCGGCGGCACCGTCAACCTCCCGCCGGTCGTGTTCCTCGTCTCCGGCATGGTCGTCATCACCCTGTTCTGGCTCGGCTGGGCCGTGCTGCGCGGCGGCCTGCGTCGGGGTCACCGCCGCCGCGTCCAGGCCCGCGAGGCGGACCGTCTCGCCGAGGAGCAGCGCCTCGCCGAGCAGCAGCGGATGAAGGAGGAGGTCGAGGCCCGCGAGCGCCAGCTCGCCGAGGAGCGCGCCCGCCACGAGCAGGAGACCGCGGCACTGCGTCAGCAGGCCGACGAGCGCGTCGCCGAGCAGCACGTCGCGACCGAGACCGCTCGGCGCCGGGCCGAGGTCGCCGAAGGGCGCACCGAGCCCCAGACCCGGGTCGAGCCCGACACCCGGGTCGAGCCGCCGCGCGCCTGAGCGACCCCTGACGCGGCGGGTCACGGCCCCGGGCCCACGGCCTCGAGCCCGGCCCGGGCACGGGAGACCGCGTCGTCGGGGACCCCGGGCCACCTGACCGCTCCCGAGCGGCGCACCACCACCTCGACGACGACGCTCCCGTCGGCCAGGACGGAGCATCGTTCCAACACCGCCCCGTTGGCGCCGGCCACCTCCGCCGCCACGCCGCAGTCGGGAGCGCCGCCGACGACGAGCGGGCGGGCCGCGGCGAGCGCCGCGAGGTCGGCGGCCCCTCGCGCGCGATGGACGTCGCGCACGGCTCCGGCGAGGACCAGCGCCCCGGCGAGGACGGCGACCAGGGCGCCGAGCGCGCCCACGACGAGGACCGAGCCGCTCCCCTCCTCGGGCCTCACGGGTCGGCCTCGGACCGCGCCACCGACCGGGCCGAGGCGGCGAGCCGGCCCCCGAGGGGACCGAGCAGGGCCGGAGCCGGCGCCCGCACCTCGACCGCCACCGACCTGCCGACCGCCGAGACCGCGACGGCGGAGCCGTCGGGGGCCACCCGGGCCGCCGCGGACCGGACGACCTCGAGCGGTTCCCCGCGGGCCCCGAGGCGGGCGGCCGCGTGGGCGGCGTCGACGCAGCGGACGTGGTCGATGCCGAGCTGGACGGCGGCGAGGCACAGCCCGAGGACGAGGAGGAGCCCGGGGAGGGCCACGGCCAGCTCGGCCGTGACCATCCCCTGCTCACCGCCCCGCCGGGTCACGTGCCGAGTGCGCCGACGATGATGCCGGTCAGCGCGCTCTTGACCGGCCCGGACTTGACGACCGCGAGCAGCAGCGCGGCGAAGGCCACGGCGGCGACGGTCCCGACGGCGTACTCGGCCGTGGTCATCCCGGCCTCACCCCGCCGGGACAGCCGGGACAGCCGGCGGGCGCCGGCGCGCAGCCGTGTGATGAGTCGTGTGGTCATGGGTACCTCCCGGAGGTCGTGGGCGCGGCGGTCGCGCCCCTCGGCTCCACCGTCGCCGGGGCGCCCGGGCCGGTCGAGGGGTGACGGCGGATCTGTGGACGGCGGCCTCGGCGCGACCGGGCTGTGGACGGCCTCGGCGCTCATCCCAGCCCGCCGAGGAGGAGGAGCACGACGGGGACCACCGTCGTGGCGACGAACGCCGGCAGGAAGCAGAGCCCCAGCGGGAGGACGAGCAGGACGCCGGCGCGGTGCACGGCCGCCTCGACCCGGCGCGACTCGGCGACCCGCATCCGGTCGGCCGCGGCGGCCACGAGCGAGGCCGGGGGCGCACCGGCCGTGACGGCCGCGTGCCAGGCCGCGGCGGCCGGTGCCCACCCCGGGCCGACCCTCGCCCAGGCCCGGTCGTGCGGCTCGCCCCACCGCTGCGCCGCCGCCACGACGGCGAGCTCGCGCCCGGCGCGCCCGGGGTCGACGGCCGCGACCGCCTCGAGCCCCTCGACCGCACCCCCGCCCCCGCGGAGGACGGCGGCAAGGAGGGTGAGCGCCGCCGCGGCGTCCTCGACCGTCGCCGGGCCCCCGGGCGGCGCGGGCGCCTCCGGGCGCGCCGGCCGGCGGGCTCGCGGCGGCGGCAGGAGGAGGAGCCCGGCCGCGAGCAGGAGCATCGCGACGGTCGTCATGGTCCCCTCCGGCTCGTCATGACGGGCCCCCGCTCGTGCGGGCCGGCCGGGCCGCGCGGCCGACGAGCCGGCGGGCCCACAGCCAGCCGGCGAGGGCGAGCAGGACCCCGACGAGCGCCGAGGCCCTGGCCGCCGCCGAGCCGTAGAGGGAGGTGGGGGACAGTCCGAGGGCGAGCCCGGCGACGGGTCCGGCGAGTGGGAGCGCGGTGAGGACGCGCATCGACGCCCGGGGACCCGCCAGCGCGGCCCGGGCCCGTGCCTGGGCCGCGGTCCGCGCCCGCAACGCGGCCGCAGCGCCCTCGGTGGTGCGCGATGCCGCGGCCCCGACGCCCTCCGACAGGCGCCAGGCCCGGGCCAGCAGGGCCAGGTCGGCGGCCACCGGCCGGAGGACGGGCGGGCCGGCGAGCGCCTCCGCCGTGGAGGAGCAACGGCGGCCCGCGTCGGCGAGCCGGTCGAGGAGCCATGGCGCCGCCTGCGCGACACCGGGACTGCGCGCCGCCACCTCGGCGGCCGAGCGGAGGTCGAGACCGGCCCGCAACCCGACCGCCGCGAGCTCGGCGAGGTCGGCGACCCAGTCGGTGCCGGAGGGCCGGTCCCGACCCGTGATCCGGCCGTACAGACGCCGGCCCCACCGCGCCGCACCGGCCGGGGGGCGGTCGTCCTCCCCGTGCGGCCACACGAGGACGGCCGAGACGGCGAGCAGGACCGCGAGGGCGGTCACGAGGGCACCCTGCCGGCCGGCGGGCCGGCCCCGGGCAGCAGCGTGCCGAGCGCTGCCCACGCCTCACCGGGCACCGTGCCGGCCGGCGCTCCGGCCCCGGGCAGCAGCGTGCCGAGCGCGGCCCACGCCTCGCCGGGCACCGGTCCGTCCGGACGGTCGGTGAGGGCGACGGGTACCTCGACGAGCCCGTCGGGGCCGACGCGGAGCACGCCGACGCGGTCGACGTGGCGGCCCCGCCCGTCCCGGACCACGTGGACCACCGCCTGCAGGGCGCCCTTCAGCTGGGCGTGCACGGCGGCACGTGGCATCCCGACGAGCGAGCCGAGGGCTTCGAGCCGGGCCGGAACCTCACCGGGCCCGTTGGCGTGCAGGGTGCCGGCGCCGCCCTCGTGACCGGTGTTGAGGGCCGCGAGGAGGTCGCGGACCTCGCCGCCACGCACCTCGCCGACGACGAGGCGGTCCGGGCGCATCCGCAGGGCCTGCCGGACCAGGACGGACAGCGGGACCTCCCCGACGCCCTCGACGTTGGCGGCCCTCCCCTGGAGCCGGACGACGTGCGGATGGTCGGGGTCGAGCTCGCGGACGTCCTCGACGACGACGAGCCGCTCCTCCGGCGGGCACTCGGCGAGCAGGGCACCGAGGAGGGTGGTCTTGCCGGCGCCCGTCCCGCCGGTGACGAGGAGGCTCCGCCGGGCGGCCACGAGGCCACGCAGGACGGTTGCCGTCCCCGGGCTGCACATCCCGTGCTCGACGAGGGCGGCACACCCGGCCAGCCGCCGCCGCGGGACCCGGAGGCTGAGGTGCGGGCCGTGCTCGACGAGCGGGGGCAGGACGGCGTGCAGCCGCACCCCACTGGGCAGCAGGCCGTCGACCCAGGGCTGCGCGTCGTCGAGCCGCCGGCCCGCGAGCCCGGCCAGCCGGACGGCCAGCGGGCGCAGCGCAGAGGGATCGAGGGCGGGACCCGCCGGTTCGACTCCTGCGCCGCGCTCGACCCAGACCGACCCGTCGCCGTTGACGAGGACATCGGTGACCTCGGGGTCCTCGACGAGCCCGGCGAGCGGGCCGAGGCCGACGAGGCCGGTGGTCAGGTCGTGCGCGGCCCGGTCGCCCGCGGTGGGGCCGAGGTACAGCGTCGACTCGCGGGCGACCCGGGCGATGCGGGCGGGGCTGGGCCCTTCCCCGGCCCGGATCGCCCGCTCGACGCCCGCCGGGCGTGGCGAGGTCGGGACGCGGCTCACGAGGCTCTCCCGACCGGCCCGGCCCGGGCCCCGGTGAGCGCCGCGGCGACGGTGTCGGCACAGCGCCGGACCGCCGTGCGCGCGGTGCCGGGCCACAGCCCGCGCTCGGCCTCCTTGGCGACGAGGGGGTCGTCGGGCAGGTGCTGGAGGTGCGCGACACCGAGGTGCGCCTCGACGTCGTCGAGGACACCCGCGCTCGGCCGGGCACCGCGGGTGACGAGACGGAGATCGGCTGGCGCCGTGACGGACTCGGTCAGGTCGACCAGGCGGTCGACGAGCGCGTCGGCGTCGGCGAGCTGCCGCGTGCGCAGGCCCGCCACGACGACGACGAGGGGTCCGCCGGCGAGGAGGAGGGAGAGGTGCCCCGAGGTGGCCGGTGCGTCGACGACGAGGGGTGCGGCGTGGCCGACGAGCGCGGCGAGCGTCTCGGCGACAGCCTCGTCGGTGAGCGTGCGCGGTGCCGGCCCGCCGGCCGAGAGGACCCGGCAGCCGTCCTCGGCGGGGAGGGCCGCGAGCAGGCTGTCGACGGCGGGGACGCCACCACCGGCGAGGGCCGACCAGCGCGGCCCGGCGAGGTGCTCGACGCCGGCCGTGACGTCGAGGCCGCCGCCGGTCGTCGCGAGGTCGACGACCGTGGCGGGTGGGCCGACGGCCGCGAGGCGCCGACCGACGGCGAGGGCCAGGGTGCTCGCGCCGAGGCCGCCGGAGGAGCCGACGACGACGCAGGACGGTGGAGAGGTCATGGCCCGACGCTGCCGCCGCGCCGGCCCGCCGCGCGAGGGGGTCACGCCGATCTGTGGACGACGAGCGGCCGTCCCGGACCCTGTGGACGGCGCGACACGGGGCGTCCGCGGTCCGGACATGGGACGGCCCCGGTCGGGGGGACAACCGGGGCCGTCGGCGAGCCGAGCTCCGGGGGGGAGAAGCCGGTTCGCCGGTCGCTCTACCCCAAGGGGGAGCGAGTGAGTACATCGTGTCTCATCGATGGCCCCCCGCGCAAGCCCGATGCCAACACTGCTGAAATCGTCCTGAGAGTCCGCTCAGGAGCACTGGATCCGTAGGTTGGGCCGAAAAGGTTGAATGCTTGACCACCCGGTCCCCGCGCCCCGGGGGCGGCCCCTCACCTGCGGGAACACCGGGCCCCAGCCACCACCGAGGCCACCGACAGGTCCGGGGGCGTGACGGCGCCCCCGTCAGGACCGGCGGGGGCGTCGTCCTGCCGCGGGCTGCGGGCGACCAGGCGTGCTGTCGTGCCGTGGCCGTGGGACGAGCCCACGACGACCGGTCCATCAGTGGACTGCCCGCGCGTGGGTACCCGTCGTCCGCGGTAGGTGTGCGGGGGAGCGGGTGCTCCTCCACCTCCAGTTCTACTCCTCGCGCCCCCCGGCGACAACCGGGGAGGGGCACCTAGTCGAGGCGTCCGGCGAGCACGGCGTCCGCGACCGCCTCACCCTCGCGGGCGGCGGCCTGCACGGCCGAGCAGCAGTGCGAGACCCACAGCCCGACGCCGACGGCGTCCCCGCGCCCGTAGGCGGCGAGCGCCCCGAGGTAGGCCGCCCCACCCTCCGCCGCGTGCCCGGCCTCGGTGACCGCGACCCCCGTCGGGTCGAGGCCGCCGGCGCCGACGAGCACGCGGTCGAGGGCCCGGGCGACGACCGCGTTGCCGCGGAGGAACGGCCGGACGCTCGCGAGCTCCGCGTGGACCACCGCCGCCGCGACGACGACGGGCAGCCGCGGCGTCGCGAGGACCACGTCCGCCAGCCCGCGCAGCCGCACCGCCGCCTCCGCGGCCGACGGCGCCGGGCCGAGGTCGGTCAGCTCGGCGCACTCCTCGTCACCGACCCGAGGCCTCCCGAGCGCGGCGTCGGGGACCAGCCCCGCGGCCGCCACCGTGTGCAGCCGGGCCAGCGCCTGGAGCGGCGCACGCAGCACGAGGCCGGCGACGTGCTCGGTCTCGGCCGTCGCGCCGACGACCCCACGCACGACCCGCTCGACGGGGTCCGGGTCGGACGACCAGGTGGCCGCCCCGCGCACCACGTCACGCACCGCGTCGACGGGCATCGTGGCGCCCTCGAGCTCGGCGCTGGCCACCGCACCGCGCACGCGTGACTCCGCGGCGGCCTCGGCCGTTCGCCGCCGGAGGGCGTTGTGCCAGCGCAGCCGCGTGCACGCCGCACGGGCGGCCTCGACCTGCTCGGGCAGCCCCGGCAGCTCGGAGAGCCGGACCACGGCGTCGACGGCCGGTGACCCACCGGGCGCGGGGGCGGGAGGCATCCGGGCAGCCTAGCCAGCGCGCGGTACGAGTCCCTCCGGTGGCACCCGGATGCCCGCCAGCTGGCGGGCGCGCGCGACGAGCCGGCCGGTGGAGTCCCAGACGTCGGCGTCCTCGACGTAGACCGAGCCGGCGACGGCGTCGGCGTGCAGCGCCACCTGCAGCCAGCCGGGCGCCGGCCGGCCGAGGACCTGCCCGCTCAGCTCGTAGGTGGGCGCCCAGCCGGCGACGCCGAGGTCGAAGGCGACCGGCATGAGGCAGTCGACGACGAACGGGAGCATCGCGACGTCGGGCTCGCGGCCGTCGGCCATCCGCACCCACGCGCGCAGCACACCGCGGCCCGTCGGCCGGCCGACCGCGAAGCCGGCCGTCGCGGGGTCGACGCGCACGTCGAGCCGGTCGAGGAGGCGGATGGCCTCGCCGGGCCCGCCGACCTCGCGGCGCGCCGGCACGCACTCCTCGGGCGGCGGCATCCGCGGCGGCTCGGGCCCGCGGTGGGCGGGCTCGCCGGTCACGGCGAGGTCGCCGAGGGTCGCCGTGACCCGGGCCCGCTCGACCGGACCTCCGCCGGATGCCTGGAGCAGCCGCGCCTGCCCGGTGGAGACCGACCGGCCGACGCGCAGGACCTCGGAGCGGACCTCGACCGGGCCCGGCTGGGCGGCCGAGAGGAAGAAGGTGCTCCACGCGAGGACGTCGGGGTGCCCGGCCCCGACGACGCCGTCGGCGACCGCCCGGACCCCGAGCGCCATGAGCAGCCCCCCGTTGACCGCGGCGCCGACCACCCACCCGTCACCGAGCACCCCCGCGCCGACCGCCTCCGGTCCCGGCGCCGCGGCCGGGCCGTCCGGCCAGTCCAGCCGCAGTGCCTCGTCGAGCTCGCCCATCCGCACGCCTTCCGTCCTCTGCCGCACCGGTCCCCGTGAGCCTAGGGTGTGCCCATGACGGGCAGCATCCACTGGCCGACGGCGGTGCTCGTCGCCGGTACGATGCTGCTCCTCTGGCTCGGGGTCGCCCTGCTGCGGCGCAGCCGCCGCCGAGGGTTCATCTCCGAGACCGACCGGGCCACGTACGCCACCCTGCACACCGCCTCGCTGGCGTCCCGGCACCTCGCGGACGGGCTGACGCCGGAGTCGGCCGAGCGCGCCGGCCGCCACCTGCTCTCCATCCTCGGCGCCCACGCCGTGTCCCTGGCCACCCCCGGCAGCGTCCTGTCGTGGACCGGTACCGGCGAGCACCACCGCGACCTCGCGGTCACCCTCGGCGAGCAGACCCTCGAGACCGGGCGCACGGTGGCCCACGGCCCCGACGACGTCGGCTGCTCCGACCCCGACTGCCCCATCCGGATGGCCGTCACCGCACCACTGGTCTCCGACGACCTCGTCGTCGGCACGCTCACCGCGTGGACCGCCTACTCCTCCCCCGGCCTCACCCGTGCGACCGAGGAGGTCGCGGCCTGGGTCTCCAGCCAGCTCGCGCTCGCCGAGCTCGCCCGCACCCGCGGCCAGGTCGTCGAGGCCGAGCTGCGGGCGCTGCGGGCGCAGATCAGCCCGCACTTCATCTACAACAGCCTCGCGGCGATCGCGTCCTTCGTCCGCACCGACCCGGACCGCGCCCGGGAGCTGCTCCTCGACTTCGCCGACTTCACCCGCTACGCGCTGCGCACCGGCGGCACGTTCACGACCCTCGCCGAGGAGCTGCGCAACGTCGAGCGCTACCTCGTCCTCGAGCAGGCCCGCTTCGGCGACCGGCTGCGGGTCTCGCTGCTCGTCGCCCCCGAGGTGCTGCCGGTGACGCTGCCCTACCTCGCCGTCCAGCCGCTCGTCGAGAACGCGGTCCGGCACGGCCTGGCGACGAAGGAGGGCCCGGGCCACGTCTCGATCACCGCCACCGACCTCGGCGCCGAGGCCGAGATCGCCATCGAGGACGACGGCGTCGGCACCGACCCCGAGCGCGTCCGGACCATCCTCGACGGCGCGCGGGCCACCGACTCGGTCGGCCTCGGGAACGTCGACGCGCGCCTGCGCCAGGTGTACGGCGACGAGTGCGGGCTCGTCGTCGAGACCGCGCCCGGCGCCGGGACGCGAGTCAGCTTCCGTGTGCCGAAGTTCGCACCCGGAGTCCACGCACAGGACTGACCCGGGGTCGTAGGCTGCCGCGCATGTCCTCGGAACAGGGACTGGTGGTGCTCGTCGTCGACGACGAGCTCCCGGCGCTGTCCGAGCTCGGCTACCTCCTCGGTCGCGACGAGCGGGTCGCCGAGGTGATCACCGCGAGCAGCGGCACCGAGGCGCTCCAGGTCCTCGACGCCCGCGACGTCGACGTCGTCTTCAGCGACATCTCGATGCCCGGCCTCGACGGGATGGCCCTCGCCCGGGTCATCTCCCGGTTCACGGTGCGCCCCCAGGTCGTCTTCGTCACCGCCCACGAACGGCACGCCGTCGACGCGTTCGCCCTCGACGTCACCGACTACGTCATGAAGCCGTGCCGCGACGACCGGATCGCCGAGGCCGTGCGCCGGGTCGTCGAGCAGCGCGAGCGGGGCTCGGCCCGGGCAGCCGCCCCCGACGCCTCGTCCGCCCCGGCGCCGGTCGTCGAGGACGAGACCATCCCCGTCGAGCTCGGCGGCGTGACCCGTTTCATCACCCGCAGCCAGATCCGGTACGCGCAGGCCCACGGCGACTACGCCCGCCTGCACACCGACACCGGCAGCCACCTCGTCCGGGTGCCGCTCAGCGTCCTCGAGGAGAAGTGGGGCGACTTCGGGTTCGTCCGCATCCACCGGAGCACCCTCGTCGCGCTCCCCCACGTCAGCGAGGTGCGGATGGACCACGGCCGCTGCTCGGTCCTCGTCGGGCAGGTCGAGCTCCAGGTGAGCCGCCGGCACACCAAGGAGCTGCGCGACACCCTCCTGCGGCGCCCCCTCGCCGAGCGCCGGCCCGGCGGCTGAGCCGGTGAGCACGCCGCCGGAGCGGGTCCGGGTCACCAGCTCGCGCCGCGGCGCCGCCCCACTGCGCGCCCGCCCGGCCGCACGCGACATCGACGAGCAGACCGAGCTCGGCGACGTCTACCTCGACGGCCTGATGCGCGCCCAGCTGCGGCTGTCGGTCGCCATCCTCGCCCTCACCGTGGCCGGGCTCGCGGCCCTGCCGGCCGTCCTCCTGCTCGTGCCGGCGACCCGCGGCGTCACCGTGGCCGGCATCCCGTTCGCCTGGCTCGTCCTCGGCGTCGCCGTCTACCCGGCGGCGTGGGTCCTCGCCCGCTGGTACACCCGGCAGAGCGAGCGGATCGAGGCCGACTTCACCGAGGTCGTCGAGGAGCCGTGAACCACCCGCTCTCGCTCGTCGCGGTCGTGCTCGTCTGCCTGACGACGCTCGCCGTCGGCGGCCTCGGGCTGCGCCTCTCGCGCCGGACGAGCGACTTCTACGTCGCCGGGCGCACGGTCTCCCCGCGCCTCAACGCCTCGGCCATCGGCGGCGAGTACCTCTCCGCGGCGAGCTTCCTCGGCGTCGCGGGGCTCGTCTACGGCGGCGGCGTCGACCTGCTCTGGCTGCCGGTGGGCTACACGCTCGGCTACCTCGTCCTGCTCGTCATGGTCGCCGCCCCGATGCGCCGCTCGGGCGCGTACACGCTGCCCGACTTCGCCGAGGCCCGGCTCGGGTCCAAGGCCATCCGCCGGGTGTCGTCGGTCCTCGTCGTGGCCATCGGCTGGCTGTACCTGCTCCCGCAGTTCCAGGGCGCCAGCCTCACCCTGACCCTCGTCACCGGCGCCGACTCGTGGGTCGGCGGCCTCGTCGTCATGGTCGTCATCGCCGCGGCCGTCGGCGCCGGCGGAATGCGTTCGATCACCTTCGTCCAGGCCGTGCAGTACTGGGTCAAGCTGACCGCCCTCGCGGTGCCCGCGTTCGTCCTGCTCCTCCTGTGGTTCCGCGACGGCCACCCGGCGCCGGTCGTCCCCCCGGAGTGGAGCATCCCGCTCACGCCGACCGGCCCGGACGACCACCCCGTCTACCGCACGGCCTCGACCGTGCTCGCCCTGTGCCTCGGCACGATGGGCCTGCCGCACGTCCTCGTCCGCTACTACACGAACCCGGACGGCACCGGCGCCCGGCGCACCACCGTCACGGTCATCGCCCTCCTCGGGACCTTCTACCTCCTGCCGCCGGTCTACGGCGCCCTCGGCCGGGTCGCCTTCCCCGAGCTGCCGGCCGGGGTGCGCCCGGACTCCGTCGTGCTGCGGCTGCCCGGCGAGCTGGTCGGCGGGCTCGGTGGGGACGTCCTCACCGCGATGCTCGCCGGCGGCGCGTTCGCGGCGTTCCTCTCGACCGCGTCCGGCCTCGCGATGTCGGTGACCGGGGTCCTCGACCAGGAGCTGCTGCGCCCCCGGCTCGCCCGCTTCACCGGCGGGGACGCGCCCGGCGTGCGCGGCTTCCGGTTCGCCGCCGTCGCGGCCGTCGTCATCCCGTACGTGCTGAGCCGCGTCACCCAGCCGCTCGGGGTCGCGACGACGGTCGGGCTCGCGTTCGCGGTCGCCGCCGCCACCTTCGCCCCGCTCATCATGCTCGGGGTGTGGTGGCGGCGGCTCTCGACGACCGGAGCGATGGCCGGCCTCCTCGTCGGCGGCGCCTCGACGCTGTTCGCCCTCGGGACCACCATCTCGAGCCGCACCTACGACGGCTGGCCCGCGGCCCTGCTCGCCAACCCGGCGCTGTGGGCCGTGCCGCTCGCCGGCGCCACCGCGGTGGTCGTCTCGCTGGCGACGCCCGGGCGGGTGCCCGCCTCGACGACGCGCGTCCTCGTCCGGCTGCACACCCCGGAGCGGGTCCGGTTGGCGCGCAGCCGGGTCCGCGACTGACAAGGCCGGCTCCCCGCTGGTGAGCACTGCGAGCCGCTGGGTGGCCCGGGTCATCGCGACGTACCGGTCGACCGCGCCCGCCACCCCCTCGCCGAGGCGCTCCGGGTCGACGAGGACGACGAGGTCGAACTCGAGCCCCTTGGCGGTGAGCGGCGTCAGCGACCGGACCCGCGGCCGGCCTGCGAACGTCGGGTCCCCGATGACGACACCGGTGCCCTCGGGGTGCTGCGCGGCCCACGCGTCGAGGACGTCGTCGAGCTCGGCGACCCCGCCGTGGTGGACGGGGACGCCGGAACGCCGCACGGAGGTCGGCACGTTGGCGTCGGGCAGCGCCGCGAGGATGACCGGCGCGGCCTCCTCCATCACCTCCTCCGGGGTGCGGTAGTTGACCGTGAGGGAGGCGGTCCGGACCTCGCGCAGGCCGACCCGCCGCAGGCGCTCCTCCCACGGCTCGGCGAAGCCGTGCCGCGCCTGAGCCCGGTCGCCGACCACGGTGATGCTCCGGGACGGCGTGCGCTGCAGCAGCATCTGCCACTCGGCGTCGGTCAGCTCCTGGGCCTCGTCGACGACGACGTGGGCGAAGGGGCCGGCCAGCCGGTCCGGGGTCGGGGTGGGCAGGGCGCCGGGGTCGACGAGGGCCGCTCGCAGGTCCTGGCCGCGGAGCATCGACATCACCTTCAGGTCGCTGTCGTCGGTGGCCAGCAGGTCGGCGACGACGTCGGCCATCCGCTCGCGCTCGGCGGCCTCGACGGCCTCCTGGCGGCGGCGGCGTGCCGAGGTCTCCGGGTCGCCGAGCCGGCGCCGCATCGCGTCGAGCAGCGGCAGGTCGGCGTCGGTCCACGCGGTCGGGTCCTCGCGCCGGAGGGCGGTGACCTCGTCCGGTGCGAGCCACGGGGCGCAGCGCCGCAGGTAGGCCGGCACCGTCCACAGGTCGCCGACGAGCTCGGCCGGGTCGAGCACCGGCCACGCCCGCTCGAGCGCCCGGGCCAGGTCGCGGTCCGCGGCGAGCGCCCGGCGGGCCGCCTGTCGCGGGTCCTCGCCGGTGCGCCCGTACGCGTCGAACTCCTCCTCGGCCAAGCCCCATCCGTCGTCGTCCTCGTCCGCCTCGCCGTCGTCGAGCTCGGCCACGACGGCGTCCGTGAGGATGCCGAGCAGCGCCTCGCGCACCTCCTCGCGGGCCTCGTTGTGCGGGGTGCCGGGCTCGACGGCGTCGAACGCCTCGGCCCAGTCGCGGGCGGTGACGCGCACGTCGACCCAGGGGGTCGCGACGACGAGCACCTCCGTCGGTGGCTCCTCGTAGAGCGCGACGGCGGGCTCGACCGCGTCGAGCATCCGGGCGTCGGCCTTGAGCCGGGCGACGAACGGGTCCGGCTCGGGACCTGCGTCCGCCCCCTCGGGCACGAGGTCGCGCAGCGTGCAGGTCGCGACGCCCTCCTCGCCGAGGCTCGGCAGCACGTCGGCGACGTACTCGAGGTAGGGCCGGTGCGGTCCGACGACGAGCACGCCGCCGCGGCCGTCGGCGAGCCGCGGGTCGGCGTGCAGGAGGTAGGCCGCGCGGTGCAGCGCGACGACCGTCTTGCCGGTCCCGGGGCCACCGTCGACGACGAGCGCGCCGTGCGAGCCGGCCCGGACGATCGCGTCCTGGTCGGCCTGGATGGTCGCGAGCACGTCGCGCATCCGGCCGGTGCGGGCCGCGCCGAGGCTCGCGACGAACGCGGACTGGTCGTCGAGCGCCGCGTGGTGCTCCAGCCCCTCGGCGGTGAACACCTCGTCCCAGTAGTCGGTGACCCGCCCGAGCGTCCAGCGGTAGCGGCGCCGGCTGACCAGGCCGCGCGGGTCGCCGTGGGTGGCGGCGAAGAACGGCTCGGCCGCGGGCGCGCGCCAGTCGACGAGCAGCTGCTCGCCGTCGGGGCCGGTCATCCCGGTGCGCCCGATGTACACACGCCGACCGTCGGGCGTCACCATCCGGCCGAGGCACAGGTCGATGCCGAAGCGGCGGATCAGCCGCAGCCGGGAGGCGAGCCGGTGCACCTCGAGGTCGCGCTCGACGGCCGCGCTGCCCTCGCCGGCCGGGGCGCGGCGCGCCTCCTCGAGGCGTCGGGTCAGGTCGGCGACGCGCGCCTCGAGCACGTCGGCGAGGTGGGCGAGGAAGCGCTCGTCGGCGGCGACGAGGGCGGGGTCGGCCTTGGCGGCCAGGTGGTCGGGGAGGTCGAAGGCGGTGGTCGTCTCGGGGGTCACGTGTCGGGGTCTCCGCGTCGTCCGGGCCGGTCGGGTACCGGCGCGAACCGCAGATTCTGGTCGCGGACAGGGGGCTTGCCGCAAGACCCCCCGTGCGCTATACGTTGGAGGTAGAGGGACGAGGGGGTCGTCCGGCGGTGCCCGGCGGTGGCTCAGCCGACCGCGTCGCGCCCGGACACGAACGCCTCGACGCAGCGTCGCACGTCGTCCTCGGAGTGCGCCGCCGACAGCTGCACGCGGATGCGGGCCTTGCCGCGCGGCACGACCGGGAAGCTGAAGGCGATGACGTACACGCCGTGCCCGAGCATGTGGTCGGCGATCTGCGTCGCTTGGCGCGCGCCGTCGTCGCCGGGGAACATCACCGGCACGATCGGGTGGCTGCCGGGCAGCAGGTCGAAACCAGCCTCGTCCATCAGCCGACGGAAGAGGGATGCGTTGCGCCGCAACGTCTCCCGCGCCTCGGCCGAGCCGTCGACGAGGTCGAGGGCGGCGAGCGAGCCGGCGACCACCGCGGGGGCGACCGAGTTGGAGAAGAGGTACGGCCGCGAGCGCTGGCGGAGCAGGTCGACGACCTCGCGGTGGCTGGCGACGTAGCCGCCGGACGCGCCGCCCAGCGCCTTGCCGAGGGTGCCGGTGAGGATGTCGACGCGGTCCATGACGCCGAAGAGCTCGGGGGTGCCGCGGCCGCCCTCGCCGACGAACCCGACGGCGTGGCTGTCGTCGACGAGGACCATCGCCTCGAACTCGTCCGCGAGGTCGCAGATCTCGTCGAGCGGCGCGTAGGAGCCGTCCATCGAGAAGACACCGTCGGTGACGACGACGGTGCGCCGCGCGCCGGCCTCGCGGGCGGCGGTGAGCTGCGCGCGCAGGTCGGCCATGTCGGCGTTCCGGTACCGGTACCGCGCCGCCTTCGACAGGCGGATGCCGTCGATGATCGAGGCGTGGTTCAGCTCGTCGGACACGATGGCGTCCTCGGCCCCGAAGAGCACCTCGAAGACACCGCCGTTCGCGTCGAAGCACGAGGAGTAGAGGATCGCCGCCTCGGTGCCGAGAAACCCGCCGATCCGGCGCTCGAGGGCCGTGTGCTGGGTCTGGGTGCCGCAGATGAAGCGGACCGACGCCATCCCGAAGCCCCACGTGTCGAGGGCTGCCTTCGAGGCCGCGACGACGTCCGGGTGGTCGGCGAGGCCGAGGTAGTTGTTGGCGCAGAAGTTGAGCGACTCACCGCTCGTCGTGCCGACGTGGGCCGACTGCGGCGTCGTGATCTCGCGCTCTCGCTTGTAGAGCCCGGCGTCCTCGATCTCCTGCAGGGTCTGCGCGAGCTGGTCCTTGACTGCGCCGTACACGAAGGGCTCCTCGGGGTCGTCGGGCGGGCGGCGGGTCGGGGTCGCCGACCGAGCCAGCCTAGGCGCTGCCTCGCACCGCGCGGCCCGGCCGCAGCGGTCAGCTCCAGTCGAGGACGACCTTGCCGCCGTGCCCGGAGCGGGTCTCGGCGAAGGCCTGCTCCCACTGCTCGGCCGGGTACCGGCCGGTGATGACCGACGACACCGCCGCCCGCAGGTCCGCGGAGGTCGCGAGCATCGAGCCCATGAGGTACCAGGTCTCGAACATCTCGCGGCCGTAGATGCCGCGCAGCGTGATCATGTGCGTGATGACCCGCCCCCAGTCGATGGCGTAGCGGTCCGTGGGCAGGCCGAGCAGCGCGACCCGCCCGCCGTGGTTCATGTTCGCCAGCAGGTCCTCGACCGCCGCGGGCGACCCGGACATCTCGAGCCCGATGTCGAAGCCCTCGGCCATCCCGAGCGCGGCCTGGGCGTCGCGCAGCGTCTCCCGGCGCGAGACGTCGACGACATGGTCGGCGCCGGCCGCCCGGGCCAGCGCGAGTCGCTCGGGCGACAGGTCGGTCACCGCGATGCGCCGGGCGCCCGCGTGCCGGACGACGGCGGTCGCCATCACCCCGATCGGGCCCGCGCCCGTGACGACGACGTCCTCGCCGACGACCGGCCACTGCAGCGCCGTGTGCACCGCGTTGCCGAGCGGGTCGAACACGGCGCCGAGGTCCGGCTCGAGGTCGGCCGGCTGCACCCACGCGTTGGTCGCCGGGATGACGACGAAGTCGGCGAATGCCCCGTCGCGGTTCACCCCGACACCGACCGTGTTGATGCACAGGTGCCGACGCCCCGCTCGGCAGTTGCGGCACGTGCCGCAGACGATGTGCCCCTCCCCCGAGACCCGGTCGCCGACGGCGACGTGGTCGACGTCGAAGCCCACCTCGACGACCTCGCCGAAGAACTCGTGGCCGATGGTCATCGGCGCCTGCACCGTGGCCGCGGCCCAGTCGTCCCACTGCTCGAGGTGGAGGTCGGTGCCGCAGAGCCCGGCCCGCAGCACCCGCACCTTGACGTCCTTCGGACCGCACTCGGGCTCGGGCACGTCGACCAGCGACAGACCGGGGCCGGCGGAGACCTTCCTCAGCGCACGCACGGCGTCCATCATGCCGGGCGACCGTTCGGCGCACCACGGGGCCCGCTCGGCGCAGTGTGACCCACCGCACACCGTGGCCGCGGCTCCGCCCGTCGCACCGTGCCACCGCCCGCCGAGGCACCCGGCGCGGGGTCTCGCCAGCCGCCGGGCCGCGCGCGCACCCTTGGGACCGATCCGGGCGGAGCCGCCCGGACCCCGACCCTGGAGGTGACCGTGAGCAACGAAGCTCGCACGCAGGCCGAGGACCCGTACCTCGCCCTGCAGTCCACGTCGGAGTTCCAGGAGCTGCGCCGCAAGTTCCGGGGGTACGTCTTCCCGATGACGGCGTTCTTCCTCGCCTGGTACTTCCTCTACGTCCTGCTCTCGATCTTCGCCACCGGCTTCATGGGCACGCGGATCGCCGGCAGCACCATCACCGTCGGCCTGCTGTTCGGGCTCGGCCAGTTCGTCACCACCTTCGCCATCACCTTCATGTACTCGAAGTGGGCGACGCGTGAGTTCGACCCGGCGGCCGACGCGCTCGGCGCCAAGCTCGACGGCGTGAAGGAGCACTGACCATGGCCGTGACCCTCCTCCCCGCCGCCGATGCCGCCACGAGCGTCGGCGAGCCGGCGCTCAACATCGGCATCTTCGCCGCGTTCGTCGTCATCACCCTCGTCATCGTCATCCGGGTGGCGTCGGGCAAGAAGACGGCCGAGCAGTACTACACCGCCGCCGGCGCGTTCAACGGACGCCAGAACGGCATCGCCATCGCCGGCGACTACCTCTCGGCGGCGTCCTTCCTCGGCATCGCCGGCGCCATCGCCCTCCAGGGCTACGACGGGTTCCTCTACTCGATCGGCTTCCTCGTCGCGTGGCTCGTCGCGCTGCTGCTCGTCGCCGAGCTGCTGCGCAACACCGGCCGGTTCACGATGGCCGACGTCCTCTCCTACCGCCTGCGGCAGCGCCCGGTGCGCGTCGCGACGGCCATCTCGGTCATCTGCGTCTCGTTCTTCTACCTGCTCGCCCAGATGGCCGGTGCCGGAGGCCTCGTCTCGCTGCTGCTCGGCGTGAGCGGCGAGGGCGCGCAGAACATCGTCATCGCGATCGTCGGCGTCATCATGATCGCCTACGTCCTCATCGGCGGGATGAAGGGCACCACCTGGGTGCAGATCATCAAGGCGGTCCTGCTCATCGTCGGCACCTTCGTCATGACGGTGTGGGTGCTCGGCAAGTACGGCTTCAACCTCTCCGGCCTCTTCCAGGCGGCCGCGGACAACTCGCCGAAGGCCGGCGAGAAGCTCTTCGAGCCGGGCCTGAAGTACGGCAAGGACCTGACGACGAAGATCGACTTCATCTCGCTGTCGATGGCCCTCGTCCTCGGCACCGCCGGCCTGCCGCACGTGCTGCAGCGCTTCTACACGGTCCCGACGAGCAGGCAGGCCCGCAAGTCGGTCGAGTGGGCGATCTGGCTCATCGGCGGCTTCTACCTCCTCACCCTCGTCGTCGGCTACGGCGCCGCCGCCCTCGTCGGCCCGACCGCCATCGGCGCGGCTCCGGGCAAGGCGAACTCGGCCGCTCCGCTGCTCGCCTACGAGCTCGGCGGCTCGGTGCTCCTCGGCCTCATCTCCGGCGTCGCGTTCGCGACGATCCTCGCGGTCGTCGCCGGCCTGACCATCACGACGTCGGCGACCTTCGCCCACGACCTCTACAAGGAGGTCTTCAAGCGGGGCCGGACCACCCAGGAGCAGGAGGTGCGGGTCGCCCGCACCGCGGCGATCGTCATCGGCGCGGTCGCCATCCTCGGCGGCATCTTCGCGAAGAACCAGAACATCGCGTTCCTCGTCGCCCTCGCCTTCGCCGTCGCGGCGTCGGCGAACCTGCCGACGATCCTCTACTCGCTGTTCTGGAAGGGCTTCAACACCCGGGGCGCACTGTTCTCCATCTACGGCGGCCTCGTCAGCTCGATCGTGCTCATCGCGTTCAGCCCGGTCGTCTCCGGGAAGGCGCCGGTCGCCCCGGCCACCGTCAGCGCGTCGATGATCACCGACCCGAGCATCGACTTCCACTGGTTCCCGCTCGACAACCCGGGGCTGGTCTCCATCCCCCTGGCGTTCTTCCTCGGCTGGCTCGGCTCGGTGACGAGCAAGGAGCACAACGCCGCGAAGTACGCGGAGATGGAGGTCCGGGCCCTCACCGGTCACGGCGTCGCCGAGGCGATCGACCACTGACCACGCGGCCGGCCGGGGTGACCCGGCCGGCCCACCGGGACGGCAGCGGCCGCGGAGCGGATGAGCCCCCTCCGCGGCCGCTGCGTGTCCCGGCTCAGGAGTGCGCGCGGACAGGCGCCAGGGCCAGCACGACGAGGGCCCCGACCGCCACGACGACCGCGCCGATGGTCAGCGCGTGCCCGACGCCGGTGACGAACGCGTCGCGGGCGCCGTCGACGACCTCCTGCGCCCGCGGGCCGAGGGCGGCCAGCCGGGGCGATCGGGTGGCCGCGACGGAGGCCGTGAGCGCCTCCTGCGCCGGCGCCGGGAGCCCCCGGACGACGGTCGCGACGCCGTCGCGGTAGGCAGCGGTCAGGGCCGCCCCGAGGACGGCGATGCCGAGCGCCGACCCGAGCTCGCGGGCGGTGTCGTTCACCGCCGAGGCGACGCCCTGCTTGCTCGCCGGCAGCGCCTCGGTGATGGCCGTCGTCGCCGGCGTCCCGGCGAGCCCGGCACCGGCGGCGAAGACGACGAGCCCGGCGACGAACAGGCCGTACGAGAAGTCCAGGCCCTGGCGGCCCATCGTGAACAGGCCGACGGCCAGCAGGCCCAGACCGACCGCACCCACTCGGCGGAACCCGAGCCGGGCCGCGACGTGGGGTGCCCGCCGGGCGGTGGGGATGAGGACGAACGGCAGCGGGAGGAGGCGCAGCGCGGCCTCGAGGGGCGAGTACCCCGCGACGAACTGGAGGTACTGGAGCATCGCGAAGAAGAACCCGAACATCGCGAAGAACTGGAGCGAGATCGACAGCGACCCGGTCGCGAACCCGCGCTCGCGGAACAACCGCGGGTCGAGGAGCGGGTCGGCGGTGCGCAGCTCCCACGCGACGAAGGCGGCGAGCGCGAGGACGCCGACGACGAGCGCGGTGAGCGTCACCGCGTCGCCCCAGCCGCGGTCCGCGCTCTCGATGATGCCGACGACGAGCCCGGAGACGGCGACGAGCGAGAGCACCCCACCGACGACGTCGAGCCGGCCGGGTGCCGCCTCGCGGGACTCGGGGACGACCGCGACCACCCCGACGAGCGCGACGACGGCGAGGGCCACGTTGAGCGCGAAGAACGAGTTCCACGCGAAGTACTCGAGCAGCAGGCCGGTGCCGAAGAGGCCGAGCACCGCCCCGCCGCCGGCGACTCCGACCCACACCCCGATCGCCCGGGGACGTTCGGCCTCCGGGAACGAGGTCGTGATGACCGACAGCGTCGTCGGCATGATGCCGGCCGCCCCGAGCCCCATGAGGGCCCGCAGGCCGATGAGGACCGTGGGGTCCTCGGTGACGAACGCGCCCGCGGCAGCCACGCCGAAGACGACGAGTCCGGCGACGAGCACCCCGCGCCGGCCGAACCGGTCGCCCAGGGCGCCGGCGAGGAGGAGCAGGCCGGCGAAGACGACGGTGTACGCGTCGACGACCCAGGTCAGCTCGGTCTGGGTGGCTCCGGTCGCGGTGGCCAGCTCGGGGAGCGCGACGTTGAGGCCGCTCACCGCCGAGACGACCGTCATGAGGGACAGCCCGACCGTAGCGAGGACGACCCGGCGGCGGCGCGGGTCGTCGATGACGGCCGCCGCCTCTTTCTCAACACGCGTTGAACTCAACATGAGTTGAGTTATGCCATGCTGGAGCCATGGCTGTCAAGGGCGGGGGGCGCGGGCGGACCGCGGCGGGCGGCTCCGGCCGGCGGCCCGGACGCCGGCCGGGAGACCCCGACACCCGCGGCGCCATCGCCGATGCCGCCCGGAAACACTTCGCCGACAAGGGTTTCGCCGCCGCGACACTTCGGGCCATCGCTGCGGACGCCGGGGTCGACCCGGCACTGATCGTCCACTTCTACGGGTCCAAGCGCGAGCTGTTCCTCGCCGTCCTCGAGCTGCCCGCCCCCGCGGTCTCGCGCGTCGGGCAGGCCCTCGACGGTCCCCTGGAGTCCCTCCCGGACCGCTTCGCGGCAGCCGTCGCCTCCGTCCTCGCCGACCCCGACCTCAGCCGCCGGATGGAGGCCATGCTGCGGACCGCGGCGTCCGAGCCGGACGCCGCGGCCACCATCCGGGCGGCCCTCGGCGAGGCCGTGCTGCGGCCGATGACGGCACGCCTGTCCGAGCTGCCCGGGGTCGACGCCGAGGAGGCGGCGCTGCGCGCGACGATGATCGGCAGCGCCGTCGCCGGCATTCTGTTCGGCCGGCGGGTCATCGGCATCGAGCCGCTCGCGTCCGCCGACCCCGGGCGCGTCACCGCCCTCCTCGCCCGCGCCGTGCGCGCCTACCTGGCACCGGCCGCTCCCTGAGCCGGTCAACCGGTCCCGGCCGGCGCGCGTCCCTGTATCGGGCGCGTCCCCACGCGCCTCCTCACCAGAGCCAGACCGTGAAGGAGGCCCCGATGTCCGTCATCCAGTCCACCCCCCCCCGCCGCCGCCACCGCCTCGCGGCGCTCGGGGCCGCCCTCGCCCTCGCCGCGGTCCCGGCGGTCGCCGGGACGTCGGCCGAGGCGGCGTCCTGCGCCGTGACGTGGGGCTCGCTCGCCAAGACCTCGGCGCCACTGGTCACCGGCCGCGTCGCCGCCGTCCGGGCCGGCCACCACCCCTGCTACGACCGGCTCGTGCTGGACATGACCGGCCGCGCCCCCGGCTACGACGTGCGCTACGTCCGCACCGTGTACACCGAGGGCGGCGGCTTCCCCGTGCCGCTCGCCGGCGGCGCCCGCCTCGCGGTCGTCGTCCGGAAGGGCGCGACGAGGATCCCGACGATGCCGTCGGTCGCGGGCTACCCGACCTTCCGCCAGGTCCGGTGGGCGGGCTCGTTCGAGGGCTACACGACGATCGGCCTCGGCGTGCGCGCCCGGCTGCCGTTCCGGGTGTTCACGCTCGTCGACAGCGTGCACGGCACGAGCCGGCTCGTCGTCGACGTCGCCCACCACTGGTGAGCCCCGCCGGTCGGGCCGCCGCCGGTCAGACCCCGGCGGTGGCCTCGGCGCGCAGCCGGGCGGCGAGGTCGTCGTCGACGGTCTCGAAGAAGTGCCCGACGACGTCCTCGAGGTGGGCGACGCTCTCGGCCCGGAACAGCACTGGCTGGTAGGCGGTGATGTCGTAGTTGAGCGTCCCCATGACGGCGAGGTCGAGCGGGCGGATGTCCATGTGCCCGAACTCGTCCATCTCGCCGTAGCTGCTGAGGATGCCGGCGCCGTACGCCTTGAGCTCGTCGCCGTCGGCCATGACGCCAAACTCCATGGAGAACCAGAACACGTCCGCGACGAACTTGACGGCGTCGTCGGTCTCGAGGCGCAGGCTCGCCTGCCCGGCGGCCTCGGTGACCGCCGCGAAGCGCGGGCTGGCGAGCTGGTTCCCGTGGCCGACGACCTCGTGGATGATGTCCGGCTCGGGCGTGTAGAGCGGCTGGCTGCCGTGCCGCAGGTACTGGGTCGAGTTGAAGACCCGGCGGCCGAGGTCGCCGTAGAAGTCGCGCAGCGGGACCAGCCCCGGCGCACAGGTGTAGGACCAGCCGGTCAGCGGCCGGAGGAGCTCGGTGACCTCGGTGAGCTGCGGCACGTGGTCGGTGGGCAGGCCGAGGGCGGCCTTGCCGGCGAGGAACTCGGGGTGCGCGTACCGCTCGTGCTTCGGGGCGAGCTCGGCGCAGACCGTGCGCCAGATGGCGTGCTCGTCGTCGGTGTAGTCGACGTGGGGCACCGGCTCCCCGGCGCGGTGAGCCAGCGACACGCCCGCGATCTCGCCGCGGCGGGCCAGGTAGGCCTCGTCGTGCAGCCCGGGATGGTTGTCCGACAGGTGCACCCGGACGGTGCCGTCGTCCTCGGTCGTCACGGCCGAGTAGAGCTGTCCCTCCTCGAACACCGCGCTCACCTCCTCGTGAGTGGTCGTGGCCTCGTGGGCCGGACCACCACGGAAGCACGCCGCCGCGCACGATGGAACCGATGGCGTGTCGGATGGTCAACGAGCGCACACTTTCGCCACCCCGAGGCGACGAAAGCAGGACAGGTTGTCCACTCGGAGTCGGCGAGAGAGCATCGGGCGCCGGCACCCCCGCCGCGACCCACGCGTATCGGGTGACCCGATACCGCCTCGCTCCACCCCGGAACCGTTCCCGGGTGAAGAGCACGCTTCCGCGGTGGAGCCGGCTCCGGACGCCCGGGACGACCCCGGGGAGGACGGGCTGGCGCGACCACGCGGCGACCGCTCCCCCGCTCGGCGCAGTTCCCGCCCCGCTGGACCGGTCCCCCCGGTCCGACGGTTGCCTCCCGGCCCGTCGTCGGGTTGGCTTGAGGTCGAGAGTCTCAACGACGAGGAGGACCCTGCCGTGACCGACGACAGCCTGTCGAGCCACCTGCACGAGATGGACCTGAGCCCCGCTGCGGCCTTCACCGCACAGGCCAACGGCACCGCGGAGATGTACGACGAGGCCGCGGCCGACCACGAGGGCTTCTGGGCGAGGCAGGCGCGCGAGCGCATCAGCTGGTCGACCGACTTCGGCCAGACCCTCGACTGGAGCGACGCCCCGTTCGCGAAGTGGTTCGTCGGCGGCGAGCTCAACGTCGCGCACAACTGCGTCGACCGGCACGTCGAGGCCGGCAATGGCGAGCGCGTCGCCATCCACTTCGAGGGCGAGCAGGGCGACACCCGGACCATCACCTACGCCGACCTCCAGAAGGAGGTCAGCAAGGCGGCCAACGCGCTCGAGTCGCTCGGCGTCGGGAAGGGCGACCGGGTCGCGGTCTACATGCCGATGATCCCCGAGACGATCTACACGATGCTCGCCTGCGCGCGCATCGGCGCCCCGCACTCGGTGATCTTCGGCGGCTTCTCGGCCGAGGCCCTGCACACCCGCATCGCCGACGCCGAGGCCAAGGTCGTGGTGACCACCGACGGCCAGTGGCGCCGTGGCAAGCCGGCACCGCTCAAGGCGGCGGTCGACGCGGCCATCCACCACGGTGACGACGAGTCCCCGGTCCAGAAGGTGCTCGTCGTCAAGCGCACCGACACCGACGTCGAGTGGGACGACGAGCGCGACGTGTGGTGGCACGACCTCGTCGAGGGCCAGCCGGACACCCACGAGGCGCAGCCGATGGACAGCGAGCACCCGCTGTTCATCCTCTACACCTCGGGCACGACCGGGAAGCCGAAGGGCATCTTCCACACGACCGGTGGCTACCTCACCCAGGCCGCGTACACGAACGCCGTCGTCCACGACGTCCACCCCGAGACCGACGTCTACTGGTGCACCGCCGACGTCGGCTGGGTCACCGGCCACAGCTACATCGTCTACGGCCCGCTGGCCAACGGTGCGACGCAGGTCCTCTACGAGGGCACCCCCGACACCCCGCACCAGGGTCGCTGGTGGGAGATCGTCCAGAAGTACGGCGTCACCGTCCTCTACACGGCGCCCACGGCCATCCGCACCTTCATGAAGTGGGGCGCGGACATCCCCGCGAAGTTCGACATGTCCTCGATCCGGGTGCTCGGCAGCGTCGGCGAGCCGATCAACCCCGAGGCGTGGCTCTGGTACCGCAAGCACATCGGTGGCGACCGCGCGCCGATCGTCGACACGTGGTGGCAGACCGAGACCGGCGCGATCATGATCAGCCCGCTGCCCGGCGTCACCACCCTCGAGCCGGGCTCGGCGCAGAAGCCCATCCCCGGCATCTCGGCCGAGATCCTCGACGACGACGGCAACCCGTTCACCGAGGCCGAGAAGGTCGGCTACCTCGTCCTCACCAAGCCGTGGCCGTCGATGCTGCGCGGCATCTGGGGCGACCCGGAGCGGTACAAGGAGACGTACTGGAGCCGGTTCGGCCCGAAGTACTACTTCGCCGGCGACGGAGCGAAGTACGACGACAAGGGCAACATCTGGCTGCTCGGCCGGGTCGACGACGTGATGAACGTGTCGGGCCACCGGCTCTCGACCGCGGAGATCGAGTCGGCCCTCGTGTCGCACCCGTCGGTCGCCGAGGCCGCGGTCGTCGGCGCCAGCGACGAGACGACCGGCCAGGCGGTGTGCGCGTTCGTCATCCTCCGTGGCGACGCCGAGGACCACGGCGAGGAGACCGTCCAGGAGCTGCGCAACCACGTGGCGAAGGAGATCGGTCCGATCGCCAAGCCGCGCCAGGTGATGATCGTCCCCGAGCTCCCGAAGACCCGCTCGGGCAAGATCATGCGCCGCCTGCTCAAGGACGTGGCCGAGAACCGGGAAGTCGGGGACGTCACGACCCTCGCCGACTCCTCGGTGATGAACCTCATCAAGGAGGGGATGTCGGGCGGCTCCGCCGACTGAGACCGTCGACCGGCGGGGTCGTCGGGCCGGTCGGGCAGTCCGTAGACTGGGTGGCGGAGCGCCGGGAAGTCTGGTCGGCAGTCGATGTCGCGGACCCCGCCGGGGGTCCGGGACCACGCCCGACCACGGACAGGACCCTCCGATGAGCCACCCGCCCGGACCGCCCTCCCCGGCCGACCTCCGCCGCCGCCTGTTCTCGAGGCCGTCATGGGCCGAGACCCAGCACGTCGCGGATGCCCTGCGCACCGAGACCATCGGCGGTGCGCTGCTGCTCGTGGCCGCCGTCGCGGCGATCGTCTTCGCGAACAGCCCGTGGCGGGAGTCGTACTCCGCCCTGCGCGACACCTACGTCGGCGTCGACTGGGGCCACCTGCGGCTCACTCTCGGGCACTGGGCGGCCGACGGGCTGCTCGCCCTCTTCTTCTTCGTCGCCGGACTCGAGCTGAAGCGGGAGTTCGTCGTCGGCGAGCTGCGCTCCCCCGCCAAGGCCGCCGTGCCGGTCGTCGCCGCGGTCGGTGGCGTGCTCGTCCCGGCGCTCGTCTTCACCGGCACCGTCACCGTCCTCGACGCCGCCGACGGTGCCGCCCGCGGCTGGGCGGTCCCGACCGCCACCGACATCGCCTTCGCCCTCGCGGTGCTCGCGGTCATCGGCTCGCACCTGCCCTCGGCACTGCGTTCCTTCCTCCTGACCCTCGCCGTCGTCGACGACCTCATCGCCATCACGATCATCGCCGTCTTCTACACCTCCGACCTCCAGGTCGCGCCGCTCCTGCTCGCCCTCGTCCCGCTCGCAGGGTTCGCCGCGCTCGTGCAGCGCCGGATGGGGCAGTGGTGGCTGCTCGTCCCGCTCGCGCTGCTCACCTGGGGCCTGGTCCACGCCTCCGGGGTGCACGCCACGGTCGCCGGGGTGCTGCTCGGGCTGGTCGTGCCGGTCCGACCCCGGCGCCGGCGGGTCCCGTCGCGCAGCACGATGCCGTCGGACGCCGACGTCGCGCACCGCTTCGAGCACCGGCTGCGCCCGCTGTCGGCCGGCGTGGCCGTGCCGGTGTTCGCCTTCTTCGCCTCCGGGGTGACGGTCGTCGGCGGCGGCCTGGGCCAGGCGGCCCGCGACCCGGTCGCGCTCGGGGTCGTCCTCGGCCTCGTCGTCGGCAAGCTCGTCGGCGTCCTCGGGGCGACGTGGCTCATGGCGCGGTTCACGCACGCCGAGCTCGACGAGGACCTCGCGTGGTCCGACGTGTGCGGGCTCGCGCTGCTCACCGGGGTCGGGTTCACCGTCTCGCTCCTCGTCGGCGAGCTGGCCTTCGGGCCGGGGTCCGACCGCGACGACCACGTCAAGGTGGCGGTGCTCACCGGGTCGGTCCTCGCGGCGGCGCTGGCCTCGCTCGTCCTGCGCCGCCGGAACGCGGTCTACCGGCGGATCGAGGCGCTCGAGACCCGGGACGAGGACGGCGACGGCGTCCCCGACTGCTTCCGGCAGGAGCAGCCCGACCCGGGCGCCGCGGCCACTCGGTAAGGTCGGGGAGGACCGCCCCCGACGTGGGCCGACGACACGAGGCAGGACGCATGGCACCCGAGAGCACCGAGCGCACCATCGGACAGCTCGTCGCCGACGCGACGCACGACCTCCAGGGCATCGTCCGCGGCGAGATCGCCCTCGCCAAGGCCGAGGTCGCCCAGGGCGCGAAGGTCGTCGGCACCGGCGCCGGGCTGCTCGGCGGCGCCGCCTTCGTCGGCCTGCTCGGGCTGGTGTTCCTCTTCCACACGATCGCCCAGGTGATCGCGATCTGGCTGCCGCTGTGGGCCGGCTACCTCATCGTCACGGTGCTGATGTTCGTCGTCGCCGGCGTCCTGGCACTGCTCGGCAAGAACGCGCTGCAGCGGGCCAAGCCGGCGCCCGAGCGGGCCATCGCCCAGGGCAAGGAGACGATCGCCGCCCTCAAGCGCGAGGGCTGAGCCCGGCGTCAGCCGGTGCGGCACCGGCGTCAGCCGGTCCGGCAGGCCCCGGTCGAGACCTGCGCGTCGCCGACCGACGCGCCCTTGACCACCGGCGCGAGCTCCGCGTAGGTCATCGCGTACCCGGTCTGCGGGTCGTCCAGCGAGGTCGCGAAGACCATCCCGACGACGTGCCCGGCCGGGTCGAGCATCGGTCCGCCGGAGGCGCCCCGGCGCACCTCGGCGCGCAGCGAGTAGATCTGGCGGACGGTGCCGGGACCGCCGTAGATGTCTGCACCCTTCGCCTCGAGCACGCCGCGCACGCGGGCCGCTCCGACCCACAACCCCTGGTCCCCCGGGAAGCCGGCGAGCGCAGCGTCGTCGCCGCGACCCAGGGCGGCGCCGCGGGTGAGCGCCGGCGCACCGAGCCGGGAGGTGACGACGACGGCGACGTCGCGGTCGGGGTCGAAGCGGACCACGCGGCCGGTGACCTCGGGGCCCGTCCCCCGGACGCTGAGCCGCACCGTCCGTGAGCCGGCGACGACGTGCGCGTTGGTCACGACGACGCCCGGCGAGACGACCCAGCCACTGCCCACCTGGGTCTGGCCGCAGCGCGGCGCCTCGGCCCGCACGTGGATGACCGAGCGCAGCGCGCGGGCCACGGCGGGGTCCTCGACGAGGGCGGGGTCGGGCGCCGGGACGGCGACGATCGGCTCGGGGCCCAGGCCCTCGAAGACGCGCGGGAAGCCGCCCTTGTCGAGTGCCTCGGTCAGGTCGTCGACGAGGGTCTGCGCCGAGCGCGGGACGAGGGCGTCGACCGTGCGCACCACCTGCGAGGAGGCGATGGCGCTGCGCAGCGGCGGCGGTCCGCTGACCCGCAGCGCGCCCGCGACGACCCACAGGACGAGCACCGAGGCGACGAGCACGGCGACCGCGCCGAGCAGGTTGTCGACGAGGCGCAGCCCCGCGAGGCTGATGACGCTGCGGATCCGCGAGGCGACGAGCAGCATGAGCCACTGCCCGAGGGTCGCGGTGACGAGGACGACCGCGACGAGGAGCAGCGTGCCGCCGGGGGTGGAGAAGTCGATGCCGCCGTGGCCGTCGAGCAGGCCCGGGGCGACCTTCGCGGCGAGGACGGCGCCGCCGAGCAGGCCGACGAGACCGAGGACGGCCGCGACGAGCCCCTGCCGCCAGCCGCTCCAGGAGTAGGCGAGCAGGACGAGGACGAGGACGATGTCGAGGAGGGTGGACCCGGTCACGGCTCGTCCTCGGTCTCACCCGGGTCGGGTCGGTCCTCGAGCCCCCGCATCCACGGGGAGCGCACGCGGTCGGGGAGGGCCCGCTCGACCCCGTGGTCCCACGGCTCGGTGAGCCCGGCGAGGTCGAGGACGGCGTCGAGCAGCATCGCCGTGAACCCCCAGACGAAGAGGCCGTCGACCTCGAAGCCGGGGCCGCGGTAGGGGCCGAAGACGGCGGTGAACCGGTGCCGGGCCGCGAGGAGGTCGGCGACCGGGACGCGGTCGACCCGCGCGACCTCCGCGGTGTCGACGACGCCGACCGGCACGGGGGCGGGCCACCAGCCGAGGACAGGGGTCACCGCGTTGCCCGTCGGCGCCAGGTGCAGCGTCGGCAGGGTGGCGAGCACCTCGACGCCCGACGGGTCGAGGCCCACCTCCTCCTGTGCCTCGCGCAGGGCCGCACCCACCGGTCCGTCGTCGCCGGGGTCGAGCCGGCCGCCGGGGAAGGAGACCTGGCCGGGGTGCGAGCGCAGCGTGTGCGCGCGCTCGGTGAGGACGACGTCGGTGCCACCGGCCGGGTCGGGACCGAAGAGGACGAGGACCGCCGAGCGCCGCACGCCCTCCGCGGGGGCGGGGTGCGCCGCGAACCACGGGTGGCCGGCGGCGTCCGCCCGAGCGGCGAGACGGGTCAGCCACGCGGGCGCCGGGGTCATGCCGGTCATCGTAGGCACCCGCGCCCGACCCCCGGCTGTGGACCGCCCACCGGGACGGGCCGTCCGCAGCGGCCTCACAGCGGACGTCCAGTGTCGACGGGCACGGTGCTGGGTATCCCGACGACGAGGAGGCGATCGATGAGCCGGCGCAGGACGTGGACGACGACAGGGGTCGGAGCAGGAGTGGGGGTGGCGGCCCTCGCGGCCTGGGACCTCCTGCAGAAGCGGCACACCATCCTGCGGCGCTACCCGGTGATCGGGCACGCCCGGTACCTGCTCGAGGACATCCGCCCGGAGATCCAGCAGTACTTCATCGAGCGCGACTGGGACGGCCGGCCGTTCGACCGCAACACCCGCTCGGTGGTCTACGAGCGGGCCAAGGGCATCCACGGCGAGAAGGCCTACGGCACCGAGCGTGACGTCAACGAGGTCGGCTACGAGTACCTCGTCCACTCGATGACGCCGCTCGACCCGCCGGACGAGCCGCACCGGGTGACCGTCGGCGGCCCGGACTGCTCGCGCCCGTACTCGATGGCGCTGCTCAACGTCTCGGCGATGAGCTTCGGGTCGCTGTCCGCCAACGCGATCCGTGCGCTGAACAAGGGCGCGGCGATGGGGGGCTTCGCCCACGACACCGGTGAGGGCGGCCTGTCCGAGTACCACCTCGAGCACGGCGGCGACATCGTCTGGGAGCTCGGCACCGGCTACTTCGGGGCGCGCACGAAGGACGGCGACTTCGACCCGGACACCTTCCGCGACAAGGCGGCCCACGAGTCCGTCAAGTGCGTGTCGCTCAAGCTGAGCCAGGGCGCGAAGCCCGGCATCGGCGGTGTGCTGCCGGCCGCCAAGGTGACGGCGGAGATCGCCGAGGTGCGCCAGGTGCCGCAGGGCGAGAAGTGCGTCAGCCCGCCCTCGCACCGCGTCTTCTCGACCCCGACCGGGCTGATCGAGTTCGTCGCCCGGATGCGCGAGCTCTCCGGCGGCAAGCCGGCCGGCATCAAGCTGTGCGTCGGCTCGCGGCTCGACGTCCTCGCGCTGTGCAAGGCGATGCTCGAGGTGGGCACGGCGCCGGACTTCGTCATCGTCGACGGCTCCGAGGGCGGCACCGGTGCGGCGCCGCTCGAGTTCGAGGACCACGTGGGGATGCCGCTCACCCACGGCCTGATGACGGTGCACAACGCGCTCGTCGGCGCCGGCCTGCGCGACCGCGTCCGCATCGGCGCGAGCGGCAAGGTCGCCCAGGGCAACGACGTCGTCAAGCGTCTCGTCCAGGGTGCCGACTACACGAACTCGGCCCGGGCGATGATGATGGCCGCCGGCTGCATCCAGGCCCAGCGCTGCCACACCGACACCTGCCCGAGCGGCGTCGCCACCCAGGACCCGTGGCGGGCCAGGGCGCTCGACGTCGGCGACAAGAGCGTGCGCGTGCGGCGCTACCAGGAGGCCACCGTCGACGAGGCGGTGCGCCTCATGGCCGCGATGGGTGTCTCCGCCCCGGACGAGCTGACTCCGGCGCACCTGCGCCGCAACGTGAGCAGCACCGAGACCCGTTCGTACGCAGAGCTGTTCGAGTGGCTCTCCCCGGGCCAGCTGCTCGACGAGCCGCCGCGGTCGTGGGCCGAGGACTGGGCCCTCGCGAGCGCCGACTCGTTCGTCCCGCACGCCGGCGCGCTCCGCCTCTGACCACCGCCGACGTCGCTGCGCTCCGCCCTCAGCCGCTCGCCCGCTCGGCGTGGATCGCGTCGCGCAGCAGCTCGGCGAGGTGGCGCGGCTGCCGCCCGGTGAGGTGCTCGATCTGCTCGCGGCAGCTGAAGCCGTCGGTGACCACCTCGGTGCCCGACGCGGTGGCGCGGATGCGGGGAGCCATCTTCCGCTCCCCCACCCGCACCGAGACGTCGTACTTGTCGGCCGAGAAGCCGAACGACCCGGCGAGGCCGCAGCACCCGGCATCGAGGACGTCGGCCGAGACGCCCATCCGCGAGAGGACCGCCTCCTCGGCGTCGGTACCGAGCGCGGCGACGTGGTGGCAGTGCATCTGCACGACGGCGTCGACCGGCAGCCGCGGTGGCTGGTAGCGCTGGCGCTCGAGGAACTCGGAGAGGATGAAGGTCTGCTCCGAGAGCCGGCGGGCGTCGGCGTCGTCGGGCATCAGCCCGACGAGCTCGTCCCGGAAGGCCGCGACGCAGCTCGGCTCGACGCCGACGACGGGGACGCCGGCGCGGATGTCGTCGCGCAACGTGTCGAGCACCTGCCGCCAGAGGCGCTCGGCCGTCGTGAGCATGCCGGCGTCGTACAGCGGTCGCCCGCAGCACAACGGCCGCGAGGGCACCGACACCTCGTAACCGGCGTGCTCGAGCACCTCGACGGTCGCCTCGAGCACCGAGGACTCGAGGTAGTTGTTGAAGGTGTCCGGCCACAGCACCACGCGGTCGGTCTCGATCGGGGCGTCGGCACCGTGCGGGTGCAGGGTCGGGCGCAGGCCGCCGCGCTGCATGGTCGGGGTCGTGTACGACTCACCACGGAAGCGGGCCGAGTCGCGGTGCCGCAGCGGCGGGCCGTCGCCGTGCACCGGGCGCTCGCCACCGGGCCCTCGCCGTGCCCGGAACCCCCGGGCGAACGGCTGTTCCCGGAACCTCGGGACGGGCCGTGCCTGCGCCACCCCACCGGCCCTCTTGAGCAGCGGTGCCAGCAGCCCGTTCTGCGTCACGGCGTTGACCAACCGGGGCACCCGGCTGGCCACGCGGGCCCACCAGTAGATGAGGGTGATGGCGTAGTCGCTGCGCGGGCGGAGCCGGCCCTTGTAGTAGTGGGAGAGGAACTCGGCCTTGTACGTCGCCATGTCGACGTTGACGGGGCACTCGTGCTTGCACGCCTTGCAGGCCAGGCAGAGCTCGAGGGCGGCGGCCACGTGCGGGTCGCGCCAGCCGCCCTCGGGGCTGTCGCCCCGGAGCATCTCGAAGAGCATCCGGGCCCGACCGCGGGTGGAGTCCTCCTCCTCCCGCGTGGCCATGTAGCTCGGGCACATCCCGCCGGTGTCGACGTTGCGGCACTGCCCGACCCCGACGCATCGTGCCGTGGCCTTGCCGAAGTCGTGGTCGTCGTCCGGGAACGCGAAGTGCGTGCGCACCGGGGTGAGCCGGACCCCGGGCCCCTCCCGGAGGTCGTCGGTCGGGTCGTGCGGGTGGACCACCTTGCCCGGGTTCATCATGCCGTCCGGGTCCCAGACCGCCTTGAACTCCCCGAAGGCCGCGACGAGCTCCGTGCCGTACATCGTCGTGAGCAGGGCCCCGCGGGCCTGCCCGTCGCCGTGCTCACCGGAGAGCGAGCCGCCGTAGGAGGTGACGAGCTCCGCGGCGCGGGTGAGGAACTGCCGCCACTGCCGGACGCCGTGCGCGGTGGAGAGGCGGAAGTCGATGCGGCAGTGGATGCAGCCCTGACCGAAGTGACCGTAGAGGGCGGCGTGGTAGTCGAACTCCTCGAGCAGGTCCCGGAAGTCGCGCAGGTAGTCACCCACCTTCTCGGGGGGCACCGCAGCGTCCTCCCAGCCCGGGTGGGTCGTAGCCATGCCCGGCACGTGGGCGGTGGCGCCGAGCCCGGACTCGCGCACCTCCCACAGCTTCTGGGCCTCCCAGGAGTCGGCGAACACCTTGGTGCTCGGGGGGTGCTCGAGGGCCTCGCAGGCCTCGACGAACCGCCGGGCCTGCGCGTCGGCGTCGTCCTTGTCGTCGGAGCCGAACTCGACGAGCAGGAAGCCCTTCCCCTCGGGCAGCAGGTCGACGTCCTCGGGGTGCAGACCCTTCTTCCGCATGAAGTCGACGAGGAGGTGGTCGATGCCCTCGCACGCGACCGGCCGGTGCCCGCGCACCATCGGTACGTGGTCCCCCGCGCTGGGGGCGTCCGCAAAGCCGGCGACGACGAGGGTCCGCTCCGGCTTGGCGTCGATGAGCCGGACCCGGGCACGCAGCACCACGACGCAGGTCCCCTCGGTGCCGACGAGGGCCTTCGCGACGTCGAACCGGTGCTCGTCGAGCAGCTGGGGCAGGTTGTAGCCCGAGACCCGGCGCGGGATCTGCGGGAACCCGGTGCGGATCGCGGCGAGGTGGCGGTCGCGTACGTCCTGCAGGCCGGCGAGGATGCGACCGCGCTCGCCGCCCTCGGCGACGGCGGCGTCCAGCTCGTCGTGGGTCATCGGTCCGACGGTGAACCGGGCGCCGCGGTAGGTGAGGACCTCGAGCTCGAGCACCTGGTGGGCGGTCAGCGGACCCGGACCGTAGAACTCGGCCATCACCGAGTGGGTGCCGCAGGAGTTGTTGCCGATCATCCCGCCGAGGGTGTTGCGGCTGTGCGTCGCGGGGTCGGGACCGTAGGTGAGGCCGTGCTCGGCGGCGGCGTCGCGCAGCCAGTCGAGGGTGCAGCCGGGCTGGACCCACGCGGAGCGGTCCTCGGGGTCGATCGACTCGACGGCGGTGAGGTACTTGGAGAAGTCGAGGACGACCCCGACGTTGCACGCCTGGCCCGCGAGGCTCGTGCCCCCGCCGCGGCTGGTCAGCGGCACGCCGTGCTCGCGGCAGGCCGCGACCGTCGTCACGACGTCGTCGAGGGTCCTGGGCAGGACGACACCGAGCGGCACCTGGCGGTAGTTCGACGCGTCGGTGGAGTAGGCGGCCCGGCTGCCGTCGTCGAAGCGCACCTCCCCCTCGATCCGGCCCTCGAGCGCCGCCGCGAGCGCCCGGGCGGTGGTCGCGAGGTCGTCGGAGGGTGCGCTCGAGGACACGGTGGGCATCCCGGCCCAGTGCACGGGCAGGTCGGTGGTCGTCATGCTGCTCCTCCCAGGGGCACGCGGTAGGGGGCGAGGTCGGACCAGCGGACGGCCAGCCCGTGGCCCGGGCGGCTGCGGTCCGGTCGCAGTGCGCCGTCGCGGGGCTCCAGCACGCCGTCGAAGGCGAGCGCGTCGAGGCGGACGTGGTCGGCGAAGTACTCGAGGTGGCGGGCGTGCCACACGGCCGTCATCGCGTGCGCCGACAGCTGCGGCGCGCAGTGGGCCGAGACCTCGAGACCGGCGGCGTCGGCGAGGGCGGCGACCCGGAGCAGGCCGGTGATGCCGCCCACGCGGGTGACGTCGGCCTGCAGGCAGTCGACGGCGCCGTGGGCGAGGAGGTCGCGGGCGTGGGTCACGTCCCAGCCGTACTCGCCCGCGGCGACGTCCATCCCGGCCGGCGCGCGGTCGCGCACGAGGCGGAGGCCGTCGAGGTCGTCCGAGGAGACCGGCTCCTCGAACCACCGCACGTCGTGCTCGGCGAAGCGCTCGGCCAGCCGCAGGGCCTGGCTGCGCCCGTAGGCACCGTTCGCGTCGACGAACACCCCGGTCGCGTCACCGACGACCTCGCGGACCAGCCGGACCCGGCGCGGGTCGTCCTCGGGGTCGCTGCCCACCTTGATCTTCACCGCCGGCAGCCCGGCCCGGGCCCAGCCGCCGACCTGCTCCGCGAGGTCGGCGTCCGAGAGGTTGGTGAACCCGCCGCTGCCGTAGGCGGGGACGTGGTCGTGGAACCCACCGAGCAGGTCGACGAGGGAGAGGCCGAGCAGCCGCGCCTTGAGGTCCCACAGCGCGACGTCGACCGCGGAGATCGCGGCACTCACCGGCCCGCGTCGGCCCTCGTTGCGCACGGCTCGAGCCATCGCCCCCCAGGCGGCGCCGACCGCGAACGGGTCACGGCCGGTGACCACCCCCGCGAGGGTGTCCTCGACGACGAGGCCGGCGGCCCGGGGGGCGTACGTGTGGCCGGTCCCGACCTCGTCACCGGCCCGGACCGTCACGACGACGAGCGTCGTCGAGTCCCAGGTCAGGGTGCCGTCGGACTCCGGCGCGTCCAGCGGCACCTCGAAGGCCTCGACCCCGACCGACCTCACCACCGGCGCGCCGGCGTCCGGCCTGGCCCCGAGCGAGGTGTCCGGGTCGGTCACGACCGGCTGCCGCGCACCCTCGAGAACAGCTCGGCGGCCATCGCGCGTGAGCCCTCGACCGCGACCCGGCGCGCCTCGGGGTCACCGGTGACGAGCGCCCGGGCGATCCCCGTGGCCTGCTCGAGCGTGATGTGCGCCGGCAGCGGCGGGACGTTCCGGTCGACGACGGCGTCGATGAGGACGGGGCGGTCGGCGGCGAACGCGCGGTCCCAGGCCGCGTCGATGTCCTCCGGCCGGTCGACCCGGATGCCCTCGAAGCCGAGGCTGCGGGCGTACTCGGCGTAGTCCATCGACTCCACGAGCTGGGCCGTGTCCCACCGCGGATCACCGACCTCACGCATCTCCCAGGACACCTGGTTGAGGTCGTCGTTGTGCATGACGAGCACGATGAACGTCGGGTTCTCCCACTCCTGCCAGTGCCGCTTGACGGTGATGAGCCCGTTCATCCCGAGCATCTGGAAGGCGCCGTCGCCGATGGTGCAGACGACCGGACGGTCGGGGTGGGCGAACTTGCCGGCCATCGCGTACGGCATCGCGGCGAGCATCGTCGCGAGCCGTCCCGAGAGGTTGCCCATCTGCTCACCCCGGAGCCGGATGTGGTGCCCGAACCAGTCGGCCGTCGTCCCGGCGTCGGCGGTGACGATGACCCGCTCGGGCAGACGTTCGTTGAGCGAGTGGAAGAGCCGGCGCGGGTTGACCGGGTCGGCCTCGGCCATCGCGACGCGCGTCGTCTCCTCGTCCCACTCGCGCATCTTCGCGGCGATGCCCTCCTGCCACGAGAGGTCCTCGGCCTGGTGGAGGTGCGGCAGCAGCGCCGCGAGCGTGGCGCCGGTGTCACCCCACAGGTTGACCTCGGTGGGGTAGCGGATGCCCAGGTGGCCGGGGTCGGTGTCGATCTGCACGGCACGGGCCCGGCCGGTCTCGGGCAGGAACTCCGCGTACGGGAAGTTGGTGCCGACGAGCAGGAGGGTGTCGCAGTCCTGCATCATGTCGTAGCTCGGCCGCGACCCGAGGAGTCCCAGCTGCTGGGTGTGGTACGGGACGTCACCGGGGACGACGTCCTTGCCGAGGAGCGCCGTGATGATCCCGGCCCCGAGCCGCTCGGCGACGGCCAGCACCTCGGCGCGGGCGCCCCGGGCCCCCTGCCCGACGATCATCGCGACCCTGCTGCCGGCGTTGAGCACCTCGGCGGCGCGCAGGAGCGAGTCCTCGGTCGGCGCGAAGCGGGGGGAGGCGTACCCGATGCCGCTGCGCGAGACGCCGTGCGCGACCTCCGGTTCCTCCATCTCGAGCTCCTGGACGTCGGTCGGCAGGATGATGACGGCCGGGCCGCGTCGGGCCGCCGCCACCCGGATCGCCTTGTCGACGACGAGGGGCGCGTGCTCGGCGGTGAGGACGGTCTGGACGAAGACCGCGACGTCGGCGAACATCCGCTCGAGGTTGAGCTCCTGCTGGAAGTCGCTGCCGGTCGCCGCCCGGGCCTGCTGGCCGACGACGGCGACGACGGGCTGGTTGTCGCCCCTGGCGTCGTAGAGGCCGTTGACGAGGTGGGCCGCCCCCGGGCCCGACGTGGCCATGCAGACGCCCACCTCGCCGGTGAACTTCGCGTGGGCCGTCGCCATGAGCGCGGCCTCCTCCTCGTGCGTGGGCCGGATGTAGGTGAAGTCCTTGCCGTCGCGTTCCGCCCGCCCGAGTGCGCCGTCGAAGCCGCCGATCCCGTCGCCGGGGAAGCCGTAGAACCGGTGGAGGTCCCACGCGATGAGGCGGTCGATGACGAAGTCGCTCACGGTTGCCATGTGTCTTCTCCTGCGGTCGGGGTCACTGCTGCGCAGACGGTCGCGCGACCTGCTCCCGGCATCCCGGGCACCCGGGGCGGGCGAGGCACGTGGCACGGAGACCGTCCACGTCCGGTGCACTACCCCGTGGACGGCGGTTTGATGACCGCTCGGGGCACGGAACCTTCGGAGGGCCGGTGGCGGTGGCCGGCCCTCAGTCCCCGTCCGGCAGCGGACCCGGCGGCGGATCGGGGAGCACGGCGCCCGGCGCGAGCTCGAACTTCAGGAGCTTCGCGGCCTTCTCGGGGTCGGTCTCGCCCTCGCCGTAGGCCGGGCACCAGCGGGTGACCGGGCAGGCGCCGCACGCCGGCTTGCGGGCGAAGCAGGTGCGCCGGCCGTGGAAGATGACGACGTGGCTGAGCATCGTCCAGTCGCTGCGCGGGATGAGGGCGGCGACGTCGGCCTCGACCTTGACCGGGTCGGTCTCCTGGGTCCATCCCCACCGGCGGACGAGCCGGCCGAAGTGCGTGTCGACGGTCAGCCCGGGAACCCCGAAGGCGTTGCCGAGCACGACGTTGGCGGTCTTGCGCCCGACGCCGGGCAGGGTGACGAGGTCCTCCATCCGTCCGGGCACCTCGCCGCCGTACCGCTCGACGAGCGCCTGGGCGAGGGTGATGACCGAGTTGGTCTTGGCGCGGAAGAAGCCGGTGGGCTTGAGGACCACCTCCATCTCGGCCCGGTCGGCGGCCGCGAGCGCCTCGGCGGTGGGCCAGCGGGAGAAGAGGGTCGGGGTGACCGTGTTGACCATGACGTCGGTGGTCTGGGCGGACAGGACGGTCGCGACGAGCAGCTGGAGCGGGGTCTCGAAGTCGAGCTCGCAGTGGGCGTACGGGTAGCGCTCGTGGAGCGCCCGGGAGATGCGCCGGGCACGGCGGGTGCGGGCGACCGGCGTCTCCTCGCCGGTGGCCGCGCGACGGACGGCGGGCGAGGGTCGGACGGGCACGGAGGCAGCCTACGGGTGGGCGCCGACACCACCGGTGACGTGCGCGGAGTCCACCCGGCCCGGCGCCTCGGTTCTGGCACACTGTCCGACGTGGACCACGACGTCGTGCGAAAAGCGCCGCTCTTCTCCCCCCTCGACGACCACGCCGCCGAGGGTCTCATCGCGACGATGAGCGCGTCACGGCTCGAGCGCGGCGACGTCCTCTTCCACGAGGGCGACCAGGGCGACCGGCTCTACGTCATCGCCGAGGGCAAGATCAAGCTCGGCCGCTCGAGCAGCGACGGCCGCGAGAACCTCCTCGCCATCCTCGGACCGGGCGAGATGTTCGGCGAGCTCTCGCTCTTCGACCCCGGACCCCGCACGGCGACCGCCACGGCGGTCGCCGAGACCCAGCTGGTCTCGATGGGCCACGAGCAGCTCAAGGAGTTCCTCCACGAGCGTCCCGGCGTGGCGCTGACCCTGCTCTCGGCGCTGGCGCGGCGACTGCGCCGCACCAACGACGTGCTCGCCGACCTCGTCTTCACCGACGTGCCCGGCCGGGTCGCCAAGGCGCTGCTCGACCTCGCCAAGCGCTTCGGCCGGCCGGTCGAGGAGGGCGTCATGGTCTCGCACGACCTCACCCAGGAGGAGCTGGCACAGCTCGTCGGGGCCTCGCGCGAGACGGTCAACAAGGCGCTCGCCGACTTCGCCTCGCGGGGCTGGCTGCGGCTCGAGGCCCGGGCCGTCCTCCTCCTCGACGTCGAGCGCCTCCGCCGCCGGGCCCGCTGACCCCCGGGCCCCCGGCAACGTCCGCGCCCTCCTCCGTCCCGCTCCCCTCCTCCCCCGGCGAGCCACACGGTTATCGGGTCACCCGATACGGGCGCGCTTCACCCCGGAACCGTTCCCGGGTAAGGCGCAGGCGTATCGGGTCACCCGATACGGGCGCGCTTCACCCCGGAACCGTTCCCGGGTAAGGC
>NZ_DAOLAC010000016.1:0-18535 GCF_035325325.1 Phycicoccus sp. | reverse complement strand
GCAGGCGTATCGGGTCACCCGATACGCGTGGGGTTCACCAGGGGACGCCGAGGTGGTCGAGCTGGGCCCGGATGCTCAGCCGCGCCGCCGGCCAGACCTCGCGGGGCACTTCGGCGTACACCCGGGTGAGCACGCCCTCGACGGGGTCCGGCTCGCCGGCCGCGCCGTCGGCGAGGGCCTGGCGCACCTGCTCCAGCCGTTCGGCGCGATGGTTCCGGTAGAACGCGACCATCGCCGACGCGTCCGGGACGCTCGGACCGTGCCCGGGGAGGATGCGGGTGACGTCGCCGCCGCCGGTCAGCGCGGCGATGCGCTCGAGCGAGTCGAGGTAGGCGCCGAGCTCGCCGTCCGGGTGGGCGACGACGGTCGTGCCGCGGCCGAGGACCGTGTCGCCGGTGAGCAGGGCGTGGTCGGCGGGGAGCGCGAACGAGAGCGAGTCGGCGGTGTGACCCGGGGTGGCGACGACCCGCAGCTCGAGGCCGCCGACGCGCACGACGTCGCCGTCGCCGAGGTCGTCGTGCCCGTCACCGACGGCGCGGGTCGGGGCACCGGAGAGCTCGGCGAACCGGGGCGCCGCCTCGGCGTGGTCGTGGTGGTGGTGGGTGAGGACGGTCAGGGCGACCCGGGCTCCGCGGGCGGACACGTGGTCGAGGACGGCCCGCAGGTGCGCGTCCCCGTGCGGACCCGGGTCGACGACGACGGCGTCGGTCGACCCGGGCTCGAGGAGCACCCAGGTGTTCGTGCCGTCGAGGGTCATCGGCCCGGGGTTCGGGGCGAGGACGCAGTGCGCGCGCTCGGTGACCGCGCCGCCGGCCCACGGCTCGCGCACCGACGGCGGTGGCTGCGCGGCCGGCGGCTGCGCGGACGGCGGGGTCATCCGTCCACCCTAGGCGTCCCTCCGGGCGGGCGTCAGGGAAGCTCAGTGACGAGCACCAGGGTGCCGTCGGGGTCCTGCTCGAGCACGGGCGTCACCCGCCGGATGACCGGCCGGTCGGCGAGGAACTCGGCCGCCGTCCCGAACGTCCCGAGCGCCTGCAGCGCCCACACCTGGGGCGGCATCATCCGCACCTGCCCCGCGGCGGCCATCGCGAGCAGGGCCTCGGCCCCCGCCCAGCCACCGCCGTCGGACTCGCCGCTCGTCTCGCGGGCCTCCTGACCGGTGGGCATGCCGGCGGCCAGGATCCACGTGTCGTAGCGCCGCGGCTCGAACGCCGGTGTGACCCAGTGCCCCCGACCGCGCAGCGCCGCCACCTCGACCCGCACCCCGCACTCCTCCTCGACCTCACGGACCGCCGCGGCCGCGAACGGCGCGGCCTCCGCCGCCGCCACGCCCATGTGCGCCGCCAGGTCGACGAGCCCGGGCGTCGAGGTGTCGAGCGAGTGGTCGGCCGGGTCGACCCGGCCGCCGGGGAAGACGACCATCGACGGCGCGAACGCCATCGTCGCCGCACGGCGCTGGACGTACACCTCCACCCCGGACGCGGTGTCGCGCACGAGCATCACCGTCGCGGCGGGGCGCGGCTCGGGACCGGCCGGCGAGCCGGCGCCCACCCACGCCTCGGCCCGCTCGAGCAACCCCTCGTCGCGGACCGGACGCCGCAGCACCCGGGCCGGCCCCGGACCGGCGTCAGGCACGGACGTGGGCGATGACCTCGACCTCGACCGGCGCCCCGAGCGGCAGCGCCGCGACGCCGACCGCCGACCGCGCGTGCACGCCGAGGTCGCCGAAGACCTGCTGGAACAGCTCGCTGGCGCCGTTGACGACACCCGGCTGACCGGTGAAGGAGGGGTCGGAGGCCACGAAGCCGGTGACCTTGACGATGCGCTCGACGCGGTCGAGGTCGCCGACGAGCGACTTGATGGCGGCGATCGCGTTGAGCGCGCAGACCGCGGCCAGCTCGTGGGCCTTCTCGGCCGAGACGAGCCCGACGAGCTCGCCGACCTGACCGGTCGCGGCCAGCACGCCCCCGACCATCGGGACCTGCCCGGAGACGTAGACCCGTGAGCCGTCGAGCACGGCCGGGACGTACGCCGCCACCGGCGGCACGACCTCCGGGAGGGTCAGCCCGAGCTCGGCGATGCGGTCGTCGACGACGCCCACCGGGTCAGCCCTTCGCCCGCTTGAGGTAGGCGACGAGGTTGCCCTCGGGCATGACGAGCACCTGGACGAGCTCCCAGCCGTCCTCGCCCCACTGGTCGAGGATCTGCTTCGTCGCGTGGACGATGAGCGGCACGGTCGCGTACTCCCACTTCTGCATGCGCGTCACCCTACCCGCGGGCGCCGCCGGGCTACGGTGGCCCCGATGAGCGACGACGTGATGAGCCGCCCGGCCCGCCAGCCCGACCGCACCGAGGTCACGGGCCCGGAGCAGACCGACGTCTACGACGTCTACGAGCCCGACCCGCACCGCGCCCGCGGCGTCACGGTCGCGCTCGTCCACGGCGGGTTCTGGCGCGAGCGGTATGACCGCACACACCTCGGCCCCCTCGCCGAGGCGCTCGCCCGCGACGGCTTCCACGTGGCCAACCTCGAGTACCCGCGCACCGGGATGCCGGGCGGCGGCTGGCCGGGCACCGCGACGGCCCTCCTCGCCACGCTCGCCGCCGTCCGCGCCGACACCGACCTGCCCGACCCGCTCGTCCTCGTCGGGCACTCGGCCGGCGGACACCTCGTGACCTGGCTCGCGTCCGAGGGGCGCGTCCCCGACCTCCTCGGCGCCGTCGGGCTGGGCCCCGTCGCCGACCTCACGACCGCCGACCGGCTCCACCTCGGCGACGACGCCGCCCGGGCCTTCCTCGGCGGCACCCCCGACGAGGTGCCCGACGCGTGGGCCGCTGCCGACCCGGCCCGGCAGCGCTCGACGGCGCCCGTCGCCCTCGTCTCCGGCGAGCACGACGACGTCGTCCCGCCCGAGGTCGCGCACGCCTACGCCGCCACGCGCACCGACGACGACGCCCCGGCGAGCACCGCGACCGCCCGGGGCGCCGACCACGTCGACCTCATCGACCCGGAGCACCCGGCCTACCTGCTCGTCCTGGCCGAGGTCGAGGAGCTCACCCTCCACTGAGCCCCCGGCGCGCCGACACCTACGCTGGCCCCATGGCGGCCCCTCCCCTCGAGCGCGTCCTCGACGGCGTCCGCCTGCACGTCGTCACCGGCAAGGGCGGCGTCGGCAAGACGACCGTCGCCGGGGCACTCGGCCTCGCGCTCGCCCGGCAGGGCCGCCGCGTCCTCCTCGTCGAGGTCGAGGGCCGGCAGGGCATCAGCCAGACCTTCGGGGTCTCCCCGCTCGGCACCGACGAGGTCCGGCTCGTCCAGGACCCCTCGGGCGGCGAGCTGTGGGGGCTGTCGGTCGACGCCACGGCCGCGCTCCTCGAGTACCTCCAGACCTTCTACCGCCTGGGCCGGGCCGGTGGCGCCCTCGAGCGGATGGGGGTCATCGACTTCGCGACGACCATCGCGCCGGGCGTGCGCGACGTGCTGCTCACCGGCAAGGTCTACGAGGCGGTCGGCCGGACGACCGGCCACAAGCGCGGGCACGGGGACCTCGTGTGGGACGCCGTGGTCCTCGACGCCCCGCCGACCGGCCGGGTGGCCCGCTTCCTCGGGGTCAACGAGCAGGTCGCCGACCTCGCCCGGGTCGGCCCCATCCACGGACAGGCCGAGTCGATCACCCGGATGCTCCGCAGCCGGCGCAGCGTCGTGCACGTCGTGACCCTCCTCGAGGAGATGCCGGTGCAGGAGACCGCCGACGCGGTGGCTGAGCTGTCCGCCGGCGGCTTCGGCCTCGGGGCCGTCGTCGTCAACCAGGTCCGCGAGCCGCTGCTCCCGGATGCCGTGCTGGCCCGCCTCGCCGACGACCCGGACGCCCTCGAGGAGGAGGTGCGCGCCGACCTCGCCACCGTCGGGGTGCGCTCCGGTGCGCGGACCGTTGGCGGGCTGCTCGCCGAGGCCCGCGACCACGCCGCCCGCGTGGCCCTCGAGCGCGACCTCGGTGCCGAGGTCGACGCGCTGGCCCTGCCGACTCTCACCCTGCCGGTGCTCGCCGGGGGCACGGACGACGGCGGGGTCTCGGTCCTCGCCGACGAGCTCATCGAGCAGGGGGTCCGCTGATGGCCCCGCGCACGGTGACCGAACCCTTCGACGTCGACGCCCTGCTCGCCGACCCGGCCACCGGCATCATCGTGTGCTGCGGCAGTGGTGGGGTCGGCAAGACGACGACGGCCGCCGCGCTCGGTGTCCGGGCCGCGGAGGCCGGTCGCCGGGTCGTCGTCCTCACCATCGACCCCGCCCGCCGGCTCGCGCAGTCGCTCGGCCTCACCGAGCTCGACAACACCCCGCGCCCGGTCGGGGGGGTCGGGACGGAGGCGGGCGGGTCGCTCGACGCGATGATGCTCGACATGAAGCGGACCTTCGACGAGGTCGTGCTCGCCCACTCCGCCCCGGACAAGGCGGAGCAGATCCTCGCCAACCCCTTCTACCAGGCGGTCTCCAGCTCGTTCGCGGGCACGCAGGAGTACATGGCGATGGAGAAGCTCGGCCAGCTGCGGGCGCAGGCCGACCGCGAGGGCACCTGGGACCTCGTCGTCGTCGACACCCCGCCGTCGCGCTCCGCCCTCGACTTCCTCGACGCCCCGAAGCGGCTCGGGTCCTTCCTCGACGGGCGCTTCATCCGCCTGCTCATGGCGCCGGCGCGGGCCGGCGGGCGGGCCTACCTCAAGGTCTTCTCCGTCGGTGCCAACCTCGCGGCGGCGACGCTCTCGAAGGTCCTCGGCGGCCAGTTCCTGGCCGACGTGCAGACCTTCGTCGCCGCCCTCGACACGATGTTCGGCGGCTTCCGCGAGCGCGCGGACGTCACCTACGCCCTGCTCAAGGAGCCCTCCACGGCCTTCGTCGTCGTCGCGGCGCCCGAGCGGGACGCACTGCGCGAGGCCGCCTACTTCGTCGAGCGCCTCGCGGCGGAGTCGATGCCCCTCGCCGGCGTGGTGGTCAACCGGATGCAGGTCCTCGCGGCGCCGGGGCTCAGCGGGTCACGGGCCATGGCGGCCGCCGAGCAGCTCGAGGACCGGGCGGACGACGCCGACGCCGTGGCGGGTGCGGGCGCGGGTGCGACCCCGGCGCTGCTGCGGCTGCACGCCTCGCTCGCCGAGGTCGCGTCCCGGCACGAGTCCCGGGTGCGGCAGTTCGTCGCCTCGCACCCCGGGGTGCCGGTCTCGACGGTGCCGGCGGGCGCGACCGACATCCACGACCTCGACGGCCTGCGCGCCGTCGGGTCCGCGCTCGGCGCGGACTGACCGGGCCCTCGGGACCACGAGGTCCCCGGGCGAAAAAGGCCCCGGTGGGGCCGACCGGTGCCCGCGACTGCAGGGGGTGCCACGGGCGGTGCAGGGTTTGGTCGGCCCCACCGGGGGGTTCGGGGGTCAGGCGATGGCGCCTTCGGAGCCACGCGCCTTCGCGGTGGACAGCAGTGCCGTCCAGGATCGCACGTCGGGGCGGCGGCGCAGCAGCGCGCGTCGCTCGCGTTCGGTCATCCCTCCCCAGACACCGAACTCCGTGCGGTTGTCGAGCGCGTCGGCGAGGCACTCGGCCACGACCGGGCAGCCCTTGCAGACGATCTTCGCGGCGCGCTGCGCCTTCCCCTGGACGAAGAGCGCGTCCGGGTCGCTCCCCGCGCACTTCCCCAGCGGGGCCCACTCGGTGACCCACTGCCCCTCGGCCGCCGCTGCGGCCGTCACGGGAGTGATGCTCATGTCCACCTCGTTTCGCTGACTCGGGGTCCTCAGCCCCCTCTCGGATGAGGACGTAAAGAAACCGTAAGTTGATACATGACCTGCAGGTATCGTCCGAAGCGGTCGCCCCGGTGGCCGAACGGTCGACCCCTCCTCCGAACGGACGATGGTCCGCCCGACCGCCCGACCCCGGCGCGCGGCGGCGTCCGCGCGGTCCGCGCGGACGGGATCCCAAGGTGCCCGCGTTACCCTGTCGCGCATGGACGGACGCGCCCAGAACATCCCCGCCGTGCTCAGGCTCCTGCTGGGCTTCGTCGTGCTGAGCACGGTCGCGGGGCTCCTCCTCGCCGGCATCGCGGTGCCGGCGATCGGCGCGGGCGGCCAGGCCGCCAAGAGCGGCGTCGACTTCTTCAACGACCTTCCGGCCGAGTTCACCATCTCCCCGCTGGCGCAGCAGTCGAAGATCGTCGACGCGAAGAACCACGTCATCGCCAACCCGTACGACGAGAACCGCATCATCGTGCCGTTGACGAAGATCTCCAAGAACATGCAGAACGCCCAGATCGCCATCGAGGACGCCCGCTTCCGCGAGCACGGCGGCCTCGACGTGCGCGGCTTCACCCGCGCCATGGTCTCCAACCTCGAGGGCGGTGACGTCCAGGGCGCCTCGACCCTCACCCAGCAGTACGTGAAGATCACCCTCCAGGAGCAGGCGCTGCGGGCCGGCGACAAGGAGGCGGCGCAGGCGGCGACCGCGAAGAACTACGCGCGCAAGCTCCAGGAGCTCAAGTACGCCGTCAACGTCGAGCAGAACTACACCAAGGACCAGATCCTCAACAGCTACCTCAACCTCGTCTACTACGGCGACCAGGCCTACGGTGTCGAGGCGGCGGCCCTCAACTACTTCGGGGTGCACGCCGACAAGCTGACCCTCGCCCAGTCGGCCCTGCTCGCGGGCATCGTCCAGCAGCCGACCGCGTACAACCCGGTCCTCAACCCCAAGCAGGCACAGGCCCGGCGCGACGTCGTCCTGACCCGGATGCAGCAGCTCGGCTTCGCCTCGGCGGCCGACGTCGCGGCGGCCAAGAAGCTGCCGGTGCAGAAGATGATCCACAAGACGCCGGCCAAGGGCGTCTGCCACCGCAGCTCGCAGCCGTACTTCTGCGCCTACGTCATGGCCTACCTCCAGCACTCGCCGCAGCTGGCGGCGCTCGGCAAGACGCCCGAGGAGCGCCTCAAGCGGATCAACCAGGGTGGCCTGACCATCCGGACGACGCTCGACCCGGAGATGCAGAAGATCACCCAGCAGGAGATCACCAAGGCCGTCCCGATCGGCAACAAGAGCAACCTCGGCGGTGCCATCTCGGTCGTCGAGCCGGGCACCGGCAAGGTCGTCGCGATGGGCCAGGCGTCGGACTTCGAGAAGAACCAGACCAACTGGAACGTCGACAAGATCTACGGCGGCGGGCCCTACGGGTACCAGTTCGGCTCGACGGCCAAGGTCTTCGGCCTCGTCACGGCGCTCTCCCAGGGCATGCCGCTCGACGGCAAGATCAAGGTGCCGTTCGCCACCGCGAAGAAGGAGTACCTCTTCAAGGGACCGAAGGTGGTGGGCGCCCCGTGCGGCGCGAACAAGCCGTGGGGCGTCACGAACGACTACGCCATCGGCGGCCGGATGATGAGCCTCGCCGAGGGCATCTCGAAGTCGATCAACACCTGGGCGGCCCAGCTGACCATCGACGTCGGCCCGTGCAACGTCCTCGACACGATGGCCAAGATGGGCGTCCACCGCGCCGACGGCCAGAAGATCAACGGTGGCCTCTCGGACGCCACGCTGGGCTCCGGCACCACGACCCCGCTGGACCTCGCGAGCGCCTACGCGACCCTCGCGGCGAACGGCAAGTACTGCGAGCCGAGCCCGATCGTCTCGATCACCACGCCCGACAAGAAGGTCATCAAGATCCCGAAGACGTCGTGCAAGCAGGTCATCACCGCCGACGTCGCCAACGCCGCCACCTACCTGCTCAAGGGCACCCTGCGCAACGGCGGCACCGCCGAGGGCAACTGGAACGTCGAGGCCCGCCCGGCGGCCGGCAAGACCGGCACCACCGAGAAGCACAACCAGGGCTGGTTCGTCGGGTACACCCCGCAGCTCGCCGCCGCGGTCTGGATCGGCAACGTGGTCGTGGCCGACAAGAACAACAACCTGTTCTCCCTCAACGGCAAGTGCTTCGGGAAGTACGGCTGCTTCAGCGAGGTCTTCGGTGGCACGGTGTCCGCTCCGGTGTGGGCCGCGACGATGAAGCGGCTCACGGCCGGGATGGACCCCAAGGACTTCCCGGCGCCGAGCGAGGCCGCCAAGCGGGGCAACCTCCAGGACCTCCCGAACGTCTTCGGTCGCAGCCCCGGCAGCGCGGCGGCCATCCTCAAGGACGCCGGGTTCGAGAGCACCGTCGGCAGCACGATCGCGAGCAACGCCCCGCAGGGCACGGTCGCCGGCACCTCGCCGTCCGGCAGCGCCCTCCCGGGCTCGACGGTGACCCTGCTCATCTCCTCCGGCCCGGCGCAGCAGCAGCAGCCGGATCCCCAGCCGACCAAGCCGGGACGCGGCCGTGGCGGCGGCGGGGGCGGCGTCGTCCTCCCGCCACCGCCCAACGGCTGAGGTCAGCGCCCGGAGAGGACCGCCCTGACGAGGCCGGCGACCCGCCCGCCCTCGGCGCGGCCGGCGACCTCGCCCTGGGCGGCCTTCATGACCCGGCCCATGTCGGCCATGCCGGACGCACCGGTGGACGCCACGGCCCGCTCGACGATGGCCCGCAGCTCGTCGTCGCCGAGCTGGGCGGGCAGGTAGGTCTCGAGGACGGCGAGCTCGGCGTCCTCGGTGTCGGCGAGCTCCGGGCGCCCCGCCTCGCGGTAGGCGGTGGAGGCCTCACGGCGCTTCTTGGCCTCCTTGGCGACGACCTTGAGCACCTCGTCGTCGTCGAGCTCACGGGCCTCGTCGCCGGCCACCTCGGCGGTCGTCACGGCGGTGAGGGCCATCCGCAGGGTGGAGGAGCGGACGGTGTCGCGCGCCCTCATCGCGTCGTGCAGGTCGCTCTGGAGCTGCGCCTTGAGGCTCGTGGCGTTCATGCGGCCAGTCTCCCACCCGGCGCGCAGCCCGAGCACCCGGGATTCCTCGCCGGGCCGGGTCGTTTGCGAGGATGGCCCGATGGAGGACACCACCCGAACCGCCCTGCGCGCCGTCGGCGGGCTCGTCGGCGCCGGAGCCGCCGCGGTGGCCTACGCCGCCCTCGTCGAGCGGACGTGGTTCACGCTGCGTCGGTTCGCGGTGCCGGTGCTCCCCGCCGGGTCGGCCCCGGCGCGCATCCTCCAGGTGTCCGACCTGCACCTCACGCCGGGGCAGCGGAAGAAGATCGAGTGGGTCCGCTCGCTCGCCGCGCTGCGCCCGGACTTCGTCGTCAACTCCGGCGACAACCTCGCGCACGTCGAGGCGGTCCCACCGCTGCTGCGGGCGATGGAGCCCCTGATGGAGTTCCCCGGGGCGTTCGTCCTCGGCTCGAACGACTACTTCGGGCCGATGCCCAAGAACCCGGCGCGCTACCTCACGCCGGACTACGCGAAGGCCCCGAAGAAGCGCAGCGACCTGCCGGTCGGTGAGCTCGTCGACGGGTTGCGCGCGGGCGGCTGGGCCGACCTCAACAACGACCGCACGGTGGTCGGCATGGGTGAGCACCGGGTCGAGCTCGTCGGCGTCAACGACCCGCACGTCGACTACGACCGCTACCACGAGGTGGCCGGCCCGGCCCGCGACGACGTGGCGCTGACGATGGGGTTGGTCCACGCGCCGTACCAGCGGGTGCTCGACGCGATGGTGTCCGACGGCGCCGGTCTCGTCCTCGCCGGGCACACCCACGGCGGCCAGCTCGCGGTGCCGCTCTGGGGTGCGCTCGTGACCAACTGCGACCTCGATACCTCGCGCGCCAAGGGGGTCTCCCGCTGGTGGGACGGCGCCGGGTCCCGGCGCGATGGCGGGCCGGTGCGGCCCTCGTCGGACGCCCCGCACGACGCCGCGTGGCTGCACGTGTCGGCCGGCCTGGGCACCTCGCCCTACGCGCCGGTGCGCTTCGCCTGCCGGCCGGAGGCGACCCTGCTCACCCTCGTCGCGCAGGACGCGGACGCCGCCGCCTGAGGCGTCCTCGCTCCGCGGACGGACCGATTTCGGGTGGCCGAGGGTGGTCGGCTATCCTCGGGTGTCGCTGCGGCCGTCAGGCCTCGGCGACATGCCACGGGGTGTGGCGCAGCTTGGTAGCGCGCTTCGTTCGGGACGAAGAGGTCGCAGGTTCAAATCCTGTCACCCCGACCACGACCTACGAGCCTTTGACCTGCAGTTTTGGCTCAACATCATGCTCATACCGGGACCCTTTGGGCAGAACTGGGGCATAACCAGGTGCCGGTTCGGCGCGCGGATCTACGGTTTGCCCCCCGCCAGAACCTCGAGCTCGGCGGCGCCCCGCGTGTGCTCAAAGGCCGATGATGCCAGCGACGTTGTCGGACAGGATCGTCTCTCGGACGGCGTGGCGCTCGACGCTCAGTAGGGATGTGAGGTCGGCGGCGCTGGCGATGCGGTGTGCTTGGGCGTCGTTTCGGATGCTGTTGCGGATGAATCCGACGCGAAGGCTGGTGAACGTGTAGTGGCCCTTGAGGCGCGCCTGGCCGCAGCGCTGATGGATCAGGTAGTTCAGCCCCATCGGTGATAGGGGGAGGTTCCACACGGCTGAGGCGGAGACCTGGAGGAATGCCCGCTGGTCGGCGTGGCATTGGCGTGGATCCAGTCTGCCCAGCCAGTCCCGCCACGCCTCTCGGGGGCAGTAGAGGGGATTCTCTGCAGTCGGTAGCCCGACCGCTCGCCTTCTTCCCGCTACCCGCAGGAGGAGTCCGTTCGGGAGGTCCTCGACGTCGCACTGTCTCAGCGCAAGGGCTTCACGACCGCGCAGCGCGGCGCCGTAGCTTGTCAGGATGATGGCGCGGTCACGGATCTGCTGAGGTCCGGGCTGGGTCAGCTGGAACACCACGGATACCGCCCGGGCTTTGGACTTCGCAGTCGGGTGGGGTTGGTAGGGCAGTTGCCGCGTTGCGAGTCCGAGGCGAGAGACGTGGCATTTGCCGGTCTCTGATCCGAGCACGAGATCGTCGCCGGCGGCATCGGCGCGCCGTAGGACGCGGAGGGCATTGAGGGGACAGATGCGGGTGTCGGGGTCCTGGTGGAGGTGCAGCATGAGATTTCGCAGGTGGGTGTACCAGTGGTCACGGACGTGAATCTCGACGCCTGAGCGGCTGAAGGAGAGATCTCGCCACCGCAGTTCTGCAAGAACAGTGTTGGGTAGCCCGGTCGTGTGGGCTAGAAGGACTGCTGCCCGGTTTCTGAGCTGGTCGTGGGTCGGGCGCATAGTGGCGTCCACCAGGGCGCGCACCAGTTCCGGGTAGAGGGGGTCGGCTCGGGGGGAGCCACCAAGCGGGGCTTGCACGTGCAGACCCTGCAGGAACCGCCCCACGTCGGGGCTTCGACTCCACGGGGTCGTACCGCGCGTGATGGCGGCCAGGTCGAGGAGTTGAAGGGTGGTGCGGGCTGTTCGTCCGGTGGTTGAGCGGGTCAGGTGTGTATGGGTCAGGTAGAGCACGACGGACTCCTCGGTCAGGCTCAGGCCGAGGGGTCCGCAGAACTCCTCCAGTCGGCGCCACTCGCGGTCTGCGGCGCGGAGCCTGCGGGTGGATGCGCCGCGGGCTGCCAGGTCGGACCGGGTCGTCATGGCTACAAGCCGAGCCTGTCGGCCGGGTTGGCGCGGAAGGGATCGTCGGCGCGGATGTACCGGATCAGGCTGTCGAGGGTGGCATGGCCACTCTGGCGGGCGATCTTGTGAAGGGGGATGTCCAGGTCGGCGGCGGTGCTGATGAACCCGGCGCGTAGGCTGCGCCCTCCCCATCTTCCCTCGAGGCCAGCTTGCTCGGCTCGTCGCCGGACGAGGTAGGCGAGCGCTTCCGGGGTGAGGGGGTCCGTACCCAGCCGTCCCGACCGCCCGACCCGAACGAAGCATGGCAGGTCCGACAAGCGGTCGGCGCCAAAGCGTTGTTCGCAGCGGCCTCGCCAGGCGAGAACGGCCCGCACCGGGCAGGTGACCTCGCTCTGGCCGCGAGGGATGCCGACGCTCCGTCCGCGGCCGGCTTGGTCGGTCTTGGAGTGACGGACGAGCACGAGCAGGCCATTCGATTTCAGGGTGATGTCGGACCACCGGAGCCGGACGAGATCGACGCGACGAAAGGCTCCCGCGAAGCCGAGCAGAATCAGCGCCTTGTCACGCAGCACCTCGCTGTCGTCGCGACCGAGAACGTCGATCACTTCGTCGAGCTCAGGACTCTCCGGATGAGAGGAGAGAGCCCCGCTTCGTGAGTGGCGGATGGAGTAGATTCCCTTGGCCGAGAGCGGACGCTGGTGACGGTGCGCCGCCGAGCTGACAAAGAGATGGCCGGGCTCGGTGCCGCGGAGTTCGACGAACTGGGTGAGAGCCTCCAGTGGGTCGGGGCCGGTCTTGGGTCCGTGTCGGAGGATCACTTCACGGGGTGGGGTGCGTTCGGTGGCCCGGACGGTGACAAGGGCACGAGCCGACCCGATCTCGACGTCCTGGAGACGAAGGCGCGCGATCTCACCATCACCGAGCCCTACGCGGTGCAACGCCAATACCGCCCGGTCCCGCAGGTCGATGGGACGCCGCGCATGGCGATCGAGAAGCTCGCACACCGTTCGGACTTCAGCGATCTTCAGCGCGGACATCGACGGATGAGGAGGCCGGGGTCGCTGGCTTCGGCTCAGCCCTCGCATCAACAGGGTGACTCCTGGATCCATGCCGGGGGCCGGCAGGCCGGCCTCGATGTGCACTCGGTTGATGGCTGCCACCCAGCCGCGGATCGTCGGCAGTGAGTAGGCCTTGGTCCCCACGGTCGTCGTCAGATAGAGCATGACCGCCTCCGGTGCCGCCGGCAGCGACGCCAGCTCCTGGGTCGCGCACCACTCCTCGAATAGAGTCCAGCGACGGGCGTAGGCCGCCCTCGTCGAGTCGGTAATCGCCTGGGCGTACATCGCTGCGGTGTGATCGATTAGCGCGGCCAAGGCCGGATCGGCTGGAACGTCCCCTTCGGCCGCGGCGTCGGGGAGCCGGCCGAGGAATGCCTTCACGCGCGCGGTGTGGAGCATCGCCGCTAGTTGCGGGGCTGCCACTTCTGCCGGGCCGCTCGAGGCTGCCCGTCGCCGCCGTGGCGAGCGCGCTGGGGGGCGCTGGGCGATGGGTGGACCGACGGCCTCGCTGCTCCTGGCCACATTCCAGTGTTCCTCTGGCCGCAACCCATTGCAATGTGCAATGGCGAAGCCGGCCACCACACCACGCAAGGGTCCTCTCCGTCGGGGTAGATCCCAGCGGACGTCACGCGCACGGCCTCCTGCATCAAGGCATCATGCGGTCGCTACGCGGCGGAAGGACGCACAACTTGGTCGCGCCGGTCAACGTGGCGACGGCTCTGCGAAGGAGCCTCCATATCGGTTTCCTACGGTCGGCATGGAAGTGGAGTGGCACACGGCCCTCGTGACCATCTAGTGCGCAGCCTGGCGTGGCTTCTTCTGCGCGGTAACGGCAAGGCAATCCGAACTTGAGCTCACGAGATGGTGTTGGTTCATTAGTTGCCGCACGACGGCGCTCTATCGGCCAGATCCCCACCTGGACTGCTGCAGCGGCCGCCCACAGGGGCCATGCAAGCCACCACGGTACAAATCCGCGGTCCGCGGCTTCTCCACCTAGGTAGAACGGGAACACTAACGGGATCAGAGCGTCCCAGATCGTGCGCGATCGCCATACCGCAATGGGCCCGAGTTGAGCGTGGCCGCGGGCCGACGGGCAGCAATCGCGAGGATGCACAGGATCGCCGTGCCGAAGACCTGGATGTACAGATGAGAGTCGGGGTCAAGCAGGAACAGCAATCCGGGGCCCAACATGGCGAGGCCGGCCAAAAGGACGGCCGCAATCCTTGCCCACCGGAGCGCAAAGTGATGGTCTGCTGTCCAAGTACTCGGCCACGGAACGATTCTCCCCGATAGCGAACTGGCGCTGGCCCAAGTCGTGGGAGTCTGGCTGGCAGGGGGCTGCCGGGCGGCCGGCTCGGTCAGCGGACGCGTCGCGGCACGGCCACGTTGGCTCGCTTGACGCGCTGGCCAGCGCTCCCTTCCCAATAAACGGAGAGGGGCCCTGCGGTCGATCCACCGCGTGGCTCCCAGGTCTCCTCTCTTGGGCGCCCGGTTGACCCGCCTCGCGCCGAGCATCTCAGGGTAGCCGGCCTTAACCGTGCCGAACCGTCCTACCGCCAACTGTCGCTCCGTGCGGTCGATCCCTTCAGTCGAGATCAAGGACGTTTCTGACCCGTTCGAGATTTCGACGAGCATGCTCATCAAGATTTAGAGTTTCTTGGCACCCGACGCTTTCGATATTTGCATACGACTGCAGGAGTTGCCAGAGACGCTCATCGTCGATCGAGCCTGATGGGCCACAGGTATCGGTGGCATCGGTCCCGTCCGGCGAGCCATTCGCGCCTGCCTCGAAAAGGCGCCGCCGGAGTGCATGCCGCACAGCCGCAGGCGTCACAAGAAGGCGCGAATAGGCCCGCGCTACGGACTCGTCGCGAACGTTAAGCATCGCGCATAGGTGACGGCCAAGATCTTCAACCTCAGCGCCCGTGGGCGGCAAGGACTGCCAAAGCGTTTTCAACTTGTGGACGTTCAAGGCGGCGTTCGCGGACGAATCTGCCGACTCTTTCCTTGTCCGCCTTAGACGCGGAGGCGGGACCGCACCTATTGCCCCGGCAAAGTCATCCAGAACACTTTGAACAGTCGCGACATGGCTAGAGGTCACTTCCGTCGCAGTGGAGAAACGGGCATACCATTCGGGGTTTTCTCGAACTCGCAGATCAAAGGATCGCCCCGGCCCGGCCTCAAATTCTGCCGTATCAGAACGTCCCGAGCCATTCTCTAGGCGCCACGTTAGAAGGAAACTGGCGCCCTCACCCATTGACAAGCTTATCCAATCGAGCCAAAGGGGCCTATCATTGCTAAACAGCGCACCCCAGCGGTCGCGAAGCAAAGCAATTTCACGACTCCGCCCTTGATTGGAGAAGATCGGGTCAAACGTTGCCAAGACGGCTCCTATTTGCAAGACCAAAGCTGCCCGATTGGGCAGTGCCCGTAGCGCATACGATAACCTCGAATATAGCCGTACTCCACTTTGCGGGCCCGGTAGTAGCCGCGATAGCTTCCACCCTTCCATTTGAACGTGCAGGCAGTTCGCATATGCTTCGTGCATCCGTCGATTTGAGATTCAGGTCGGGCGGATCCCGTGGAGCTAATCCCGTACTTGTAAGTGTGCCATCTGCCTCTGGGTGAACGGTACATCATTTCATACACTCGATACCTGTTCTTCTCTCGATAACGAGTCTCGTGCGCTCGTGGGATGGCCCGGGCACCCAAGTACGCGAGGGAGCCAGCGCCCACCCCAGCGGCCCCTTGCTTCAGGTACTTGCCTGGAAGCGGTCATCGTGGTGCTCCTCTTCGAGTGGGTTGTGGAAGATCTCTCGAAGAATCACCCGGTGACCGCCGCTCACATCGGTAGCGACACGGTCACCGGCTGCTCGTACACCACCTTGGCGGACTCAACTCAGGGTCGCCGACATCGCTCGCGACTTGGAGATCGGTGACCACACCACCTAGACCTGGCCTCGCCAGGGCCGAATCGACCGCGGCGTTGAACCGAGTTAGGAGCGGGTGAGAAGGGCGAGCGGGCGGCGGCGGCCAACCGGAAGATCCCGCGTTGTTGACCGAGCTGGCCGCCGCGAACCAGGCCATGGAGATCCTTAAGCCGCCAGTGCCCCCAGATGCCGGTACGCGGCTACCGGCAAGATGGCTGGTGCGGGGCACCCGGTGCAGCTGTGCTGCCGCTTCCTGAGGGTCGCTGAGTCGGGGCACTACGAGTGGCGCGACCGGCCGCCCTAGGCACGGGCGGTGCGTCACGCGCATCTAAGCGAGACGATCTGTGCGCTCCACGCCGTCTCCCGCGGCACCTACGGGGCCCAGCCGGGCGAGGGCCGAGTTCGTCCTCGGGCACGGCGTCGTGGAAGCGCACGGCGAGATCGAGCTGCTGGTGCGCCGGGCCGGCCTGTCGGGGCTACCGGGTCGCAGGCGACGGGTCAGCCGTCAAACCGGAGACGTTCGCGGCCGACCTGGTCAAGCGGCGACTTCGCCCCCAGCCGGGCTAACGCCCTGTGGGTCACCAACATGACCGAACAGCCCACCCGAGAGGGCAAGGCCTCCTGCGATCCTGAAGCGTCGGGGGGTTTGATGCCGCCTCTGTGTGAGTCAGAGAGGACGGAACATGCCCAAGAAGATCAGCCCCGAGGTGAAGGCCCGGGCGGTGCGGATGGTCACCGGGCATCAGCAGGAGTATGCGTCGGTGACGGCAGCCGCCGCGGCGGTGGCCAAGCAGCTCGGCCTGGGTCGGGAGACCGTTCGCGGGTGGGTGGTCGATGCCGAGGTCGACGCGGGGACCCGGGCGGGGACCACGTCGGCCGAGCAGGCCGAGATCAAGGCCCTCAAGGCCAAGGTGCGCCGCCTCGAAGAGGACAACGCGATCCTGAAGGTGGCCACGACTTTCTTCGTGGGAGAGCTCGACTCCCGAAACCGCCGATCGTGGCCCTCGTCGACGCCCAGCGCGCCGAGGGCCATGCGGTCGAGTCGATCTGTCGGGTCCTGTCCGAGCAGGGCTGCCAGGTCGCCGCACGAACGTACCTGGCGTGGCGCCAAGCGCGACCGGGCGCCGCCCGCACCCACGCCGACGCGATCGTGATGGACGCGATCATCACCACGGCAAGTATCCCGGAAGGGTTGCACGGACGCCGGAAGATGACCGCACACCTGCGCCGCCAAGGCCTGAAGGTGTCCTACAACACCACCGACCGGCTGATGCGCGCGTTGGGCCGGAACGGCATCCGACGCGGCAAGGGAGTGCGCACCACGGCCCCGCGCCGTGACGGTACCCGCGCGGGTGATCTGCTCACCGGGAGTTCACCGCCCACCCCGAACGGACTCATGGAGTCGATCATCGGCGTGTACAAGACCGAGTGCGTCCGCACCCAGGTCTTCCACCACGGCCCCTACAAGACCCTGGCCGACGTCGGGTACGCCACCGCCGGCTGGGTCGACTGGCGGAACAATCGACGCCTGCACAGCACCCTCGAGATGCGCACCCCGGCAGAGCACGAGCAAGCCCACTACGCTGCCTTCACCCCGCAGGAGCAGCCCGTATGAGGGCGGAACGAAAGTCCCGACGCTTCAGGCCGCCATTAAAGAAAATCCCGAATGAAACGCAGAAGCGAAGCAGCCGCTCCTCGCGCAGCCCTCACCCGCGATTCTCCTTCCGCCCGGCCGAAGCGCCAAGCGGATAGGGCCACGAGCGCTGCTGCCATTGCACCGACCAGCAAGGACGAAACCACTACCCATTGGGGATAGTCTACAACGAATGATGAAGCAAGCACCAAGCCGCTCGCAAACAGAACCAACACGGCGACTAACGCCAACCGAACGGCCCATGTTCTGACTACCACTCCACTATTATACCCATTGCCTACTCGGTGCGGGCGATTCACGGCAACCATCCATACTTGTCTGCCCAATGCCCAGCAAAGTTCGGAAGCACTCCACGAGCGAATCGACTGGCCTGCCCTCGGAATCCGCAGCGTGAATAACAGCGCGGCTTCTTGTAGAACGCATGCAGCTGGCGGAAGCCACGATATGCCTTCAATCCACCGGTCCCCAACTGGTAGACGGCCGCGCCGCCGCAGGCCGCTCCACCCCAAGGTCCGCCATAAGCGGCACACCATGGCGTCGCCTTGGCTAGCCTAATCCCTTTGTAAATCTTGAACGCAGCCCAACCGGTGTTTACCACGCCTGCCGCTGCTGTCCCGTAATCGTACTGCGACGCCCATCGATACGCCGCCTTGGCCCTCCTCTTGCCCGCCGACCACCAACTCGCGAGGCGCTTACTGCCCCAGAACCTTCCACTGATATCCGATCGATTAATTGGATCGGCGGGGTATCCAAGAGAAAAGTCATTGCCACCAGCAACGGGGTCGATCGAGGTGAACAAACCGCGCTGGGACATGTAGAGCCGCACGCCCATTAGGGTGAGACCTGCCGTGGAGGTGGTGGTGGAGCGTTGTTTGGCGCCGAGCCAGCCGTAGCCGAGAGGTCCGTCGACGGGGTCGGCGGCGGTGGTGTTGCCGTACTCGTCGTAGGTGGCCCAGCCGGTGACGGTGGTGGCTGGCGTGGTGCTGGCGTCGGTGGCGGGGACCGTGACGGTGGTGACGACGTCGCCGTGGGTGTTGGCGAGGGAGAGTGAGGCGTCGCCGCGGCTTGTGGCGCCAGTGGTGTCGTCAATCGTGACGGAGAGGTCGCCGCCGATGGATTCGGCGTACCGGGCAGTGGTGGTGCCCGCGCTGGTCGTGGTGTCGCTCCAGGCGGGGTTGTCGCTGCCGTCGGTGTAGCGGCGGGTCGTGGTGCTGGTGCCGCTCGGGTCGGTGGTGGTCTGGACTGAGCGGCGGCTGTCGGCGTCGAGAGTGAACGTCGTGGTTGTGGTTCCCTGTGCGATCGACTGGGGGAGGTCGTCGTCGTAGTAGCCGAGGGTGATGTTGCCGTTGTTGATGGGTGCGTCGGCGGCGGGGA
>NZ_DAOLAC010000015.1:0-78641 GCF_035325325.1 Phycicoccus sp. | reverse complement strand
ACCCCCCAGACCCAGCCTCGTCGACCCCGACGCACCCCACTCGACCCTCGAGTTCACCATCGAGCACACCCTCGGCGGACGCGACCCCCTGCCCAGCACCTGCCGTGTCGAGGTCCGCCGGCCACCGCACCCCGTCCACGTCACAGGGCTCCATCCACCACGCGCCGACGCGCGACCCGCGGCGCCCACCCGGCCCCCGTTCTGAACGCCCCGGTCGTCGGACAGACTGGGAGCGTGGAGCCGACCCTGCGTCTGGAGATCTTCCCGGCCGACCTCGACGTGACCGTCGACTTCTACGAGCGCCTGGGGTTCGAGGTCGTCGGCCGCAGTGCGGGCCCGCCGCGGTACGCGAGCCTGCGCTTGGGCGACATCAGGCTCGGCGCGGCCGAGTCCGACCCGGTGTCGCGAGAGCTGCGGGCGGTCCCCGCCGGGGCGGAGCTCGTCGTCGAGGTCGACGACGTCCGGACGACGCGCGACACCATCGTGGGGGCGGGCATCGAGCTCGCCGACGACCTCACCCTCCGGCCGTGGGGGCTGACCGACCTCCGCCTCACCGACCCCGACGGCTACTACTGGCGCTTCACCGACCGACGGCACTGAGTGGCGCCGCCCACTCCTCGCTCGCGGACCTCAGTAGCGGCGCCAGCGGAGGGCGACCGCGTAGTCGACCGTCAGACCCTCGTGCTCGGCGAGCACCGCCTCCGCGGGCCCGGGCGGCAGCTCGATGCGGACCACGGCCTCGAGGTCCTCTCGGCGGTCGAAGGTCCACGCGATGGTCAACGACTCGGTCGTGAAACCCTGCCGGTCCCAGAAGCGCTGCACCGCAACCGGATCGTATGCCGGATAGGCTCGCGAGAACCAGGAGCCGAAGGTCGACCGGGTCGCGTCGTTGTCGACGAGGCACGCGACACCCCCCGGACGCACGACCCTGGCGAGCTCGGCCAGTCCCGGCTCGCAGCCGGCACCGAAGAAGTACGCCCACCGCGCGTGGACGACGTCGACCGACCCCGGTGCCAACGGCAGCGCCTCGGCGCTGCCGGCCACGACCCGAGCCCGGGACCCACGCTCCCGCAACCGGTCCGCGGCCCGCCGCACGAGCGGCAGGTGGGGCTCCACCCCGACGACGCGCGCGCCACGCTCCGCGAACCGCGGCAGGTGGAACCCGCTGCCGCACCCCACGTCGACGATTACGGCGTCCCGCAGCGGGTGCAGGGCACCGACGGCGGCGTCGATGACACCGGCGCGGTCCGAGGCCAGGTTCTCCAGCTCGTAGACCTCCGGGGTGTCCCAGATGTTCGGGCTGCGGATGACGCGCGGCGGCGCGGCGTCGCTCATCCCGACCGGCGCGACCCCGACGGTCGGGGCGACCCCGACGACCCCGACGACCCCGAGGACCCCGGCACCGGGCGGGCGGGCTCGTTCGAGCCGGCCTCCGGGACACCGCCGTCGCCGGACCCCGGCAGCGCGGTCGTGCCCCGGCGCCGCTTGACCTTCTCGCGTCGGCCACCGATCGTGCCCGCCTCGGCCGTCGCCGGGTGCACGAGGAGCGGGATGAGCTTGCGGGCCCCGACCGAGCGGGCGTGCCGCACCGCCGCGAGGTGCGCCTCGCAGCGCACCTCGAGCTCGGCGTAGGCCGCCTCGCCCATCAGCGTCACCAGCTCGGCCCGGCTGCCGCGGTACACCGGCTCGCGGCCGACGTGGGCCTCCGGGTTGGAGGAGCAGTACCAGTCGAGGTCGTGCCCGCCGGGGCCCCAGCCGCGCCGGGTGTACTCGGCGATCGTCACCTCGAGGTAGGAGGTCTCGTCCGGCTGCTCGACCGTGCGGTACGAGCGCCGGATCGGCAGCTGCCAGCAGACGTCGGGCTTCACCTCGTGGGGAGGCTGCCCGGTGAGCACGGCGTGCTGGTGCAGCGCGCACCCGGCGCCCGCCGGGAACCCCGGCCGGTTGAGGAAGATGCACGCGCCGTCGACGACCTTGGTCTTGCGGTCGCCGTCCTCGTCGACCTCGGTCCAGGCCGAGCGCCGCGACGGGTCCTTGTCGCCGCGCTTCCCGAGTCCGGGATGGTGCTGCCACTCGTCCTCGCCGAGCTCGGCGACGACCCGGCGGACCCGCTCGAGGTCGTCGTCGTCGGTGAAGTGCGCGCCGAGCGTGCAGCAGCCGTCGTCGGGGCGGTCGGCGTAGATGCCCCGGCACCCGGCCCCGTAGATGCACGTCCAGCTCGAGGTGAGCCACGTGAGGTCGACGCGGAAGCGCTGGCCCGGGTCGGCCGGGTCGACGAACTCGGCCCAGGTGCGGGGGATGTCGAGGGACGCTTCGGGCACCCGCCCACCCTATGCACGCCCGCGGCCGCGGTGGGGCCGCCCCACGCCGCAGCGACTACGTTTGCCCCATGCGCCTCGGGGTCGTCGACGTCGGATCGAACACCGTCCACCTCCTCGTCGTCGACGCCCACCCGGGCGCCCAGCCGCTGCCCGCGAGCAAGCACAAGATCGACCTGCGTCTCGCCGAGCACGTGACGGACGACGGCCGCATCGCCGACGAGGGCCGCGACCGCCTCACCGAGTTCGTCGCCGAGTGCCTCACCGTCGCCGAGGACCAGGGGGTCGAGGACCTGCGCGGCTTCGTCACCAGCGCCATCCGCGAGGCCCCCAACGGCACCGCCGTGCTCGACCACGTCGCCGAGCGCACCGGCGTCCGGCTCGACGTCCTCACCGGGGAGGATGAGGCCCGGCTCACCTTCCTCGCGGTGCGCCGCTGGTTCGGGTGGTCGGCCGGCACCCTGCTCGTCGCGGACATCGGCGGCGGCAGCCTCGAGCTCGCGATGGGGATGGACGAGGAGCCCGACGTCGCGATCTCGATGCCCCTCGGCGCCGGCCGGGTGACCCGCGACCTGCTCCGCGGTGACCCGCCGTCGGCCGACGAGGTGCGCGAGGCCAGGCGCCGCGTCCGGGCCACCATCGCCGCCGAGCTGCGGCCCCTCGCCAAGGCCGGTCCCCCGGACCTCGCCGTCGGCACGAGCAAGACGATGCGCTCCCTCGCCCGCGTGTGCGGGGCGGCCCCGAGCTCGGAGGGGATGTACGAGCGGCGCGTCCTCCCCCGCGACCGGCTGCGCGAGACGCTCCAGGAGATCGCCGGGATGACCGCCGGCGAGCGCGCCGGGCTCCCGGGCGTCTCGGCGCCCCGCGCCCGCCAGCTGCTCGCCGGCGCCGTCGTCGCCGACGCGACCATGGACCTCCTCGGCCTCGACGAGCTCGAGATCTGCCCCTGGGCCCTGCGCGAGGGCATCCTGCTGCGGCACCTCGACCGGATGGGGTGAGCGTGCCGGCCCGTCGGCCCCGGACCCCCGCCGCGCGGGTGGCGCTCTCGACGGCCTCGGTCTACCCGGAGGGCTGCGCCTCCGCCTTCGCGACCGCCGCCCGGCTCGGCTACGACGGCGTCGAGGTCATGGTCTGGACCGACCCGCTGACCCGGGAGGCCGGGGCGCTGCGCCGGCTCGCCGAGCACCACGGCGTGGCCGTCGTCTCGGTGCACGCGCCGACCCTCCTCGTGACGCAGCGGGTGTGGGGCACCGACCCGTGGGAGAAGGTCGACCGCTCGGTCGAGCTCGCCCTCGAGCTGGGCGCCGACACGGTCGTCCTGCACCCGCCGTTCCGGTGGCAGCGCGACTACGCCCGCGGTTTCGCCGACGGCGTCGCGGTCCGCGAGCACGACACCGGCATCCGGCTCGCCGTCGAGAACATGTACCCGTGGCGGGCGGGCCCGCGCACCCGTGAGATGGAGGCCTACCTCCCGCACTGGGACCCCGTGCCGCAGCCGTACGACCACGTCACGCTCGACCTGTCGCACACCGCGACCGCCGGCTCGGACGCCCTCGGGATGACGCGCTCGCTCGGGCCACGGCTCTCCCACCTGCACCTCGCCGACGGCTCGGGGTCGCCGCGCGACGAGCACCTCGTGCCCGGCCGCGGCAGCCAACCGTGCGGGGAGGTCCTCGAGGAGCTGGCCACCGGCGGCTTCGCCGGGCACGTCGTCGTCGAGGTGTCGACGCGGCGCGCGGACGAGGCGCAGCGCGAGCTCGACCTCGCCGAGTCGCTCGCCTTCGCGCGGCTGCACCTGGCCCCGGTGCCCTGAACCGGCGGGACCGGCGTTCAGGCGGTCGTGCCCACCGACGCCACGGTCAGCTGTGGTGAGTCGCCGGTGCTCCCGCGGCAGGCCTTCGTCGGGTACCGGACGAACGCCGCCTCGGTCGAACCCGGCGGGTAGACGCGCAGCCCGTCGGCCGCGGTCGGGTCGCAGGACGTCTCGGGGTAGCTGCCGGCGTCGGCGACCCGCACGAGCGCCGTCGTCGTCCGGCCCGGCTCGAGCGTGACCGTCTGTGCGGCGCCGGTGCGTCGGGCCGACACCCCGAGCTGGGTCCCGTCGCCGCCACCCACGAACGAGACGCCGGGGAAACCGTCGAGCACGCAGGCGACGTCGGCGGTGTCGCGGAAGGTGAGCAGCAGCGCGGTGCTGCCCGCCGCACCCGCCCCCGACGGGACGGTGGCGCCGACGTCGAGCTGGGCCAGGGTGCACCGGCGGGGGTGGTCCGTCGGCGTCGACGTGCTGCTCGACGGGGACGCCGTGCTGCTCGCCGGAGCCGACCCGGTGGGCGACGCCGTGGACGGCACGGAGGCGGACGTGGCGGGACCGCCGGCCGTTCCGGACCCTCCGCCGCTGCAGCCGGTGAGGAACAGTCCCACCCCGAGCACCCCCGCCCCGACGAGGCTGCCGCGGTGCCGGGGGGATGCCCGGCGCCGCGTGGACGGGACCGTCTCGCGAGTCACACCGGCACCGTAGGAACCGAGTCTGGGCGTCACCTGTGCGTCCCCTCGACTTCCGGACGGCCCGGTGCCAAGGTCGGTGCATGGCCGCCGACGCGATCGTGGTCGAGCACCTCCGGGTGGTCCGGGGCGGACGCGAGGTGCTGCCCGACCTCTCGCTCGCCGTACCGGAGGGGCAGGTCGTCGGGCTGCTCGGCCCGAGCGGCGGCGGCAAGTCGACGCTGATGCGTGCGGTCGTCGGGGTGCAGGTCGTCGCCGGCGGCACGGTCACCGTCCTCGGCGAGCCGGCGGGCTCCCCGGGGCTGCGCCACCGGGTCGGCTACCTCACCCAGGCGGCCAGCGTCTACGCCGACCTGTCGGTGCGCGACAACGTCCGCTACTTCGCGCAGGTCGTCGGTGCCGGCCAGGACGCGGTCGAGCGCGCCATCGAGGCGGTCGACCTCACCGACCACGCCGGTGCCCGTGTCGAGAACCTGTCCGGCGGCCAGCTGTCCCGGGCCGGGCTCGCGTGCACCCTCGTCGGCGACCCGCAGGTCCTCGTCCTCGACGAGCCGACGGTCGGCCTGGACCCGGTGCTGCGGCGCGAGCTGTGGCAGATCTTCCGCGACCTCGCCGGTCAGGGGCGCACCCTCCTCGTCTCGAGCCACGTCATGGACGAGGCGGTGCGCTGCGACCGCCTCGTGCTGTTGCGGGCGGGCCACGTCCTCAGCGACTCCACCCTCCCGGACCTGTTGCAGCGCACCGGGACCGACGACGCCGAAGCCGCCTTCCTCGCGCTCGTCGACGCCGCAGCGGAGGATGGGCGATGACCGTCCGCATCACGCTCGCGACCGCGGCCCGCATCCTGCGCCAGCTGCGGGGCGACCACCGCACCGTCGCGCTGATGGTCGTCGTCCCGTGCGTGCTCCTCGGCCTGCTCGCCTGGGTCTACGCCGACAGCCCGGTGGACGTCTTCGACTCGATCGGGCCCGCGCTGCTCGGCGTCTTCCCGCTCGTCGTGATGTTCATCGTCACCAGCATCGCCACCCTGCGCGAGCGGACGACCGGCACCCTCGAGCGGCTCCTCACGACGCCGCTCGGCAAGGGCGACCTCATGCTCGGCTACGCCCTGGCCTTCGGCGTGATGGCCGTCGTCCAGGCCCTCGTCGCGAGCGGCTTCGCCATCTGGGTGTGCGGTCTGTCGATCGCCGGGCCGGTGTGGCTGCTCGTCGTCATCGCCGTCCTCGACGCGCTGCTCGGCACGGCGCTCGGCCTGCTGGCGAGCGGGTTCGCGCGCACCGAGTTCCAGGCCGTGCAGTTCATGCCGGCGTTCATCCTCCCGCAGTTCCTCCTCTGCGGGCTGCTCATGCCCCGCGACCGGATGCCCGGCGTGCTCTCGGCGCTCTCCGACGTGCTGCCGCTCTCCTACGCCGTCGACGCGATGAAGGACGTCGCGACGAGCACCGACCCGCTCGGCGACGTGCTGCCGAGCCTCGGCGTCATGGTGCTGTGGGTCGCCGGTGCCCTCGTCCTGGGCAGCCTCACCCTGCGCCGCCGCACGCCCTGACCTGCGGCTAGCCTGCTCGTCGTGGACGCCTCCGACCTGCTCCGTGGAGCCCTGCTCCAGCTCTCCGGATCCGACGCCGTGCGCACGGCCGTCGTCACCGCACCGGTGAGCCGGTCGGTCGTCTCGCGCTACGTCGCCGGCGACACCGTCCCCGAGGCCGTGTCCGTCACCGGCGAGCTGCGGGCGACGAACCGGCTCGCGACGATCGACTACCTCGGCGAGGACGTCACCGACCGCGCCCAGGCCGAGCGCACCCGCGACACCTACATCGCCCTGCTCGGCGCGCTCGAGGAGGCCGACCTCGCCCGGTTCGGTGCCGCCGAGGTGAGCGTCAAGCTGAGCGCCGTCGGGCAGGCGATCCCCGGCGACGGCGACGCCATCGCCCTCGAGAACGCCCGCGCCATCTGCGAGGCCGCCGACCGGGTCGGCACGACGGTCACGCTCGACATGGAGGACCACACGACGACCGACCGGACGCTCGAGGCGGTCCGCGCGCTGCGTGCGGACTTCCCCTGGGTCGGAGCGGTGCTGCAGGCCTACCTCCACCGGACCGAGGCCGACTGCCGCGACCTCGCCGGCGCCGGCAGCCGGGTCCGCCTGTGCAAGGGCGCCTACAAGGAGCCCGCGTCGGTTGCGTACCAGGACGGCGGTGACGTCGACCTCTCCTACGTCCGCTGCCTCAAGGTGCTCATGGCCGGCGAGGGCTACCCGATGGTGGCCAGCCACGACCCGAGGCTCGTCGAGATCGGGCAGGCCCTCGCCGGCCACCACGGCCGCTCCGCCGACTCCTACGAGTTCCAGATGCTCCTCGGGGTGCGCTCGACGGAGCAGAAGCGGATCGCCGACCGCGGCCACCAGATGCGGGTCTACCTGCCGTTCGGCGAGGACTGGTACGGCTACCTCGTCCGGCGACTCGCCGAGCGACCCGCGAACCTGCGCTTCTTCCTCCGCTCGCTCGCCGGGAGCAGCTGAGCACTAGGGTCGGGCCCATGGGTACGGTCGCGATCTTCGGTGCCGGTGTCATGGGCGAGACGCTCCTCTCGGGGCTGCTGCGCGCCGGGCGCCCGGCGGACTCCCTCGTCATCACCGAGCGCCGGGCCGAGCGCGCCGCCGAGCTCGTCGAGCGGTACGGCGTCCGGGTCCTCGAGAACACGGAGGCGGCGGCGCTGGCCGACACGCTCGTCCTCGTCGTCAAGCCCCAGGACATGGGCTCGCTCCTCGAGGAGATCGCGCCGCACGTCGAGCACGGCAACCTCGTCGTCAGCCTCGCCGCCGGCATCACGACCGCGTTCGTGGAGTCCCTTCTGCCGGAGGGCCGTTCGGTCGTCCGCGTGATGCCGAACACCCCGGCACTCGTCGACCAGGGGATGGCCGCGGTCTCCGGCGGCGCGCACTGCGAGCCGCAGCACCTCACCGAGGCCCGGGAGCTGCTCGCCGCCACCGGCAAGGTCGTCGAGGTGCCGGAGAAGATGCAGGACGCCGTGACGGCGATCTCCGGCAGCGGGCCGGCCTACATCTTCTACGTCGTCGAGGCGATGATCGAGGCCGGCGTCGTCCTCGGGATGCCGCGCGCCACCGCCACCGAGCTCGTCGTGCAGACCCTCTACGGCGCCGCGACGATGATCAAGGAGACCGGGCAGCACCCGACCGTCCTGCGCGAGCAGGTCACCTCGCCGGGTGGCACGACCGCGGCCGCCCTGCGCGTCATGGACGACCACAAGGTGCGCGCCGCGTTCATCAGCGCGATGGAGGCCGCCGCGACCCGCAGCCGCGAGCTCGCCGGTGGCTGAGGCGGTCCCGGGCCTGCACCCCGGCCTGCGCGTGGAGCGGCTCACCGAGGGCACGTGGCGCGACTACCGGGCCGTCCGGCTGGCCGCGCTCATCGACAGTCCCCGCGCGTTCTGGACGACGTACGCCGAGGCGGCCGCCCGGAGCGACGACGACTGGCGTGCGTACGCGGCGAGCGGGCCGGCGACCTGGCTCGCGTGGGACCTCGACCGTCCCGTGGGCACCGCCGGGCTCTGGCACGGCGGAGACCAGCCCGGGCACGAGGCGTGCCTCGTGGGGATGTGGGTGTCCGGGGGCAGCCGGGGGAGCGGGATCGCCGCCGACGTCGTCGACGCCGCCGTGGCGCACGCGCAGGCGGAGGGGCGCACCCGGGTCGTCCTCGACGTCGCCCGCGAGAACACCCGGGCCCTGCGCTTCTACCTCCGCCGGGGCTTCGTCCTGACCGGCGAGACCGGCGTGATGCCCTGGGACCCCACCTGCGTCGAGGAACGGATGGCCCTCGACCTCACGTGAGCAGCCCTCTCCGGCACCGGCTGTTCACCTGCCCGGTTGCCGGACCCGGTGGGTGTCGTGGGAGAGTGACGTGCCATGAGCGACATCACGGTGCGTCCGCTGGGCGTCGAGGAGTGGGAGCAGTACCGGTCGATGCGGCTCACGGCGCTCCAGGAGTCGCCCGACGCCTTCGTCGCGTCGTACGCCGACGAGGAGGCCGAGCCGGAGGAGTTCTGGCGGGCCCGGATGGAACGCTCGACCCGGCTGCTCGCCGAGCGCGACGGCGAGACCCTCGGCATCGCGAGCGTCGGCTCGGTCAGCGACGAGAAGCCCGACGCCGCCCAGCTCTTCGGCCTCTTCGTGCGCTCCGAGGCCCGCGGCACCGGCGTCGCGGCGGCCCTGGTCCAGGCCGGCGCCCGGGTCGCGGCCGAGCAGGGTCGCACCCAGCTGTACTACTGGGTCGGCACCGACAACGGCCGGGCCGTCGCCTTCGCGAGCGGGTTCGGCTTCCGGCCCACCGGGATGCGCCGGCCGATGCGCGTCGTCTCCGAGGACGACGGCGAGGAGGAGATCGCGATGACCCTCCCGCTCGGTGGCGACCGCGGCGGCATCCCGAGCCTCTGAGGCCCGGGCCGGCTCCCGCTACGGGCGGGCCGCGAGCCGCTCGATGAGGGTCGTCGGGCCGCTGACGATGAGCACGTCGTGCGCGGAGACCTTGGTCGACGGCACGGCGTAGGTGAAGTCCTCGCCGGGCGACTTCACGCCGACGACGGTGACGCCGTACTTGCTGCGGACCGCACTCTGCTCGAGCGTGAAGCCGATCGTCTCGGTCGGGGGACGCATCTTGACGATCGCGAAGCCGTCGTCGAACTCGATGTAGTCCTGCATCCGGCCACCGACGAGGTGCGCGACCCGCCGGCCCGTGTCGGCCTCGGGACGGACGATGTGGTGCACCCCGATCCGGTCGAGGATGCGCGCGTGCTCGGGGGAGAGCGCCTTGGCCCAGATGGCCGGGACGCCGGCGTCGACGAGGTTGGCCGCGGCGAGGACGGACGCCTCGACCGAGGAGCCGATGGCGACGACGGCGATGCCGAACCGCTGCGCCTTCGCGTCCCGGATCACGCCGACGTCGCTCGCGTCGCCGTGGACGACCTGGCTGATGCGTCCGAGGAACTTCTCGGCGAGGAAGCCGTCCTTCTCGATGGCGGTGACCTTGTGGCCGAGCCGTCGCAGCTCGAGGGCGGCGGCGGCGCCGAAGCGGCCGAGCCCGATGACGAGGACCTCGTCGTCGCGCGCGCTCTTGCCCATGGGGGTCGCTCCTCCGGTCGGCGGGGGTCGGTGCGGGTCGGTGCGGGTCCAGCCTGCCACGGACCGACCACCGAGTAGCGTGCAGTCATGGGCCCGCGGACGAGCGTCATCTGGGACGACGTGTTCACCGCCTACGACTTCGGACCCGACCACCCGATGAACCCCGTGCGGCTCGACCTCACGACCCGGCTGGCCCGCTCCCTCGGCGTCCTCGACCACGTCGACCTCGTGAGCACCGAGGTCGCCGACGACCACCTCCTGACGACGGTCCACGACCCGGCGTACGTCGAGGCGGTCAAGGCCGCCTCCCTCGACCCGTCCCGGGCCGACGTGCACCGCGGGCTCGGCACCGACGACGACCCCGCCTTCCGGGGGATGCACGAGGCCTCGGCGCGCATCGTCCAGGGCACCGTCGAGATGTGCCGGCGGGTGTGGGAGGGCGAGGCCGAGCACGGCGTCAACTACTGCGGTGGGCTCCACCACGCGATGCGCACGCACGCGAGCGGCTTCTGCATCTACAACGACATCTCGGTCGGCATCCAGTGGCTCCTCGACCACGGGGCCGAACGGGTCGCGTACGTCGACATCGACGTCCACCACGGCGACGGCGTGGAGCGGATGTTCTGGAACGACCCCCGGGTGATGACGATCTCGCTCCACGAGAGCGGCCAGCACCTCTTCCCGGGCACCGGGTGGCCCGGCGACGTGGGTGGCCCGGACGCCCGCGGGACGGTCGCGAACGTCGCGCTGCCACCGGGGACGACGGACGCGTCGTGGCTGCGCGCCATCGACGCCGTCGTGCCCCACCTCGTGCGCGCCTTCCGGCCCGAGGTGCTGGTCACCCAGCACGGCTGCGACACCCACCTCGAGGACCCCCTCGCGCACCTCGCCATCACCGTCGACGCCCAGCGCCGCGCCCACGACGAGCTGCACTCGCTGGCGCACGAGGTGACCGGCGGCCGGTGGGTCGCCCTCGGCGGCGGAGGCTACGAGCTCGTCGACGTCGTGCCGCGCTCCTGGACCCACCTCACCGCCATCGCGGCGCACCGCCCCGTCGACGCCCGGGCCGAGGTGCCGCAGGAGTGGCGCGACCACGTCGAGCACCTTCTCGGCCGGCCCGGACCACGCCGGATGGGCGACCTGCCGGCCGACCGGCTCCCGATCTGGGTGCAGCCGTGGGGAATGGGCCACAACCCGGACAGCCCGCTCGACCGGGCCGTGTTCGCCACCCGGCAGGCCGTCTTCCCGCTGCACGGCCTCGACCCCTGGTTCGAGTGAGGACGGACGCCCGAGGGGCCGTCGGCCGATCGGCGCCGACACGCCGGATTCGCCGCCGTCCGTTCGGCGTGTCGGCTGGACATTCGGAGGAATTTCGATCCGTTGGCCTTCACAGTGGTCACAACTGCCCCTATGGTTGCGACAGCACGACGCAGGGAGCCAAGCCGGGGTGTTCCGGCGCTGCGGCGAGCAGAAGATCGAGGTCACGATGTCCACGGAGCGTCAGCTCGGCGAGGTGCGGTTCCTCACCGTCGCCGAGGTCGCCACGATCATGCGCGTCTCGAAGATGACGGTCTACCGCATGGTCCACGCCGGCGAGCTGCCGGCGATCCGGGTCGGTCGGTCGTTCCGCGTCCCGGAGGACGAGGTGCACACCTACCTCCGCAGCTCCTTCGTCGACACCGCCTGATCCGACGCCACCCACGTCGCCGGGGGGCGCCCCCCCACGACGGCGGGCCGCCCCTCGCGTTCGCCGGGTCCGTCGGCCCCGGGTTTGGGGCCGACACCGGCCCGCCGGTAGGGTGGGCCGCCGTACCCCCAGTACCACCGTGAGGAACACCCATGGGTTCTGTCATCAAGAAGCGCCGCAAGCGGATGGCGAAGAAGAAGCACCGCAAGCTGCTGCGCAAGACGCGTCACCAGCGTCGCAACAAGAAGTGACGACGCGTCACCTCTGACCGCCGAAGGTCCCCGGCCGATGCCGGGGGCCTTTGTCGTGTCCGGGACACCTCACACCGGTCGGGGCTCGGGCTCCACCGACGGACTCGGTAGTGTCGGACCCGACGGAGCGACGTGGGAGGAGCTGCGATGGCGCGGGTCGTGCTGGTGACCGGGGTGTCCCGGTACCTCGGCGGCCTCCTCGCGCGCCGGATCGCCACCGAGCCCGGGGTCGAGCACGTCGTCGGCGTCGACGTCATCCCACCGCCGCACGACGTCGGCGGGGTCGAGTTCGTCCGGGCGGACATCCGCAACCCGATGATCTCGCGGGTCATCGAGTCCGCGGGCGTCGACACCGTCGTCCACATGAACGTCATCGCCACACCGACCTTCGTCGGGGGACGCACCCCGCAGAAGGAGATCAACGTCATCGGCACGATGCAGCTGCTGGCGGCGTGCCAGAAGTCGCGCACCGTGCAGCGCCTCGTCGTCAAGTCCTCGGCCGCCGTCTACGGATCGACCCCGCGCGACCCCGCCATGTTCACCGAGGACATGGGCGCGCGGCGCACCCCGAGCGGCGGCTTCGGCAAGGACTCCATCGAGGTCGAGGGCTACGTGCGCGGCTTCGCCCGGCGCCGCCCGGACACCGAGATCCTCATGCTCCGGCTGGCCAACGTCATCGGGCCCCGCATCCGCACCTCGATCACCGACTACTTCTCGATGCCGGTCATCCCGGTGCCGCTCGGCTACGACGCCCGGATGCAGTTCCTCCACGAGGACGACGCCATCGACGCGCTCGTCCTCGGCGGCACGGGGTCGGCCACCGGCGTCGTCAACGTCGCCGGCGACGGCGTCGTCACCGTCCTGCAGGCCGCCTCGCTCGTCGGCCGGCCGGTCCTCCCGCTGCCGCTCGGCAGCGCCGGGTTCGTCGGCGGGATGACCCGCCGGCTCGGCCTGGCCGACTTCTCCCCGGACCAGATGGGCTTCCTCGCCTTCGGCCGCGGCCTCGACACGACCCGGATGCGCACCGTCCTCGGGTTCGAGCCGCGGTTCACCACCCGCGAGGCCTTCGAGGCGTTCGCCGCCACGGTCGGCGCCGCGGTGCCCGGCGGCGGCGTCGTCGGTGACGCCGTGAGCGGCCTCGCCGGCTCGGCCAGCCAGGCCGTCCTGCGCCTGCTCGGGGCCGGGAGCGGGCGCTGATGGCCGCGCGTCGCGGAGCACTGGCCGCCGGCGCCGCCCGGGCCGGCGGCGAGCGGGCGCGCCGCCGCACGACCCCGCTCATCGGCGCCGACCCGGTCACCGTCGCCGACGACGCGGCGGTCGAGGCCGTCCTGCCGAAGGCTCCCGTGACGAAGGCCGCCGCGAAGAAGCCCGCTCCCGCGAAGCCCGCCGCGACGAAGGCCGCGCCGGTGAAGCCCGCCGCGAGGAAGGCCGCGCCGGTGAAGGACGCCGTGAGGAAGGCCACGCCGCCGACGGTCGAGCCCGCCGCTCCGCCGGCCGTGCCGGAGACCCCCGCCGTCCGCAAGCACCGTCCCCGCCCGAACGTCACCTCCGCGCCGTCCGCCCGGGCCACGACCCAGGCGGGGGAGCGCACCGGCCGGCGCCGGGTCTCCCCGCGCGAGAAGGCCCGCCGCGACGCCGAGGCCCGGCGTCCGCACCTGCGCCTCGCCGAGCCGGCCCCCGTCGCCGACACCGCGCCGCCGCTCGACCCGACGATCTCCGACGCCCCGTCGCGGTCCGGGCTGCCGGTGCCCGACCTCTCCGACCTCGTCGAGGCGCTCGTCGCCGCGCTGCGGCTGGCCGCCGAGGCGGCCGGCGTCGCTCCCGAGGACGTCGAGCGCCGGGTGGCCCAGGTGCTGGCCTACCTGCGCCGCCGGCTCGAGGGCGACTACACCGTCGACGACTTCGGCTATGACGAGCACTTCACCGAGAACGTCTTCTACCCGATGCTCCGACCGCTGTACCGGCACTGGTTCCGGGTCGAGGTGCGGGGCATCGAGAACATCCCCGCCGAGGGCGGCGCGCTCGTGGTCTCCAACCACTCGGGCACGGTGGCGCTCGACTCGCTCATGGTCCAGCTGGCCATCCACGACGAGCACCCGGCCCGTCGCACCATGCGCGCGCTCGGCGCCGACCTCGTCTTCCGGACCCCGTTCGTCGGCACGACGGCCCGGCGCTCGGGCTCGACCCTCGCGACGAACGAGGACGCCGAGCGGCTCTTCGCCCGGGGTGAGCTCGTCGGCGTCTTCCCCGAGGGCTTCAAGGGCACCGGCAAGCGGTTCAGCGAGCGCTACAAGCTGCAGCGTTTCGGCCGGGGCGGCTTCGTCTCGGCGGCGCTCGCGGCCGGCGTCCCGATCATCCCGTGCTCGGTCGTCGGGGCCGAGGAGATCGCCCCGATCATCGGCAACATGGGCACCCTCGCGCGGCTGCTCGGGCTGCCGTACGCACCGGTCACCCCGACCTTTCCGTGGCTCGGGCCGCTCGGGCTCGTCCCGTTGCCGAGCAAGTGGATCATCGAGTTCGGCACCTCGATCGAGACCGCCGGGCACGAGGACGGCGCCGCCGAGGACCCGATGCTCGTCTTCGACCTCACCGACCAGGTCCGCGAGACCATCCAGCAGACGCTCTACACGCTGCTCATGCAGCGTCGCTCGGTGTTCTTCTGAGGGCCCGGCCGATGAGCACCGAGCCGCGCGTCACCCTCGTCACCCGGGAGGGTTGCCACCTGTGCACGGCCGCCCGGGGGACGGTGGCGCGGGTCTGCGCGGAGCTCGGCGTCGGCTGGCGCGAGCTCGACGTCGACGCCGACCCCGGCCTGCTCGAGCGGTGGTCGGAGGAGGTGCCGGTCACCCTCGTCGACGGCCGGCAGCACGACTTCTGGCGGGTCGACGAGCCCCGGCTGCGGGCCGCGCTCGCCGCCCCTCCCCGCGGGGAAGCACCCGGGTCCCTCACGCGTTGACCGCACTAGCACACGCTGGTGGTGAGGCACGTCACCGGGTCTCGCGCAACTTTGTGCCTCCCTTCACAAAGTCGTAGGCTGTCGGGGTTTACCGCGGGCGACCGCGCGGCCCACGGCCGCGCCACCAGCCGCAGCCCGTGACCCGCGAAAGGAGTCGGTGACCGCACGTGTCCGCCGCAGCAGCCACCCGCCGGGGCGTCCCGGAGGCGTCGGTGGCCCGTCTGCCGGGGTACCTGCGGGCCCTGACCGCCCTGGCCGGTGAGGGCATCGCGTCGGTCAGCTCCGAGGAGCTCGCGCTCGCCGCGGGCGTCAGCTCCGCGATGCTGCGCAAGGACCTGTCCTACCTCGGCAGCTACGGCGTGCGCGGGGTCGGCTACGACGTCGAGCGGCTCGCGTCCGAGATCGCGGCCGCCCTCGGGCTCACCCAGGACTGGCCGGTCGCCATCGTCGGGATGGGCAACCTCGGCCGCGCGCTGGCCGCCTACCGCGGCTTCGCCGAGCGCGGCTTCCGGGTCATCGCCCTCCTCGACCACGACGAGCGCGTCGTCGGCGAGGAGATCGCGGGCTGCCCGGTCCGCCCGATGTCCGACCTGCCCGGGCTCGTCGAGCGCGACGGGCTCGCCATCGGCGTCATCGCGACCGCGTCGGAGGGCGCCCAGGAGGCGTGCGACGAGCTCGTCGCGGCCGGCATCCGCTCGGTCCTCAACTTCGCCCCGGTCGTGCTCGCGGTCCCCGACGACGTCGTCGTCCGCAAGGTCGACCTCTCCACCGAGCTGCAGATCCTCGCCTTCCACGGCCAGCGGCTGGCCGTCGCCGAGGCGGTGGCGCCGTGAGCCTCGTCGTCCTCGGCCTCTCCCACCACGGCGCGCCCCTCGGGCTGCTCGAGTCGGTGGCGCTCGACGGCCACACCGCGACCGCTCTCGAGGAGGCCGTGCTCCGCTCCGAGCACGTCACCGAGGCCGTCGTCCTCTCGACGTGCAACCGCACCGAGGTCTACGCCGAGAGCCTCACCTTCCACGGCGCGCTCGTCGACATCACGCACGCGCTCGCGGCCGCGTGCTCGGTCGAGCGCGCCGAGCTCCAGCCGCACCTCTACGTCCACTACGAGGACCGCGGCATCGCGCACGCCTTCACCGTCGCCGCCGGGCTGGACTCGATGGCCGTCGGCGAGGCCCAGATCCTCGGCCAGGTGCGGCGCGCGCTCTCGCGGGCCCAGAAGCACGGGCACGTCGGCCCGGCGCTCAACGCCCTGCTCCAGCAGGCGCTCCGGGTGGCCAAGCGGGTGCACTCCGAGACCGAGATCGACCTCGTGAGCGGCTCGCTCGTCCAGGCCGGGATCACCCGCGCCGAGGCGGTGCTCGGTGGTCTCGGGGCGCGCCGCGTGCTCGTCGTCGGCGCAGGTGGGATGGGCGCCCTCGCGGCGGCCACCGTCGCCCGGCACGGTGCGGCCGAGGTCGTCGTGGCCAACCGCAACCCCGACCGCGCCGTCGGCGTGGCCGAGCGGGTCGGGGGCACCGCCCGTCCGCTGGCCGACCTCGACTCCGCCCTCGCGCAGGCCGACCTCGTCATCGCCTCGACCGGCGCCCGTGGCCGGGTCGTCACGGCCGGCCACGTCACCCGCGCCCTCGAGGCCCGCGGTGGCCGCCCGCAGGTGTACGTCGACCTCGCCCTCCCGCACGACGTCGACCTCGCGGTCGCCGACCTCGACGGCGCGACCCGGGTCGGGCTCGCCGAGCTCGGCGAGGACCTCGCCGAGGCCGGGTCGGCCCCCCAGGTCGCGCTGGCCCGCGAGCTGGTCACCGCCGAGGTCGCGACCTACCTCGTCCAGCGGTCCGCGCAGGCCGTCGCCCCCACCGTCACCGCGCTGCGCGCCCGCGCCGGCGAGCTCGTCGACGTCGAGCTCGAGCGGCTCGAGCGGCGCACCCCCGGGATGGGGGAGGCCGAGCGGGCCGAGGTGCGCCGAGCGGTCGAGCGCGTCGTCGACAAGCTGCTCCACACCCCGACGGTCCGGGTCAAGGAGCTGGCCCGCGACGGGCAGGGCGGCAGCTACGCCCGGGCCCTGTCCGAGCTGTTCGACCTCGACCCGCGCGACGTCTCGCTCGTCAGCGCGCCGTCGCAGATCCCGCCGGCCCTCGGGGAGGACGGATGACCAGCCTCCGCCTCGGGACCCGGCGCTCGGCCCTCGCGACGACCCAGTCCACCTGGGTCGCCGACCGGCTGCGCGCGCTCGGTCACGACGTCGAGCTCGTCGAGGTGACCACCGACGGCGACCGCGACCGCACGACCCCGCTCGCCCAGCTCGGCGGCACCGGGGTCTTCGTCTCCGCCCTGCGCGAGGCGCTGGCCGACGGCCGCGTCGACCTCGCCGTGCACTCGCTCAAGGACCTGCCGACCGCGGAGGACCCGACCGTCGAGGTCGCGGCCGTCCCGGTCCGCGAGGACGTCCGCGATGCCCTCGTCGCCCGCGACGGCCTCACCCTCGGCGAGCTGCCGGCCGGCGCCACCGTCGGCACCGGCTCCCCGCGCCGACGCGCCCAGCTCGAGGCGCTCGGCCTCGGCCTGGCCCTCACCGACCTGCGCGGCAACGTCGACACCCGGCTCCGGGCGGTCCACGAGGGCCGGCTCGACGCCGTCGTCCTCGCGGCCGCCGGGCTGCGCCGGCTGGGCCGCGCCGACGAGGTCACCGAGTTCCTCGACCCGCTCCAGGTGCTCCCGGCCCCCGGGCAGGGCGCCCTCGCGGTCGAGGTGCGCCGCGCCGACGACGCCACCCGCTCCGCCGTCGCCCCGCTCGAGGACGCCGACACCCGTGCGTGCGTCACCGCCGAGCGGGCCCTGCTCGCCGAGCTCGAGGCCGGGTGCTCCGCCCCCGTCGGCGCGCTCGGCGAGGTCGTCGAGGGCACCGACGGGGCCGAGCTGTCGCTCCGCGCCGTCGTCGCCGCCCCCGACGGCTCCCACGACCTGCGCCGGTCCCTGACCGGTGACCCCGCCGAGGCCGCAGACCTCGGCCGGAGGCTCGCCCGCCTCCTCCTCGAGGACGGCGCCGCCGACCTCATGCCCACGTCCACCGACCGACCCGTCACGGAGCGTGCCCAGTGAGCCCCACGCGCTCGACCACCCGCCCCCCTCGCATCCCTGCGCGCGTCGCCTTCGTCGGCGGCGGCCCGGGCGACCCCGGCCTGATGACCGTCCGTGCCGTCGAGCTGCTCGCCGCGGCCGACGCCGTCGTCATCGACCAGGTCGCCCGCGAGGGCCTCGTCCAGCGGCACGCCCGCCCCGACGTCGACGTCGTCGACGCCGGGCACGGCGACCACGGCGAGGCCCTGACCCAGGCCTCACGGGCCAAGCTCGTCGTGCGCGCCGCCAAGGCGCACCCGGGCGGCCTGGTCGTCCGGCTCATGGACGGCGACCCGGCGGTCTTCAACGGCCTCGCCGAGGAGGCGCAGGCGCTCGTCAAGGCCGGCATCTCCTTCGAGGTCGTGCCCGGCGTCAGCAGCCTGACCGCGGTGCCCGCCTACGCCGGCGTGCCGCTCACCGCGAAGTCGACCTCGGCCGTCCACGTCGTCGTCGCCGGCGCCTCCGCCCCCGACGTCTCGGGCGGGGTCGACCCGGCGGTCACCGTCGTCGTGCTCGGCACACCCGACCGGGCGGCCGCGGCGCTGCGGGCCCTCCTCGATGCCGGCCGCGACGCCGCGACCCCGGTCGCCGTCACGGAGCGCGGCACGACGACCGAGCAGCGCACCGTCGTCACCACCCTCGCCGAGGCGCCCGAGGCGATGGCCGCCGGGCAGTTCCCGGTCCTCGCCGTCGTCGGCGACACCGTGCTGCTGCGTGACGCGCTGTCCTGGTTCGAGACCAAGCCCCTCTACGGCTGGTCGGTCCTCGTGCCGCGCACCAAGGAGCAGTCCGGCTCGATGACGGCGCGCCTCGAGCACCACGGCGCGCACGCCGAGGTCGTCCCGACCATCTCCGTGGAGCCGCCGCGCACGCCGCAGCAGCTCGAGCGGGCGGTCAAGGGCATGGTCACCGGCCGGTACGAGTGGGTCGGCTTCACCTCGGTCAACGCGGTGCGCGCCATCCGCGAGAAGTTCGACGAGTTCGGCCTCGACGCCCGCTCGTTCGCCGGGCTCAAGGTCGCGGCGGTCGGTGGCGTCACCGCGGACGCGTTGCGGGAGTGGGGGATCAACCCCGACCTGGTCCCGACCGAGGAGCAGTCCGCCAAGGGCCTGCTCGAGGCCTGGCCGCCCTTCGACCCCGACCTCGACCCGATCAACCGGGTCTTCCTGCCGCGGGCCGACATCGCCACCGACACGCTGGTCGCCGGCCTGCAGGACACCGGCTGGGAGGTCGACGACGTGACCGCCTACCGCACCGTCCGGGCCGCCCCGCCGCCCGCGCCGGTCCGCGACGCCATCAAGTCCGGGGCGTTCGACGCCGTGCTCTTCACCTCGAGCTCGACCGTGCGCAACCTCGTCGGCATCGCCGGCAAGCCGAACCCCAGCACCGTCATCGCGTGCATCGGGCCGGCCACGGCGAAGACGGCCGAGGAGCACGGGCTGCGGGTCGACGTCCTCGCGCCGGAGCCCAGCGCCGTCTCGCTCGTCGACGCGCTCGCCGACCACGGTCGCTCGCTGGCGCTCGACGCCGCCGAGGCGGGCGAGGAGGTCGTCCGGCCGAGCCAGCGGCGGGCGGGCGGCCGGAAGCGCGCGACGTGACCCCTGGCGGGCCGCTGCTGCCGAGCGCGCCGTTCCCCGTGGGACGGCCGCGCCGGCTGCGGCGCACGCCCGCACTGCGCCGGCTCGTCGCCGAGACGCGGCTGCACCCGGCCGAGCTCGTGCTTCCGGTGTTCGTCCGCGAGGGCATCACGGAGCCGGTGGCGATCTCGGCCATGCCCGGGGTGGTCCAGCACACGCTCGACTCGCTCGTCGAGGAGGCCCACCGCTGCGTCGCGGCCGGGCTCGGCGGGATCATGGTCTTCGGCGTGCCGACCGAGAAGGACGGCCGCGGCTCGGGGGCCGACGACCCGGACGGCATCCTCAACGTCGCGCTCGCGCGGCTGGTCGAGGAGGTGGGGAACGAGATCGTCGTCATGAGCGACCTCTGCCTCGACGAGTTCACCGACCACGGGCACTGCGGCGTGCTCGCCGCCGACGGGTCGGTCGACAACGACGCGACGCTCGAGCGGTACGCCGCGATGGCGCTCGCCCAGGCAGCGACCGGCGCACCGGTCCTCGGCCTCAGCGGCATGATGGACGGCCAGGTCGGCTACGTGCGGGCGGCCCTCGACGCCGCCGGGTACACCGACACCGCCATCCTCGCGTACGCGGCGAAGTACACGTCCGGCCTCTACGGCCCGTTCCGGGAGGCCGTGCAGTCGTCGCTCGTCGGCGACCGGGCGACCTACCAGCAGGACCCCGCGAACGGTCGCGAGGCGCTGCGCGAGATCGAGACCGACGTCGCCGAGGGCGCCGACCTGGTCATGGTCAAGCCGGCCGGGCCGCACCTCGACGTCGTCGCCGCGGCCGCCGCCGTCTCACCCGTTCCCGTTGCCGCGTACCAGATCTCGGGCGAGTACGCCCAGATCGAGGCGGCCGCCGAGCGGGGCTGGGTCGACCGCGACCGGGTGATGATGGAGGCGCTGCTCGGCATCCGCCGCGCCGGCGCCAGCATCATCCTCAGCTACCACGCCCTCGACGCGGCGGCCCTGCTCCGACGGTGACGGCGGGCGGTCGGCGTCAGTCGGTGACGCCGGCGTCGAGCCGTTCGCGCAGCCGCCGGATGCCACCGCGGAGCATCTCGCCGTAGCCGTCGTCGGCGAGCGTGCCGGCCTCGGCCTCGGCCGCCTCGAGGTGCCGCCGGGCGTCCGCGGGGCGCCCGCTGCGCCGGTACCCGTCGGCGAGGTTGAGGTGCAGGCTCGGGGCCATCCCGGCCGCCGAGGGGATGCCGACGGGGGCGAGCTCGTCGGCGCCGACGTGCGCGAACTCGGCGAGCGCCCGCTCGTCCCACCCGACCTCCGCCTCGAGGGTGGGCTCGAGGTCGGCGAGGTAGTGGGCCAGCACGCACCGCTGCGCGTGGTCGTCGGGGCCGGTCGCCTCCCACGCCACACGCATCCGTTCGCCGCCGCCCTCCCGGTCACCCCCGAGGGCCTGCCCGACCGCCGCCACGATTTCGCTCCACTCCACCATGCGCCGCACGCTAGCCACCCAGTCCGACAGCGACGGGCCGACAGGGCCGCCCGAGCCGGCGACGGCGACGTCTCACTCCCTCCAGGTCTCGCGACATGCGGACGACCGGCGCGCTGCATCCGCATGTCGCGGGACCTGGAGCACGCCGTCGAGGGCGCGCACCCGCGCCGGCCCGGCTGCTCGGCCCGGGGACGACGGAGCCGCCGCCACCCGGTGTCGGGTGACGGCGGCTCGGGGCTCGCTGCGAGCCCCCGGCGCGACGTCGCTCAGGCCTGCTTGGCGAGCTGGACGTCGATGACGATCTTGATCTTCTCGGAGACCAGGACGCCGCCCTTCTCGAGGGCCGCGTTCCAGGTGAGGCCCCAGTCGGTGCGGTCGATGTCGCCCTCGGCCTCGAAGGCGGCCTTCTCGTTGCCCCACGGGTCGGTCGCGACACCGCCGAACTCCACGTCGAGGGTGACCGGCTTGGTGACGCCCTTGATGGTGAGGTCGCCGGTGAGGGTCGAGCCGTCGAAGGAGGTCGAGCGGAAGGTCATGTCCGGGTGGTTCTCGACGTCGAAGAAGTCGGCGCTGCGCAGGTGACCGTCGCGGTCGGCGGTGCCGGTGGCGACGGACGCGGTCTTGATGACGACCTCGGCGGTCGAGTCGGCGAGCGTCTCGCCGACGACGACGGTGCCGGAGACGTCGGTGAACGACCCGCGGACCTTGCTCACCATGAGGTGGCGGACCGAGAAGCCGACCTCGGAGTGCGAGGGGTCGATGGTCCAGGTGCCGGTGGACAGGCCGGTCAGGGTGGCGGTGCTCATGGGGACTCCTCGGGTGGGGGGCGGGATGGTGCGGTAGTTGACGGTTCAACTATGCCGCATCCGGATGTATTCCGCGCGCGGGGGTCCACGGCGTGAGCGGGCGCACTCCGCGACCGATCGCCCGGGCGCTGCTCGTCGACGTGGGACCATGGCCCCGTGACCGACGAGGTGCGCTGGCTGGACGCCGACGAGCAGACGTGGTGGCGCGCGTACCTGCGCGCCAACCGCGAGATCGACGCCGCCCTCGACCGCGACCTCGCCTGCCACGGCGTCAGCCTGTCCGAGTACGAGCTGCTCTCGATGCTCTCGGAGGCCGAGGGGCGGCGGCTGCGGATGTCCGCGCTGGCCGAGCTCATCGTCCAGTCCCGCAGCCGGGTCACGCACACCGCGGCCCGGCTCGAGCGGCGCGGCTGGGTCCGGCGCACCCCGGCCCCGGACGACGGCCGCGGCGTCGTCCTCGAGCTCACCCCCGACGGCCTGGCGGCGGTGGAGCGCCTCGCCCTCGCGCACGTCGCGAGCGTGCGGCGGCACGTCGTCGACGTCCTCGCCCCCTCGCAGTTCCGGGCGCTCGGCGAGGCGATGGCCACCGTGCGGGCGGCCTACGCGGCGGACCCGACCACCCCGCCGACGCCCTGCGACCCCCGCTGACCCGACAATGGGCGGGTGACCGACACCCCCTCCGCCCTGCCCGCTGACGACGCGCCCGCGTCGGCCGCCCTCCTGGCCCGCGCCCGCGCGGTGACCCCCGGCGGGGTCAACAGCCCGGTCCGGGCCTTCCGGTCGGTCGGCGGCACGCCGCGGTTCATGGTGAGCGGCCGGGGGCCGCTGCTCACCGACGCCGACGGTCGCGAGTACGTCGACCTCGTCGGCAGCTGGGGACCGATGATCCTCGGCCACGCGCACCCAGCGGTCCTCGACGCCGTGCACACCGCGGCCTCGCGCGGCACCTCGTTCGGCACCCCGAGCGAGAACGAGGTCCTCCTCGCCGAGGAGCTCGTGGCCCGCGTCGGACCGCTCGAGCGGGTCCGGCTCGTGAGCAGCGGCACCGAGGCGACGATGAGCGCCATCCGGCTGGCCCGCGGGTTCACCGGGCGCCCCCTCGTCGTCAAGTTCGCCGGGCACTACCACGGGCACGTCGACTCCCTCCTCGTCGCCGCGGGCTCGGGGGTGGCGACGCTCGCCCTCCCGGACTCCGCCGGCGTCCCCCGCGAGATGGCCGCCGAGACGGTCGTGCTGCCGTACAACGACGTCGCCGCCCTCGAGGAGCTCTTCGCGGTGCGGGGCGAGGCCATCGCCTGCGTCGTCACGGAAGCGGCCGCGGGCAACATGGGCGTCGTGCCGCCGGCGCCCGGGTTCACCGAGGCACTGCGCCGGGTCACGGCCGACCACGGCGCCCTGCTCGTGTCCGACGAGGTGATGACCGGCTTCCGCTGCAGCCGCGCCGGCTGGTGGGGCCACGAGGGCGTCGACGTCGCCCCCGACCTCATGACTTTCGGCAAGGTGATGGGGGGCGGCTTCCCGGCCGCGGCGTTCGGCGGCCGGGCGGACGTGATGGCCTTGCTCGCGCCGGACGGGCCGGTCTACCAGGCGGGCACGCTCTCCGGGAACCCGGTCGCCACCGCAGCCGGGCTCGCCACGCTGCAGCACTGCGACGACGCCGTCTACGCCCGCCTCGACGAGGTGTCCCGCACCATCGCCACCGCCGCCTCGGAGGCCCTGACCGCCGCCGGCGTCGCCCACCACGTGCAGCACGCGTCGTCGATGTTCTCGGTCTTCTTCCGCGACGGCGCGGTGCGCGACTACGACGACGCCCGCGCCCAGGACACCGCAGCGTTCGGCCGGTTCTTCCACGCGATGCTCGAGGCCGGGGTGTACCTCCCGCCGAGCGCGTTCGAGTGCTGGTTCGTCTCGGCCGCGCACGACGACGCAGCGGTCGAGCGGGTCCTCGCGGCCCTGCCCGCCGCGGCGGCCGCGGCGGTCTCCGCCGGCTGAGCGACGGGTGTCGAACCCCGTCCGAGGCGCTCAGGTCCGTTTGCGACAATCGGCGCCATGACCTCGTCCCCGGGTGGTGCCGTGCCCGATGAGCCGCCGCGCACCACGGTGCACCTGCTGCGCCACGGCGAGGTCCACAACCCCGGGCACGTCCTCTACGGCCGGCTGCCCGGCTACCACCTCTCCGAGCTCGGGCGGCGGATGGCCGACCTCGCCGCCGAGCACCTCGCCGACCACGACGTCGTCCACGTCGTCTCGAGCCCGCTCGAGCGCGCGCAGGAGACCGCCGCACCGGTCGCCGCGGAGCACGGTCTCGAGGTGCAGCTCGACGAGCGCGTCGTTGAGGCCGAGAACGACTTCGAGGGACTGCCGGTCGCGGGCGGGCGCGGGCTGCTGGCCCACCCCCGGCTCTGGCCGAAGATGCTCAACCCGCTGCGCCCGTCGTGGGGCGAGCCCTACGCGCGGATCGTCGAGCGGATGCGCGCCGCGATCGTCGACGCCCGGGCCGCCGCCCGGGGCCACGAGGCCGTCGTGGTCAGCCACCAGGCCCCGATCTGGATGATCCGGCTGGCCACCGAGGGGCGCCCGCTCGTGCACAACCCGGCGCGCCGCCAGTGCTCGCTCGCCAGCCTCACGTCGCTGACCTTCGTCGGCGACGAGCTGCTCTCGCTCTCCTACAGCGAGCCCGCCGCCGCGCTCCTCCCGCGCGCCCAGAAGGGAGCCGGCGCATGACGCGGGGTCCCGTCCGCCTGGTCGCCGGCGTCGCGGCCCTCGCCCTGGCCGGGGTCGCCCTCGCCGGCTGCACGAGCGACCCGAACTCGGTCGCCTCGCAGGCGAAGGCCGGCGACCAGAAGGGCTACGTCTCGGGCGACGGCGCGGTCGAGGCCATCCCCGCCGCGGAGCGCGGCGAGCCGGTGACGATGCAGGGCGAGCTCGTCGACGGCACCGCCTGGGACATCGCGGCGACCCGCGGGAAGGTCCTCGTCCTCAACGTCTGGGGATCGTGGTGCCCGCCGTGCGTCGCCGAGGCCCCCGACCTCCAGAAGGCGTGGGAGGCGCAGCAGGCGAAGCGGGCCCCGGTCCAGTTCATGGGCATCGACACCCGCGAGGAGGCGGCCCGCGGCGCGGCGTTCATCCGCAAGGCCGGCCTCACCTACCCGAGCCTCAGCGACCAGTCCGGCGTCCTGCTCCTCCGGCTCCAGGGCAAGGCGCCGACGACCCCGAGCACGCTCGTCCTCGACCGCGAGGGGCGGATCGCCGCGCGGGTCAACGGACCGGTCGACGCGAGCACTCTCGGCGGGCTCGTCGACGACGTGGTCGCCGAGTCGTGACGCCCGCCCTCGTCGCCGCCGCCGGCGACACCGTGTCGAGCGGGGCGCTCCCGCTCGCGGTCGGCGTCGCCGCGCTCGCCGGGCTGGTCTCGTTCGCCAGCCCCTGCGTGCTGCCGCTCGTGCCGGGCTTCCTCGGCTACGTCACCGGCCTCACCGGCGAGTCCGCGGCCGAGCGCTCGCGCGGCCGCACGGTGGCCGGCGCGCTCCTCTTCGTCCTCGGCTTCACCGTCGTGTTCGTCCTCGGTTCCATCTTCGTCACCGGGGTCGGGGCCTCGCTCGTCGAGCACCGCGAGGTGCTGATGCGGGTCGGTGGCGGCCTCGTCGTCCTCATGGGGCTGGTCTTCGTCGGGCTGGGCAGCCAGCGCGAGGCACGCATCCACTGGCGACCGCGGGCCGGCCTGCTCGGCGCGCCGCTGCTCGGGGCGGTCTTCGCCCTGGGCTGGGCACCGTGCACCGGCCCGACCCTGGCCGCCGTCCTCGTGATGGCCACCGCCTCGAGCGACCCCCAGCTCGTCCGCGGCGTCACCCTCGCGGTCGCCTACGGCCTCGGCCTCGGGGTGCCGTTCCTGCTCGTCGCCGCCGGCCTCGACCGCGCCGGGCGGGCGTCGGCGTGGCTGCGCCGGCACACCCGCGTCATCCAGGTGCTCGGTGGGGTGTTGCTCGTCGTCGTCGGGCTGCTCCTGCTGACCGGCGTCTGGGAGTCGATGAACCGCTGGGTGCAGACCGAGCTCGTCTCGGGGTTCGAGGTGTCGCTGTGAGCACCGACCAGTCGCTCTCGACCCAGCCCGCCCCACCGGACGGCGGCGGCCCGGGCGACGGCATCACCCAGCCACGGCTCGGACCGGTCGGTTGGCTCCGCTTCCTCTGGCGGCAGCTGACGAGCATGCGCACCGCGCTGTTCCTCCTCCTGCTGCTCGCCGTCGGGGCCGTGCCGGGCTCGACCTTCCCGCAGCGCTCGATCGACGCCGCCCGCACGACGCAGTGGATCACCGACCACCCGACCGCGGGCCCGCTCCTGGACCGGCTCGGGTTCTTCGAGGTCTACGCGTCACCGTGGTTCGCCGCGATCTACCTCCTGCTCTTCGTCTCGCTCATCGGCTGCGTCGTGCCGCGCACCCGCATCCACTGGCACCAGCAGCGTTCCCGTCCGCCGCGGGCGCCGCGCCGGCTCGAGCGGCTGCCGGCCCACCGCGAGGAGGTCCTCGACGCCACCCCGGACGAGGCACTCGAGCGGATGCGGACGGCGCTGCGGGCCCGCCGCTACCGGGTGCACGCGCACGACGCCACGTCGCTGTCCGCCGAGAAGGGCTACCTCAAGGAGACCGGGAACCTCGTCTTCCACCTCGCGCTGATCGGCGTCCTCGTCGGGGTCGCCTGGGGGCACCTGCTCGGCTGGAAGGGCGACGTCATCCTCCCGGTCGGCCAGACCTTCGCGAACACGCTCTCGCGCTACGACACCTTCAGCCCCGGGCCGTGGGTCGACCCCACCGACCTCGACCCGTTCACGATCCGGCTCGACTCGATGGACGTGTCCTTCGAGACCGGCGACAAGGGCAAGGGGCAGTTCGGGATGCCTCGTGACTTCCGGGCCGCGACGACCTTCACCGGGCCGGACGGCCGCGCCGAGCGGCGCGAGATCGCCGTCAACCACCCGCTCGAGACCGGCGGCGGCACCGTCTTCCTCCTCGGCAACGGCTACGCACCGCACATCACCGTCAGGGACGCCGCCGGCACCGTCATCTACGCGGACGCCACACCGTTCCTCGCCCAGGACAACAACTACACGTCGGTCGGCGCGGTCAAGGTGCCCGGGGCGCAGCCGGACCAGCTCGGGTTCGCCGGGTTCTTCCTGCCGACCGGGGTCATCGACTCCCAGCGCGGCCCGCACTCGGTCTTCCCGGACACCCTCGACCCCCAGCTGGCGCTCACCGCGTTCAGCGGCGAGCTGTTCCCCGGCGGCGCCCCGCAGTCGGTGTACACCCTCGACACCGCGAAGATGACCCCGTTGCCCGGCAAGGACGGCACCGGCCAGCTGCGCATCCTGCTGCGCCCGGGGGAGACCTTCCAGCTGCCGGGCGGTCGCGGCTCGATCACCTTCGACGGCGTCGAGCGGTTCGCCGGCCTCTCGATCCGCACCGACCCCGGCAAGACCCTCACCCTCGTCTCGGCGCTCCTCGCGCTCGCCGGGCTCGTCCTCAGCCTCGTCGTCCGGCGCCGCCGGGTGTTCGTCCGGGTTGGTCCGCACGAGGGCACGGGTCGTACCGTGGTCTCCGTCGGCGCCCTGGCCAAGGACGACGACGAGGGCATGGACGACGAGGTCGCCGCCGTCCTCTCCGGACCCGAAGGAACCCGATGACCGACTACACGCTCGCCCAGCTGTCGAACTACTCCGTGTACTCCTCGATGGTCGTGCTGACGCTCGCGATGCTCGCGCACGGCGTCTACCTCGCCCGCATCGTGCCCGCCCGGGAGACCGTGGCCGAGGCGGCCCCCGAGCGCGAGCTCGTCGCGGCGGGTGCGGCCACCGGCGGTGCGGTGACGCCCCCGGCGGACACCGTCGCTCCCGCGACGGCCGAGGAGCCGGCGTCGGCCCGTAAGGCGGCGGGGATCGCTCGCTCGCTCACCTGGCTCGGCACGCTGCTGCTCGTCGCCGGGGTCGTCCTGCGGGCCGCCGAGGTGCACCGCTGGCCGCTGGGGAACATGTACGAGTTCGCGCTCGTCGGAGCGATGTTCACCCTGCTCGGCTACGTCGGCTGGTCCACGCGCCGCGACCTGCGGTGGCTCGGGCTCTTCATCGTCACGCCGGTGCTGCTGGTCCTCGGCGCGGCCATCACCGTCTGGTACACCGACGCCTCCGAGCTCATGCCGTCGCTGCGCTCGTACTGGCTCGCCATCCACGTCACGGTGGCGACGATGACCGTCGCCGTGTTCACCCTCGGCGCTGCGCTCGGCGTCCTGTACCTCGTCCAGGACCGCCTCGAGGCGGGCTCCGGCGAGGCCGGCCGGCGCTCGTTCATGGCGCGCCTGCCCTCCGCCAGGGCCCTCGAGCGGATGACCTACTCGACGCACATCGTGGCCTTCCCGATGTGGACCTTCACCGTCATCGCCGGGGCGATCTGGGCCCGGCAGGCGTGGGGCTCGTACTGGAACTGGGACCCCAAGGAGGTGTGGAGCTTCGTCATCTGGGTCTTCTACGCGGCCTACCTCCACGCCCGGGCGACGACCGGCTGGAAGCGGCAGAACGCCGTCTGGATCGCGCTCGCCGGCTTCGTCTGCGTCGTGCTGAACTTCGCCGTCGTCAACGTCTTCCTCGTCGGCATGCACTCGTACTCGGGGCTGTGAGGACGCTCCAGCGATGAACGCCTTCCTGCGCTACACCGTGCTGCGCCTGCTCGTCTTCTTCGGGTGCGTGCTGCTGCTCTGGCTGGTCGGCCTGCGCGGCCGTGACCAGTACCTCCTGCTCGTCGTCCTCGCGGCGCTGCTGTCGATGGTCGTCTCGTACGTCGCGCTCCGGCGCTTCCGGCAGGACTACTCGACCCAGCTCTCCGAGACCATCGAGCGGCGGGTCGAGGCCCGGCGCGCCAAGGGCGGCGACCGGCGCACCGATGAGGAGGCCGAGGACGCGGAGGTCGTCACCCGCCGGGGGGACGAGGGCGAGGACGACTTCCGCTGAGCGAGCCGCTCAGAGCGCCCGCCCGAGGGCCACGCCGACGAGCACGAGCACCGCGTACGCGACCTCGTAGAGCCCGGTCGACGCGAGCACCGGCACGAGCCCCGGCCCGACCGTCCCGGAGCGCACGACCCGCACCCCGCGGGCGGCCACCGCGAGGGCCAGGAGGGCGAGGAGCGCCCACGGCTGCGCGACGGCCATGACGGCCAGGGCCACGACCGAGACGCCGACCAGCGCGAGGTAGAACGAGCGGGTGCGGGCGTCGCCGAGCCGGACCGCCAGCGTGCGCTTCCCGTGCTCGGTGTCGGTGGGGATGTCGCGCAGGTTGTTCGCGACGAGGATGGCCGACGCGACGGCCCCGACCCCGACCGCCCCGGCCATCCCGAACCACGAGACCGAGCCGGCCTGCGTGTACTCGGTGCCGAGCGTGGCCATCAGCCCGAAGAAGACGAAGACGTAGACCTCGCCGAGCCCGCGGTAGCCGTAGGGGTTGTCGCCGCCGGTGTAGCGCCACGCGGCGAGGACGGCGAGGGCGCCGAGCGGCAGCATCACCCAGGCCTGGGACAGCGCGACGAGCAGCAGGCCGAGCACGCCGGCGGCCCCGAACGCGAGGAACGCGGCGAGCCGCACCTGCCCGGGGTCGGCCAGTCGCTGGCCGACCAGCCGCACCGGTCCGGCACGCACCTCGTCGGTGCCGCGCACGCCGTCGGAGTAGTCGTTGGCGTAGTTGACGCCGACCTGGAGGGCGAGGGCGACGAGCAGTGCGAGCAGGGCGCGCGCGAGGTCGGCGGCGTCGACCCGCAGGGCGGCGGCGGTGCCGAGGACGACGGGGGCGACGGCGGCCGGGAGCGTGCGCGGGCGCGCGCCGGCGACCCACTGGGCGGGAGTGGCCATCGCGCGGTCAGATGCCCTTGAGGAAGTCGGGGTCGTCGTCCGGGCCGCGCGGCGGCTGCCGGCGCTCGCGCATCTCGCGGTCGCGCTCCTTGCGGCGGTAGTCGGCCTCCCAGCGCTCCTGCTGGGTCAGGTAGCTGGTGCTGCTCTCGCGGGTCGGCCGTCCCGCGACGAGCCAGGCGACGGGTCCGACGACGGGGAAGAGCAGGATGAGGAGGACCCATCCCGTCTTCGGCAGGTTGCGGACGACGACCTCGTCGGTCTGGAGGCAGTCGATGAGGCAGTAGACCGTCAGCGCGATGTCCAGGAGGACGGGCAGGTAGCGGACCACGGCGGTCATCCTGCCACGGCGAAGAGCGCGGCGACGGCGGCTCGGTCCGGCTTGCCGGGCCCGCGCAGCGGGACGGCGGGTGCCGCCGTGACCCGGCGGGGCAGGGCGTGCGCCGGCAGGTGGGGGCGCAGCAGGTCGCGGACCTCGGCGAGCGAGAGCGGCCGGGCACCCGGGGCGGGGACCACGAGGAGGCTGACCGCCTGGCCCCACTCGGGGTCGGGGGTCCCGACGACGACGGCCTCGAGGACGCCCGGGACGTGGTCGACGGTGGCCTCCTCGACGAGGCGCGGGGCCACCTTGAGCCCGCCGGTCGACACGAGGTCGTCGAGCCGGCCCTCGACGTGCAGCCGGCCCTCGTCGTCGAGGTGGCCCGCGTCGTCGGTGCGGAACCACCGCGAGCCGTCGGGGTCGACGGTGAAGGCCCGGAAGGTGAGGTCGGGACGGCCGAGGTAGCCGTGGGCGAGGGTCGTGCCGCCGAGGCGGACGCGACCGTCGTCGTCGAGGCGCACCTCGGCCCCGGTGAGCGCCCGGCCGTCGTAGACGCAGCCGCCGCAGGTCTCGCTCATCCCGTACGTCGTGTGGACGCGCACCCCGCCCGCCTCGGCCCGGCGGCGCAGCGCGGGCGGGGTGGCGGCCCCGCCCACGAGGACGCCGTCGAGGCGGGCCAGCGCCGCGGTGCCGGCCGGGTCGGCGAGGAGGCGGACGAGCTGGGTCGGCACGAGGGCCGTGTAGTGCCGGTGCCCGGGGTCGAGGCGGGTGGTCGCGTCGGCGAAGGCGGCCGGGGTGAAGCCGTCGCGCAGGTCGGTGCTCACCGGCTCGGTCTCGGCGTCGAGGCTGCGCAGGAGGACCTGAAGGCCGGCGACGTGGCCCGCGGGGAGGGTGAGCAGCCACTGCCCCGGTCCGCCGAGCCGCTCGTGCGTGGCCCGGGCGCTCGCGGTGAGGGCGGCGGCGCCGAGCATCGCGAGCTTGGGGCTGCCGGTCGAGCCGGAGGTGCCGAGGACGACGGCGAGGTCGGGAGGCAGGGCTGCCGCGGCGTGCCGCGGGAGGACCGGGGCGGGGTCGCCGGCGAGGTGGGGGGCCACCGGGGCGCCCCCGGCGAGGGCCCGCCGCAGCCGGGGCAGGACCGTCATCGCGTCCGCGCCGGCCGGGACGGGGAGGAGCTCGAGGTCCATGGCGCCACTGTAGGCAGCGGGCCGGGTGAGGCCCTGCACTGGTGAGCCGGGGCGCATCGCGGGACGATGGACGCGACGGTGAGGAGGTGCGGCATGGACGAGGCCTTCACGGCCCACCTGGACCGGGTGCGGGCGCACCGGGCCGAGCTCGGGGAGTCGATGGCGGCCCTCGACGCCGCCCTGGCCCTCCCCGTCGGTCTCGGGTCGGTGTGGCGGCGACGGGTGCGGGCGGCGCTCACCGAGCTCGCCCACGACCTGCGCGACCACGTCGAGCTGACCGAGGCCCCGGACGGCATCTACGCCGACCTGCGGGCCCAGGCGCCGCGGCTCGCGCACGACGTCGGGGTGCAGCTGACCGAGCACCAGGAGCTCCTCGCCGAGGTCGACCGGCTGCTCGCCGAGCGCGACGACGGGCTCGAGGGCGAGGAGGCCGTGCGGGCGCACCGCGAGGCGGCGACGTCACTCATCGGGCGGCTCGTCCGGCACCGACAGCGCGGGTCCGACCTCGTGTACGCCGCCTACGACATCGACCTCGGCGGGTCCGGCTGAGCGACGCCCGGGCACCGGCTCATTCCCGGTGCCGGCCATGATCGGCTGTTCGGCCGGAGCGCGGGGTGGCTGTTCGGCTGCCCCTGGGGCCCGGCTGTTGTGAGCCGGGTGGCGCGGGTGCGACGGTGTCAGCGATGCCGCACCCCGCCGCCCTGCTCCCCGAGGACACCCGCCCATGAGGCCCTCACCGGTCACCACCGACCCCCGTCACGAGACCGACACCCGGCTCGTCGACCCCACCTCGGAGACGGACTCGGAGGACGCCGGCAGCCACCCCGGTGCCGAGCCCCCCCCCGCGCGCGCGCCGGGCCCCCCGGGGGCCGCGGCCCCCGACCCCCAGCCGCCGGCGCCGCGTCGCCGGCAGGGGGGGTCGGGGCCCCCCCGCCCGCCGCTGCCCGTCATGGAGCCGCCCGCCAGCCACACCCTGACGTGGACCGGCGGCTTCGCGATCGCCGCCACGGTCCTGCTCTGGCTGGGGTACCTCGGCTGGGCGGTGTTCTCCCAGTTCGTCGACCACGGCCTCCAGGGAAGCCAGTTCATTCGGGAGACGATCGCCTACGTCATCGTCATGACGTTCCTCACCTTCTCGGCCTGCATGTACCTCGTGGCCCGGCAGGGAGCCCTCTACCGCTCCCGCGAGCACGTGCGCGTGCCGCGCGCCGAGATCGACGCCTTCATGGCCGCCTCCCCGCCGAGCCTCACCGTGCTCGTCCCCTCGTACTGCGAGGAGCCCTCGGTGGTGCGCTCCACGCTGCTCTCGGTGGCCCTCCAGGAGTTCCCGGGGGCCCGCACCGTGCTGCTGCTCGACGACCCGCCGAACCCCACCGACCCGGCCGCCGCCGCGAGCCTCGCGGGCTGCCGCGCCCTGCCGGGCGAGATCATGGCCCTGCTCGCCCAGCCCTACGAGCGCTTCCGCAGCTCGCTGGAGCGGCACGAGGCCGTCGCCGCCTCCGGCGGGTCCACCACCAGCGACGGGGTCCGCTCGCTGGCGCTCGACCACCTCTGGGCCGCCGAGTGGCTGCGCGAGCAGGCGGCCGCCTACCCGCGCACCTCGAACGCCGACGACTTCCTCGCCGACGAGGTCCTCGGGGCCCTCGCGACGGACATCGAGACGACCGCGCGTGCCCTCTTCGCCGCCCTCGACGAGGGGGCCGTGCTGCCGGCGGAGCGCCTCAGCCAGCTGTGTCGCCGCCTCGTGTGGACCTTCCAGGCCGACATCACCTCGTTCGAGCGCAAGAAGTACGCCCACCTCCCGCACGACGCGAACAAGGCGATGAACCTCAACGCCTACCTCGGCCTGATGGGGCGCCGGGTGCAGCAGATCCCCACCCAGCTGGGGATCGTGCTGCGCGACAGCGACGCGCCGGACGCCCTCGAGTTCCCCGACAGCGACTTCGTCCTGACCCTCGACGCCGACAGCGTGCTGCTGCGCGAGTACTGCCTGCGGCTGGTCCACCAGCTGCAGCTCCCGGGCAACGAGCGCATCGCGGTCATCCAGACGCCCTACGCGGCCTTCCGGGGCGCGAGCACCCGGCTGGAGCGCATCGCCGGCGCCACGACCGACATCCAGCACCTGGTGCACCAGGGGCTCACGTACTTCGGGGCGACCTTCTGGGTCGGCGCGAACGCGGTGATCCGCAAGGTCGCGCTCGACGACATCGTCGAGGTGTCGTACGTCGGCGGCCAGGAGGTGCGCCGGTACGTCCAGGACCGCACGGTCATCGAGGACACCGAGTCGAGCATCGACCTCATCGCGCACGGGTGGACGCTGCACAACTACCCCGAGCGCCTCAGCTACAGCGCCACCCCCACCGACTTCGGCTCCCTCGCGGTGCAGCGCGCCCGGTGGGCCAACGGTGGTCTCCTCATCGCCCCGAAGTTCTGGCGCCACGTGCGGCGGATGCGCAAGGAGGGCACCCGCGTGCCGCGCGCCGCGATCGCCCTGCGCTTCAACTACATGGCCTCGATCTGCTGGGCCAGCGTGGGGCTCGTCTTCCTCCTCGTGTTCCCCTTCGACAGCAAGCTGCTCAGCCCGATCCTGCTCGCCGCGGCGCTGCCGTACTTCCTCGCGATGTCCTCGGACCTGCACCGGCTCGGCTACAAGCGCACCGACGTCTTCCGGGTCTACGCCTTCAACCTCATCCTCCTGCCGGTCAACCTCGCCGGGACGCTCAAGTCGCTCCAGCAGGCGGCGGCCAAGTCGAAGATCGCCTTCGCCCGGACGCCGAAGGTCAAGGACCGGACCGCGGCCCCGGCCCTGCACGTCCTCAGCGCCTACCTCATCGCGGTCTTCGCCTTCACGACCCTGGCCAACGACGTCCTGACCCGCAACTGGACCAACGGCGCCTTCGCGGCCTTCAACGGCGTCCTCACGACGTACGCGATCGTCGCCTTCATCGGGGTGCGCAACTCGGTCGTCGACGTCGTCCTCGGCATCGCGCACTGGGTGCGGGTGCCGGTCAAGGCGCCGACGCCGACGTCCCCGGCGCCCGTCCAGGCCGACTGGACCTCGGTGCTCTACTTCGGCCCCGACGCCCCGGCCTCGATCGAACGAGCCCGGATCGGGGTCAGCCAGGCGCCTCCGCCCCGCCGCGGCGACACCCGCGCCCGACAGAGGTCCTGATGACCACCCGCCCCCTCCGACCCTGCCCCTCCAGGAGCCCCCGTTGAGCACGCCCGCCGTCGCGCCCGGCCCCGCCCGGACGCGCATCTCCCTCGCGCGCGTGGCCGTGCTGGTCGTCTGCGTCCTCGTCGCCGGATGGGTCGGCACCCGCGCCATCTCGTCGGCGGTCACCCCGCAGCGCGTGGTGCCCTCACCCACCTTCTCGGGGTACGTCGACGTCACCGCCACCCCCGCCTACGCCTTCGAGACGCCCCGCGGAGCGGCCCAGTCGCACGTGACGCTGGCCTTCGTCGTGTCCGGCTCCGAGGGGGCGTGCACCCCGATGTGGGGTGGCGCCTACTCCCTCGACCGCGCCTCGTCCGACCTCGACCTCGACCGCCGCATCTCGCAGCTGCGCCTCGTCGGCGGCGACGTCCGCGTCTCCTTCGGCGGCCAGGCGGGCACCGAGCTGGCCGCGACGTGCACCGACCAGGGCGCGCTCGCCGACACCTACCGGACGGTCGTCGACCGCTACGAGCTGACGAGCATCGACCTCGACCTCGAGGGCACCTCGCAGGGTGACGCCGCCGCGGCGGCGCGCCGGGCCGGCGCCGTCAAGCAGGTCCAGGACGACGTGCGCGCCACGGGTCACCCGCTGGCGGTCTGGCTCACGCTCCCGGTCGCACCGACCGGCCTCACCGACGAGGGCGAGGGCGTGCTCGCGGGCATGCTCGCGGCCGGCGTCGACGTGGCCGGGGTCAACGGGATGACGATGGACTTCGGCGCGGCGGCCGCCCCGGGCCGGACCATGGCCGCGCAGGCCGTCGACGCCTCGACCGCGCTCCAGCGCCAGGTGCGCGGAGCCTTCGAGAACGCCGGACGCCCGCTCGACGACGACGCGGCGTGGAGGCGGGTCGGCATCACCCCGATGATCGGCCAGAACGACGTCCAGTCGGAGCGGTTCACGCTCGACGACGCCGAGGCGGTCAACGCCTTCGCCCGCACCCACGGCGTCGGCCAGGTGTCGATGTGGTCGCTCAACCGGGACGCCACGTGCGCCCCGCCGCTGCCGGCCGTGCTCCCCGTGGTGCAGACCTCGTGCAGCGGGGTCGACCAGGCCGGCCGGTCCTTCGCCGACGTCCTCGCCGCCCACCTCGACACGACGCGTCCGTCGTCCACGAGCTCCCCCTCGGCGGCGCCCACCCGTCCCGTCGGGTCCGCCACCGAGGCATCGGGCACCGGCGTGGTCGACGACCCCGCCCACAGCCCCTTCCCCGTCTGGGACCCGCTCGGCCGCTACCCGGGGGGCACGAAGATCGTCTGGCACCGTCAGGTGTACCTGGCCCGGTACTGGACGACCGGCGTGGCCCCGGACATGCCGGTGGCCAACCCCGCGGACTCGCCGTGGACGCTCGTCGGCCCCGTGCTCCCGGGGGACACCCCAGCGCCGCTGCCGACGGTGCCGGCCGGCACCTACCCCGCGTGGGACCCGAAGCAGACGTACACCGCCGGGATGCGGGTGCAGCTCGGGCTCGTCCCCTACGAGGCCAAGTGGTGGTCGCAGGGTCAGAAGCCGGGCGAGTCGGCCGTCGGCGGCTCGCCGTGGCTGCTCGTCACGCCCGGCTCCTGACCGCGGGCGTCAGAAGTACCAAGGGAAGCATCCGGCCGGTCGCTGGCCGTCGTCGGCCAGCGTTGGTCCTGGACGAAAGTCTGGCCTGACCTGCCCAAACGCTGCCTCGACCCGCGCCGCCGGCCTCATGAGGGAGTCGGTGAACTCGGCTCAGCGAGTCCACGCGTGAGCGCCTGGATGAGCTCCAGCCGGCGCGACTCCTGCGGGACGTGGGTCGCGGCTGGGATCACGAAGTTGCGGGCGAGCATCTCGATGTTGCCGGGCCACCGCTCCAAGAGTTCGGCGAGCCGGTCTGGCCCGATGAGATCGGCAACATCCGCGCCCAGCAAGCGAGCCGCCGCGCGCGGGACGTCGACTTCCTCGGCGAGGAGCATGTCGCTTCCCTGCGGCGACTCGTAGAGCCGGTCCTGGACCTCTGACGACTCCGCGTACCGGTGCACGGTCAGGGCGATGTCGTTGGCGTCCTTCGGCTCGCCCCACGCGGTCGATCCAGCCAGGCGGCCAGCTTCGCGGCGGCGGAGCCCGGGCACCGTCGGGCATCGGATCGCCAGCGAAGGAGTGAGCGACAGTGGCCGCGCGGGGTCGAAGATCTCCGTGAACGCCCACACCGAGATCGTGTCGTCTCCCTTCGGTGGATGCACTTCTCCGACCGGATCCTCCAGCTCCCCGAACGGGATGAGGTCTGCCACCATCTCCGCGATCCGGAAGGCTAAGCCAGTGTCTGACGCCGCCGGAAAGAGCCTTGCGAGCTGCTCGTAGACGTCCCATCCCGACAGGGCCAATGCGATGTCGACGTCGCGTGTCGCTCGGGTCTCGAAGTCGTGCCCGAGTGCAGCGTGCAGGGTGTCCCGGCACCAGGCGCCCACCAGCATGACCCGGTCCGGCTCGAGTACGGGAGCGTGCTCGAGCATCTGATCAACAACGCGGACGATCGGATCGAAGAACCCCTCAGCGATCGAGCTCACGTCGAGCAACGCGCCTCCTCCACTCCGGTGCCACGCCGCGAACGCGCGGGTCATCGCTGGCCATCAGGTCGGCGTACACCAGCAGGACCGGCGCCAGGCGCTGGCCAACGAGCGGACCGTCGTCGTCGTGCGACTCGTCGCTCGGAGTCGTCCAGAACTTGTGGCGGACCGTGATGTTCCCGTTCCCGTCCGCGCGCCACCGGTTTCTCACCGGCAGCATCGGGTCGAGCTCCGCCACGTAGATCGTCAAGGCCGCCGGTCGAAGCAGGTCGTCCGCTGCCAGCTCCCCGACATCGCAGAACCAGCCAGGAAGACTGGATCCTCTGCGTTGACCTTCCTGAACTCTTCCACCGAGCCGCGATAGGTCGCCAGCGTGAGCTTCGTGGCCAGCCCTGTCGGAAACGCTGCAACCCAGAGGTCCAAGAGCTCCGTGTCGCTCCGATGCCCGCCTGGCCCGAAGCCGGAGTGGCGGAACATCCTGACGGCGTCGTTCGCCTGACCGAGGGAGACCCCGGCTGCCTCTGCGACCTCGCGCTGAGGTGCCCTCCACAACCTCGGCCATTGCAGCAAAACGAAGGCGACCTGAGCTCGCGCCCTGCTGAACAGATTGCCGCCCTTCTCGTGCTCGGGCTGAGGTTGATCGCGATCGGTGCGACGACCCCGGACGTCAATGAGGACGTCGCCGAAGTGGATCGAAGCGTTGCCCCCCGAGTCGATGAACTGGATCCCTGCCCGTCGGAAGGCGTCGGCCGACCGAGGCGACACCGACGCAGCCCCGACCATCGGGAGGATCGGTCCGGCCACGGCTGGCCGGATCCGGTCGAGGTTGGACAGCGTTGGGCGCGTCCTCAACTGCATCGCGAAGGCCTGTCGCGCACGTCCCCTCGACAACACCAAGTCCACGTCGTATCCGATGTCGTGACTCTCTCGCAGCGGATGGGCCTGGACGCGCAACCCGTAGTCCTCGATCCGAGCCACCAGTTCGTTCAGCAAGTCATCCACGCGCAATCCCCGTTGTTCGGTGTTATCCGAGGTTCGGATTACTTGAACAAGCGCAAACCCTGAACACCGCGAGCGCGACTCACCCCTCGCGATCGGGACTCACGCCGACTACACCGCCGACCAGGATTGGACTCGTGCGGACTCTTTGCGGACTGAGCGCAGACTCGGAAGCTCCAAACTCCGTCTGACCTGCGCAAACGCACCGGATCAGTAGTACCAGGGGAAGGGTGACCAGTCCGGGTCGCGCTTCTCGAGGAACTGGTCGCGCCCCTCGACGGCCTCGTCGGTCATGTACGCCAGCCGCGTCGCCTCGCCGGCGAAGACCTGCTGACCCATGAGCCCGTCGTCGACGAGGTTGAACGCGAACTTCAGCATCCGTTGGGCCTGGGGCGACTTCGACATCACCTCGCGGGCGACGTCGAGGGCCGTCGCCTCCAGCGACGCGTGGTCGGCGACGAGGTTGACCGCGCCCATCCGGTGCATGTCCTCGGCGGAGTACTCGCGCCCGAGGAAGAAGATCTCGCGGGCGAACTTCTGCCCGACCATCCGGGCCAGGTAGGCCGACCCGTAGCCCCCGTCGAACGACCCGACGTCGGCGTCGGTCTGCTTGAAGCGGGCGTTCTCCCGCGACGCGACGGTGAGGTCGCACACGACGTGCAGGCTGTGCCCGCCCCCGGCCGCCCAGCCGTTGACGACCGCGACGACCACCTTGGGCATCGTCCGGATGAGCCGCTGCACCTCGAGGATGTGCAGCCGCCCGCCCTCCGCCCGCGCCCGGCGCGCGTCGACCGAGTCGGCCGTCTCGCCCTCGGCGTACTGGTACCCGGACCGGCCGCGGATGCGCTGGTCGCCACCGGTGCAGAAGGCCCACCCGCCGGTGCGCGCCGACTGCCCGGCCCGCGGGGTCGGACCGTTGCCGGTGAGCAGCACGACGCCGACGTCGGCCGAGCGCCGGGCGTGGTCGAGGACGCGGTACAGCTCGTCGACCGTGTGCGGGCGGAAGGCGTTGAGCACCTCGGGCCGGTCGAACGCCACGCGGACGCAGCCGAGCCCGACGGCGCGGTGGTAGGTGACGTCCGTGAGGTCCTCGAAGCCGGGGACCTCCTCCCACGCGCTCGGGTCGAAGGTCTCGCTCACTCCGGGGATCGCGCTCACGCCGGCAAGGCTAACCGGGGCGGCCCTGTGGAAAACCCGGCGGGCCGGACGGGGGTCCGTGGCACGGTCGGCCCGGGACGCGGTCGGCGTCCGGGAGCGGCAGACGGGGGTGGCGACGGTGGTCGAGGGATGGCAGGGGCCGCGGAGCGGGCGACGCTGGGAGGAGGACCTCGACGGCGTGCTGCGCCCGGACCGGTGGGGCGACGACGCGCCGTTCGACGAGCCCTCCGAGGAGCCGTGGAGCGGGTCGTGGGGGGCGCCGTCCGCGGGGTCGCTGGGCCGGGTGTCGGACCTCGACCTCCTCACCACACGGCGTGACCACGTCACGACCATCGTCCTCATCGGGGACCGTGTCGTCGACGTCGTCAGGAGGCCGACGTGGGGCAGCGAGTACGAGTGCGCGGCGCTGGAGCTCGACGACGCCCGGTACCGACCGCCGCCCCCGCCCGTGCCTCGTCCCCCCGGGCACGAGCTCCAGCTGGCCTGGCTCGCGACCGTCGTCGGCGGTGAGGAGGCCTTGGCGTCGCTCGACCGCTCGCCCCTCCCGGAGGAGGCCCTGCTGCTCGACGACGTCCCGGAACACCGGCGCGCGCGGGCGGAGGCGGTCGAGGCGCTGATGGCCGGCCCGACGCTCGAGCTCCTCGGCGCCGAGGGGCTGACGGCGTGCCGCCGGCTGCTGTCCCGCCTCGTGCGCGAGACCCCGGGCGCCGTCCTGCGCTCCGACCGGCCGGAGGCGACCGCCGCCGCACTGCTCTGGGCCGTGGCGCGCGGCAACGACCTGGCCGGGACCGGTCGCCCGCTGCGGTCCCGGCCCGTGCAGGAGGCCTTCGGCCTGAGGTCGGCCCCGAGCAGCCGCGCGACGGCGCTCGCGCACGCCGTCGGGGGTGGGGCGGCCGGCTTCACGCGGGCCGGGTACTTCGGGGCGCAGAGTCCGGACGTCGTGCCGCTCGGTGACCCGGCCCTGCTGCTCGGGAGGTTCCGTGGTCGGGTCATCGGGATGCGGGACCGGGCCCTCGAGCTGCGCCGCCGGACCGGTCCCCGCTGACCTCACCGGCGCGACCCCCCCCCGCTGCGGCACCGGTCGCGGTCGTCGCGCTCGCGGTCGACGAGCTCGTGAAGGCGGTCACCGGCGACCGACCCGACCGGAGGTCGGTCCTACGGTGGTCCCGTGACCCTTCCCTCGCTGCCGGAGCTCCTCGCCGGCACCCGCGTCGTGGCCGTCCCGATGCACGTGCCGTTCCGCGGGGTACGGGTGCGCGAGGTCGCCGTCCTGCGGGGTCCGCTCGGGTGGGGCGAGTTCGGCCCCTTCCTCGAGTACGGTCCGGCCGAGGCGGCGCGCTGGCTGGCGGCCGGCATCGAGGCCGCGTGGGAGGGATGGCCGGATGCCGTGCGCGGCACCGTGCCCGTCAACGCCACGGTGCCGGCGGTCGCTCCGGACGAGGTGCCCGGCGTGCTCGCCCGCTTCCCGGGCTGCACGACGGCGAAGGTCAAGGTCGCCGAGCGCGGACAGCAGCCGGCCGACGACGTCGACCGCGTCGCGGCCGTTCGCTCGGCGCTGGGCCGGCACGGACGGATCCGGGTGGACGCCAACGGCGCCTGGTCGGTCGAGGACGCCGCCGACGCCCTGGGCCGGCTGGCCCGCTACGACCTCGAGTACGCCGAGCAGCCGTGCAACACGGCCCTCGAGCTGCGCGACCTGCGCCGGCTGCTGTCCCGCCGCGGCGTGGCGGTGCCGGTCGCGGCCGACGAGTCCATCCGCAAGGTCTCCGACCCGCTCAGGGTGCGCGAGCTGGAGGCCGCCGACGTCGTCGTCGTCAAGGTCGCGCCCCTCGGCGGGGTGCGCGCGGCCCTCGAGGTCGTCGAGGCGTGCGGACTGCCCGCGGTCGTCTCCTCCGCCCTCGACTCCAGCATCGGCATCGCGGCCGGGGTGGCGCTGGCCGCGGCGCTCCCCGACCTGCCGTACGCCTGCGGGCTCGGGACGGCCGCACTGCTCGCGGGTGACGTGGCCCGCGACCGGATGCTGCCGGTCGACGGCTCGCTCGCCGTGCGCCGCATCGCGGCCGACGAGGACCTCCTCGACCAGTGGGCCGCCCCGCCGGACCGGGTCGAGTGGTGGCGCGAACGGGTCGGGACCGCCCACGCCCACCTGGCGGGGGCGCTCGGGTGAGTGCGCGGTCGGTCAGCGCGTCAGGGGAAGGCCGAGCAGCGCGTTCTCGACCACCTCGGAGAGGGCCGGGTGGATCCAGTACTGGCCACGGGCCACCTCGTGCGCGGTCTGCCCGAGGCTCGCGGCCTGGACGAGCGGCTGGATGACGCTCGAGGCCTGCGGGCCGACCATGTGTGCGGCGAGCAGGTGGCCGTCCGGGCTGGCGTGCACCGTGAGCACCCCGGTCGTGTCCTCGAGCGCCCAGCCGTAGGCGACGTCGCCGACCTTCTGCGTGAAGGAGACGAACTCCGTTCCGTCCGAACGGAGCTGTGCGGCCGTGGGCCCGAACGCCGCCACCTGGGGGTGGCCGAAGACCGCGTGCGGGACGGGCCGCCCGTCGTCCTCCACCGGGGGTCCGGCGATCCGGCCGAGGTCGACGGCCAGGTTGTGCGCGACGATCCGCGCCTCGCCGTTCGCGACGTGCTTCAGCTGGTGCTCGGAGCTGATGTCGCCGAGCGCCCAGACTCCCCGGACGCTCGTGCGCTGCCGGGCGTCGACGACGAGCCGGCCGTCGGGGTGGGTCTCCAGCTGACCGGCCGCGGCGTCGAGGAGGTCGGTGTTGGGCCGGCGCCCGATGGCGACGAGCACTGCCTCGGCCTCGACGTGGCCGGGCCCGTCCGGGCCCTCGGTCTCCAGCCGCCACACCCCGCGCGTGCGCTCGGCCGAGGTGACGGTGGTCGAGAGGCGGAGGTCGTAGCGCTCGCGCGCCACCGCGGTGTAGTGCTCGGCGACCTCGAGCTCCTCGGCCGTGAGGAGGCGGGCCGAGCGCTGCACCTGGGTGACGCGCACCCCGAGGGACGAGAAGACGTGCGCCATCTCGCAGGCGACGAACCCGCCGCCGACGACGGCCAACCGCGTCGGCAGGGCGTCCATCCGCATGACGGTGTCCGAGGTGTGCACGCCGCGGTCCGGGTCGGCGGCGGTGAGGCCGTCGACGGGCAGCCCGACCGCCCGGCTCCCGGCGGCGACGACGACGCGCTCGGCCGTCAGCTCCTCACCGCTGTCGAGGACGAGCCGACGCGGGCCGGCGAAGCGGGCGCGCGTGCGGTAGAGGGTGACGTGCTCCTGGCCGCGGCGGTACTCCTCGCCGCCGCGCGAGATGGGGTCGATCCGCCCGAAGATGCGGTCCCGGATGCCGGGCCAGTCGACGCGCGGCGGTTCGAAGGTGACGCCGAGGCGGCGGGCGTCGTCGGCCTCGACGACCCGGTCCGCGGGGAGGACGAACATCTTCGTCGGGATGCAGCCGACGTTGAGGCAGGTGCCCCCGAAGGTCCCCTTCTCGACGATGGCGACGTCCAGGCCCTCGAGCTCGGGGGTGAGCAGCGAGTTGCCCGAGCCGCTGCCGATGATCACGAGGTCGTGGTGGGGCATGCGCCTCAGGGTAGGTGGCGGGTCCGTCGTCCACAGCCGCCGGGCCGGGCCGGGTCCGTCCACAGGACGGCCGCGGGGGGTGGCGCAGGCCGGCCCCTGCGCGGTGGGCTGGACCCGGGAGAGGAGGTGGCGGTGGACGTCGAGGAGCTCGAGGCACTCGCCCGCCGGGTCGTCGCGGCGGCGGAGCTGGTCGACCTGCGGCGGGCGTCGCTCGGCGTCGCCGCGACGACGTGGTGGGAGGGTCCGGCCGCCGAACGGTTCCGGGGCTCGGTCGAGGAGCGCCGGGCCCGGCTCGCCGCACTGGTCGACGAGCTGGGCTGGCTGGCCGAGGCGCTCACCGCGCTCGCCGCGGCGGTGCGCGCCGAGCGGTCGCAGCGGGACGCCGACGGCCGCGGCCTCGGGCGGGCGTCGTGACCCGGGTGGGGGTGCGCTCGGACGCCCTGCTGGCGGTGGCACGGCGGCTCGTCGGGGTCGCCGACGACCTGCGCGGCGAGGGCGGCGTGCTGGCGCAGGGGGTCGCACGGTGCCGATCACCGGCGTTCGTCCGCGGCAGCGCGACCCTCGGGGCGTGGGTCCGGGTCGAGGTCGAGGCGGCGCGGGTGCTCGGTCCGGCCGGGCTCGCCGGCGAGGCGCTCGCCCTCGAGGCGCTGGCGCTCCGGCTCCGGCTCGCCGCGCGGGCCTACGCGGGGGTGGAGGAGGCCGCGGCCGCGGTGCTCGCCGGCGTCAGGGTCGGCGCCGACGAGGCGCACCGGGTCGGCTGGTTCGACGAGTCGGGCCGCGGCGCCGTGGTGCACCCGGTCCCGGCGACGTGGCACGGGGCGGCCCTCGCCGGTCCGGGCGACCTCGTGGCGCTCGGCCGGGGACTCGACGGGGGCCGTGTCCGGGTGGTCGAGGTCGGTGACCCGCAGGGCGGGTCCGCCTGGGTCGTCGCCGTGCCAGGCACGCAGACCTGGTCACCGGAGGCGGGCGCCAACCCCTTCGACCTGACGACCGACCTGGCGGCCGTCGGCGGCGGCGCCACCCTCGCCGGGGCCGGTGTCACGGCCGCCCTCGACGCCGCGCAGGCGGCGTCCGCACGGCGCCGCGGCACCACGACCGAGCACGTGGGCGGCGAGCCGGTCCTCCTCGTCGGGCACAGCCAGGGTGGGATCCACGCCGCCGCCCTCGCCGCCGACCCCGGCTTCACCGCCCGGCACCGGGTGACCCACGTCCTCACCACCGGCGCCCCCGTCGGTCTCGTGCCCGTGCCGACGGCGGTCCGCGTGCTGTCCGTCGAGCACGCCGACGACCCCGTCCCCGCCCTCGACCTCGGACCCGACCCGGCCCGCTCCACCTGGCTGACCCTGCGGGTGGGGCAGGGGCCGCCCGTCGACGTCTCGCGGCACCGGCTCGAGGCGTACGAGCGCACGGTGCGGGCCGCCACCGGCGCTCCGCGGGGTGTCGTGCCCGGCCTCGGCGCGTGGGAGGCCTCCGCCGGTTCCTTCCTCGGGCAGCCGGTCCGGGGCGTCACCGAGGTGGTCGTCGAGCGCGGCATCGCTCGGGGGGCGCGCACCGGTCCCGCTCCGTAGAGTGGCGAGCACCCGACGGAGGAGGCCGACGTGCCGCGTGCCACCCGATCACTGCCCCTGGGCGCCGCGCTCGCGGCGATCGCCCTCGCCCCGGTCCTCGCGTTCTCGGCGGCCGGCCCGAGCGCCGCCGTGCCGCCGGCCGGCCTCCGGAGTGCCCCCGCCGCGGCCGTGCCGGCCGCGGTTCCGACGACCACGACCGAGGTGGTCCAGGGCAACCTCACCTTCCCGTGGGACCTCGCCTTCCTCCCGGACGGCCGGATGCTCGTCACCGAGCGCCCGGGCCGGATCCGCATCTACCAGAGCGGGTCCCCGGGTGCGGCGCTCCTCGGCACGGTCACCGTCCCGAACGTGCAAGCGGTGAGCGAGGCCGGCCTCCTCGGCATCGCCGTCGACACCGACTTCCGCTCGCACCCGTACGTCTACGTGTGCGCCTCCCGCGAGTACACCGGCAGCGGCGGGTGGGTCAACCAGCTGCTGCGGTACACCGTCTCCGGCTCGCGGTTCACCGGCCCCACCCTCCTGCGTGGCGGGATGAAGGCCCACAACAACCACAACGGCTGCGCGGTCGAGATGGACCAGGCCGGCTACCTCTGGCTGGGGATGGGTGACGGAGGCGTCCAGGACCTCGCCCAGGACCGCTCCAGCCTCAACGGCAAGGTCCTGCGGATGACCCGCGACGGCGGCGTGCCGGCGACGAACCCGGTCATCCAGGGCCGGCGCGACGTCGTCTACACGATGGGCCACCGCAACCCGCAGGGCATCGCCCTGCGGCCGGGGACCTCGGAGGTGTGGGAGGTCGAGCACGGCCCGAACACCGACGACGAGGTCAACCTCCTGCGCGCGGGGGGCAACTACGGGTGGCCCTGCTACACCGGGGCAGGAAACCCGAACGCGCCCGCCGGCTGCTCGGCCGCCAGCGCCTACCGGTCGCCGCAGTGGGCTTCGGGCACACCGACGCTCGCGACGTCCGGCGCCTCGTTCCTCGGCGGCTCGCAGTGGGGCGACTGGACCGGCTCGCTCATGGTCTCGACGCTCAAGGAGAGCGACGTGCGCCGGATGCCGGTCGCGGCCGGGACGCAGACGGTCGGGACCCCGCAGGTCCTGTACGACGGCACCTACGGCCGCGTCCGCGGGAGCGTCGCCGGCCCGGGCGGCAAGCTCTACCTCACGACGTCCAACGGCACGAACGACCGGGTCGTCCGGGTCTCCCCGGCGACCTCGTCGGTCACCCGCGTCGGCGGGGCCGACCGCTACGCCGTCGCCGCCGGGGTCAGTGCCCGCTCCTACCCGGGGGGCTCGGCCCGCGTCCTCGTCGCCAGCGGTGAGACCTTCGCCGACGCGCTCACCGCGAGCGCGTGGGCCGGGCAGCTGCCCGCACCGCTGCTGCTCACCGGCCGCGACCGGCTGCCGGACGCGACCCGCACCGAGATCCAGCGGCTCGGGGCCACCGCCGTCACCGTCGTCGGCGGTCCGGGGACGGTCTCCGACACGGTCCTCGCCGAGATCCAGGGGCTCGTCGGTGGTGGCACCGTCGAGCGCATCGGCGGCGCCGACCGGTACGCCGTCGCGGCGGCGGTCGCCCACCGCACCGCGAACGGCGCCACGCCACCGGTGCTCGTCGCGTCCGGTCAGGTGTTCGCCGACGCGCTCGCCGCGGGCCCGGCGGTGGCCAAGCGCAAGGGCCGGCTGCTCCTCGTGACCCGCGACGCCGTCCCCGCGGCGACGGCGGCCGAGCTGCGCTCGACCCCCGCGACGAACATCTACGTCGTCGGCGGTGCCGGCAGTGTCAGCGACCGCGTCCTGAGCCAGCTGAACGCGTACTCGACGAACCCGGTCATCCGGCTCGGGGGCCGCGACCGGTGGGCGGTGGCTGCGACGGTCAGCCGGGCGTTCTGGTACCTCGGCGACGCCTGGGTCGCGTCCGGCGAGAACTTCCCCGACGGGCTGACGGCCGGGGCGGCGGCCGGGGCGGTGTCCCAGCCCCTGCTGCTCGGTGCGGCGTCGAACCTGCCGCCGCAGACCGGCCAGGAGACCCTGCGCCTGCGGGCCGACGACCTGGTCGTCGTCGGCGGTCCGGCGTCGGTCGGGCCTGCCGTCGAGGCGGGGCTGCGCCGGCTGGCCGGGACCCCGTAGCGCGGCGGGCGGGGGTCCGGGGCTGGCAGAATCGCCGCCCGTGACCCCCTCCTCCGCGCTCGCGTCCGTCCTCGTCGACGAGCTGGCCCGCGGCGGGGTCCGCGACGTCGTGCTCGCCCCGGGGTCGCGCTCGGCGCCGCTCGGGTACGCCCTCGTCGCCGCCGAGGCCGCCGGACACCTCCGCCTCCACGTGCGGGTGGACGAGCGGTCGGCCGGCTTCCTCGCCCTCGGGCTGGCGAAGGGCTCGGGGCGTCCGGCCGCGGTCGTCACGACGTCGGGCACGGCGGTGGCCAACCTCCACCCGGCGGTGCTCGAGGCCCACCACGCCGGCGTTCCCCTCGTCGTCCTCTCCGCCGACCGGCCGCACGAGCTGCGGGGGACCGGGGCCAACCAGACGACGACCCAGCCCGGGATGTTCGCCGGCGTCGTGCGCTTCGAGGCCGACCTGCCGGCCCCGGACGCGGTCCCGGAGCCCGGCGACGGGCGGATGCCTGCGTGGCGCACGACCGTGTGCCGTGCGCTCGCCGCCGCCACCGGCGCGCTCGGGGCGGAGCCGGGCCCGGTGCACGTCGACGTCGCCTTCCGCGACCCCCTGGCGCCCGACGACGACCCGCCGGCGGAGCACCTCGCCGGCCGGCCGGGCGGCGCACCGTGGACCGAGGTGCGCCTCGCGGTCCCCACGGTGCCGGCCGGGAGCATCGAACACGTCGAGCGCACCCTCGTGGTCGTCGGCGACACCGGCGACGTGGTGTCCGGGCAGGAGGCCGTCGACTGGGCCGTCGGCCGCGGCCACCCCGTCGTCGCCGAGCCGTTCGCTGGTCCGTCCGCGCGCGCGGGCGCCCTCCCGCACGGCCCGCTGCTGCTCACCGCCACCGGATGGCTCGACGCCCACCTCCCGGAGCGGGTCGTCGTCGTCGGTCGGGTCACCCTGGCCCGTCCGGTCGCCGCCCTGCTGCGCCGGCCCGGGATGCGGGTCGAGGTCGTGCGCGGAGCGGGGACCTGGGCGGACCCGTCGCACGCCGCCGCCCTCGTCCATCCGTGGGCGGCGCTGACGGCCGACCCGGGAGGCGTTCCCACCGGACGCGGCGCCTGGGCGCAGGGGTGGGACGAGGCCGGACGCCGCGTCGCGGATGCGGTTGCCGCGCAGGACTTCCCGTGGCCGAGCGGGCTGGCGGTGGCAGCCGCCGTGCACGACGCCCTCCCGCCCGACGCGGTCCTCGTCCTCGGCTCGTCGAACCCGGTGCGCGACCTCGACCTCGCGACGACCGGCCGCGCCGGCGATCCCGGCGGTGGGATCCGGGTGGTCGCCAACCGCGGGCTCGCGGGCATCGACGGGATGGTCTCGACGGCCGCGGGCGTGGCGCTCGGCCTCGGCCGGCCGACGCACGCGCTGCTCGGCGACCTCACCTTCCTCCACGACACGAACGGGCTGCTCGTCGGTCCCGCCGAGCCGCGGCCCGACCTCACCGTGGTGGTCGTCGACGACGACGGCGGCGGCATCTTCACGACCCTCGAGCACGGAGCCCCCGAGCGGGCCGCGACCTTCGAGCGGGTCTTCGGCACCCCGACCGGCACCGACCTCGCGGCCCTCTGCGCCGCCCACGGCGTCGCCCACGAGGTGGTGACCACCCGAGACGCCCTCGCTGCCGCGGTCGCCCGGCGGCCGGACGGCCTCCGCGTCGTCCAGGTGCCCGTCGACCGCTCGAGCCACCGCTCCGGGCACGCCGCGCTGCGCGACCTCGCGGCTCGCACCCTCGACGGCTGACCGGAGCCGATTTCGGCCGGAGCCCGCGGGCTTGCGAGAATCGACCCGTGCCGACCACCCCCACCCGCACCGACGTCCTCGTCGTCGGCGCCGGCCCCGCCGGGTCCGCCGCGGCGGCCTGGGCCGCCCGCGCCGGGCGCGACGTCGTCCTCGCCGACGCCGCGACCTTCCCGCGCGACAAGACGTGCGGCGACGGCCTGACCCCCCGCGCCATCGCCGAGCTCGACCGGCTCGACCTCGGCGACTGGGTCCGCGCGCACACCGTCAACCAGGGCCTGCGCGCGCACGGCTTCGGCCAGACCCTCCACCTCCCGTGGCCCGGCGGCACGCTCCCCGACCACGGCTCGGCCGTGCCGCGCACCGAGCTCGACGCCGGCATCCGCGAGGCCGCCCTCAAGGCCGGCGCCACCGGGGTCGAGGGGAGCAAGGCCGTCGACGCCACGCTCGAGGGCGGGCGCGTCCGGTCGGTCACCTTCCGCCGCGGAGACGGCAGCACCCACGAGATCGCCTGCGAGCGACTGGTCGTCGCCGACGGCGTGCGCTCCGGGCTCGGCAAGGTGCTCGGCCGCGAGTGGCACCAGGACACCGTCTACGCCGTCGCCGGGCGGTGCTACGTCGACTCCGACCGCGCCGACGACCCGTGGATCTCCAGCCACCTCGAGCTGCGCGGCGAGGCCGGCGAGGCGCTGCCCGGCTACGGCTGGATCTTCCCGCTCGGCGGCGGGCAGGTGAACGTCGGCGTCGGCACGCTGGCGACGACCCGCCGGCCGGCCGACGTCGCCGTCAAGCCGCTGATGCGCCGCTACACCGACGAGCGGCGGGCCGACTTCGGGCTGACCGGCGAGCAGCGGATGCCGACGAGCGCGCTGCTGCCGATGGGCGGAGCCGTGTCGAACGTCGCCGGACCCAACTGGGCGCTCGTCGGGGACGCCGCCGCGTGCGTCAACCCCCTCAACGGCGAGGGCATCGACTACGGCCTCGAGACCGGTCGGCTCGTCGCCCTCCACCTCGACGACGACCTCGCGAGGGTCTGGCCGGCGCTGCTGCGCGACCACTACGGCGAGGCGTTCTCCATCGCCCGGCGGCTGGCCGGGGTCTTCACGGTGCCCCGCACCCTCGCCGCGCTCGGCCCGGTCGGGATGCGCAGCGACTGGCTGATGACCCTCGCCCTCCGCTGGATGGGCAACCTCGTCACCGACGAGGACCGCGACCGCGCCGCCCGGGTGTGGCGCTGGGCCGGCCGGCGCTCGGTCGCCGTCGACGCCCGCCCGCCCTTCACCTGAGCGGGTCCCGGGGCGTCCGGGGGGCGGGCGTCAGGCGGTCAGCGCGTCGCGCATCGGGACGAGCTTGGCCGCGGACTCGGCCAGCTCGTCGGCCGGGACCGACCCGGCGACGATGCCGCAGCCGGCGAACAGCCGCATCCGCGACGGGTCCTGCGGGTCGACGGCGCCGCAGCGCAGCGCGATGCCCCACTCGCCGTCGCCGTCGGCGTCGATCCAGCCGACCGGTCCGGCGTACCGGCCGCGGTCCATGTGCTCGAGCTCGGCGATGACCTCGTCGGCGACGAGCCGGGGGGTGCCGCACACGGCCGCCGAGGGGTGGAGCGAGGCCGCGAGCCGGAGCGACGAGGTGTCGTCGACGAGCACCCCGGCGACGTCGGTGGCCAGGTGCATGACGTTGGACAGGTGGAGGACGAACGGCGCCTCCGGCACGTTCATCGAGGAGCAGTGCGGCGCAAGGGCATCGGCCACCGAGCGCACCGCGTACTCGTGCTCCTCGAGGTCCTTGGACGAACGGGCCAGCGACGCGGCCAGCGCCAGGTCGTGCGCGTCGTCGCCGGTCGGCCGGATGGTCCCGGCCAGCACCCGCGACGTCACGAGCCCCTTCTCGCGGCGCACGAGCAGCTCGGGCGTCGCGCCGACCAGCCCGTCGACGGCGAAGACCCACGTCGTGTCGTAGCGCTCGGCGAGCCGGCGCAGCAGCCAGCGGACGTCGATGGCGTCGTGCGCGGTGACCCCGAGGTCGCGCGCCAGCACGACCTTGTCCAGCTCGCCGGCGGTGATGCGCTCGACGGCCGTGGCGACGGCCCGTTCCCACGCGCCGGGCTCGAGCGCCCCGTCGGAGAACGCGACGTCGACCGGGCGCGGCGGCACCGGCTGCGCCACCACCTCGACCGTCCCCGGGACGGCGGCGACCGAGGGGCCGGCGCTGATCGTCGTCAGCCAGGCGCGCCCGCCCCGCCGCCCGACGACGACCTCGGGCACGACGAGCGTCCCCCCGGCCGGCGACCCGTCGGCGTACGCGACCGACCCGAAGGCCACCGGACCGGTGCCCGGCAGGTCGACCTCGTCGCGCACGACGGCCGGCCCGACCAGCCCCTCCCACCACGCCGACAGCTCGGCGAACCGGTCGGCGCCGTGCGCGACGTGCGACGCGGCGCGGCCCCAGCCGACGAGGCCCTCACCGCGGCGCACCCACGAGCACGGTGCCGTCGCGGTCCCGGAGGGCAGCACGGCGATCAGGTCGGCGGCGAGCGCGGGGTCGAGAGGCACCGTGCGGGCCACGAGGGGCGCCGCCGCGGCAGCGGGGGCCGGGCGGCCCGCGGGGAGCGAGGTCATCAGCAGGCAACGATACGGCGCCGTGCCGCGGCCCCCGGCATCGGTGGGAGGATGGCGCGCATGTCCCGCGCCTCCCTCGAGAAGGACCCCCGCGACGTCGCCGCGATGTTCGACGACGTCGCCTCCCGCTACGACGTGACCAACGACGTGCTCTCCCTCGGCCAGGACCGGCTGTGGCGACGTGCCGTCGTCGCCGCCTGCGACGCCCGCCCCGGTCAGCGCGTCCTCGACATCGCCGCCGGCACGGGCACGAGCAGCGAGCCGTTCGCCGACTCCGGCGTCGACGTCGTCCCGGCCGACTTCTCCCTCGGGATGCTGCGCGTCGGGCACCGCCGCCGCTCCGACCTCGGCTTCACCGCGGCCGACGCGATGCGCCTCCCGTTCGCCGACGACAGCTTCGACGTCGTGACGATGAGCTTCGGGCTGCGCAACGTCTCCGACCCCGACGCCGCGCTGCGCGAGTTCCTCCGGGTGACCAAGCCCGGTGGCCGACTCGTGGTGTGCGAGTTCAGCACTCCGACGAACCGGGCCTTCCGTCGGGTGTACTCCACCTACCTCATGGGCTCGCTGCCGCGGATCGCCCGCACGGTCAGCTCCAACCCCGACTCCTACGTCTACCTCGCGGAGTCGATCCAGGCGTGGCCCGACCAGCGCGGCCTCGCGACGCGGGTCGCCGCGGCCGGGTGGTCGGGCGTGGAGTGGCGCGACCTGAGCGGCGGCGTCGTCGCCCTCCACCGCGCGACGAAGGCGCCCGTCGAGGGTTAGGCATACCTCAGTTCAGGCCGTCCGGGGCGCGTCCTAGACTGCCGACGTTCGTGAAGACGTTCACAAGCAGCAAGAGGGACCCGTGACCACCACGCCGCGCGCGGTTCGCCGCGCCGAGACCGGGGGCGACACGCCCCTGGGTGCGACGTACGTCACGCCCCCTAGGATGGCCGGGACGCCGCACGCGGCCCCGGCGCCCGTCGACCACCCGACGATCCCGAGCAGCGAAAGGGGAGTCCGCCCGCGATGAGCAACCCCTACGTCCCCCTCCTCATCCTCCTGGCGCTCGGCTTCGGCTTCGCGGCGCTGTCGGTGGGGACCAGCCTCGTCGTCGGCCCGAAGCGCTACAACCGGGCGAAGATGGAGGCCTACGAGTGCGGCATCCAGCCCACCCCCCGGGCCGCCGGCGGCGGGCGCGTCCCGGTCAAGTACTTCCTCACCGCGATGCTCTTCATCATCTTCGACATCGAGTCGGTGTTCCTCTACCCCTTCGCGGTCGCCTTCGACCAGCTCGGCCTCTTCGCCCTCGTCGAGATGGTCCTCTTCATCATCACGGTGTTCGTCGCCTACGCCTACGTCTGGAAGCGGGGCGGCCTGGAGTGGGACTGAGCACCGACCGCACCACCGTCAACACCGCCTGGGAGGCGTGATGGGACTCGAGGAGAAGCTGCCCGCGGGGTTCGTCCTCACGACGCTCGAGAACGTCGTCGGGTACATGCGCAAGGCCTCGATCTGGCCGGCCACCTTCGGCCTCGCGTGCTGTGCCATCGAGATGATGGCGGTCGGGACCCCCGACTACGACATCGCCCGGTTCGGGATGGAGCGGTTCTCCGCCACGCCCCGCCAGGCCGACCTGATGATCGTCGCCGGCCGGGTGAGCCAGAAGATGGCGCCCGTCGTCCGCCAGGTCTACGACCAGATGCCGAACCCGAAGTGGGTCATCTCGATGGGCGTCTGCGCCTCCTCGGGCGGAATGTTCAACAACTACGCCATCGTCCAGGGCGTCGACCACGTCATCCCGGTCGACATCTACCTGCCCGGCTGCCCGCCGCGCCCGGAGATGCTGCTCAACGCGATCATCGAGCTGCACGGGCAGATCCAGAACAGCAAGCTCGGCGTCAACCGGGTCGCGGCGGCCCGGGCCGCGGAGGAGGCCGCCCTGCGGGCCACGCCGACCTCGCTGATGCCCCCCACCCACGACCACCTCGCGCACCTCGCTGCGCCGGCCGGGAAGAACCTCCTCGGATGAGCGACGAGAGCAAGGACCCGAAGCACCTCGAGAGCGGCGAGGGGGCCCCGGTCCCCGACAAGGAGGCCGACACCGCGGCCACCCGCACGGACGACGACCCGCAGTCCTCGGACACCGCGCAGCACACGGGCGGCGGCCGGGTCGTCGAGCTCGCCGGCGCCGACTCCGAGCCGGTGCAGATCGGTGAGCGGCGGGGCATGTTCGGCGCGACCCGGGGCCAGGACACCACCGGCTACGGCGGCCTCGTCACCCCGACCCTCCTGCCCGGCGCGAGCCCGCGCCCGTACGGCGGCTACTACGACGAGGTCGCCGACCTGCTCGCCACCGCCCTCGAGGAGGGACCCGGCCTCGGCGGCGCCGTCGAGAAGGTCGTCGTCGACCGCGGCGAGATGACCCTCTTCGTCCGGCGCGAGCACCTCCTCGAGGTCGCCCGCACCCTGCGCGACCACCCGGCCCTGCGCTTCGAGATGTGCATGGGCGTCTCCGGCGTCCACTACCCCGGCGAGGCCGGCCGTGAGCTGCACGCCGTCTACCCGCTGCTCTCGATCACCCACGGCAGCCGCCGGATCCGGCTCGAGGTCACCTGCCCCGACACCGACCCGCACATCCCGTCGGTCGTCGAGGTCTGGCCCGGCAACGACTGGCACGAGCGCGAGACCTGGGACATGTTCGGCATCCAGTTCGACGGCCACCCGGCGCTCACCCGCATCCTCATGCCCGACGACTGGCCGGGCCACCCGCAGCGCAAGGACTACCCGCTCGGCGGCATCCCCGTCGAGTACAAGGGCGGCACCGTCCCGCCGCCCGACGAGCGGAGGGCGTACAGCTGATGACGACCCACGACCAGGACACCATCTACGACGACTCGGCGCCGAGCCCCGGCCTCGACCCGTCGCTGCCGGGCAACGACCCCTACGGCGCGTCGGTCGACGACGACACCGAGGGCGCGCGCGTCTTCACCGTCTCCGGGGGCGACTGGAACGACCTCGTCGACGAGGCGACCGCCCTCCACGAGGAGCGCATCGTCGTCAACATGGGTCCGCAGCACCCGTCGACCCACGGCGTGCTCCGGCTCATCCTCGAGCTCGACGGCGAGACCGTCACCGAGGCGCGGGCGGGGATCGGCTACCTGCACACCGGCATCGAGAAGAACATGGAGTTCCGCACCTGGACGCAGGGCGTGACGTTCTGCACCCGGATGGACTACCTCACCCCGATGTTCCAGGAGGCGGCCTACTGCCTCTCGGTCGAGAAGCTGCTCGGCGTCACCGACCGCATCCCGGAGCGGGCCTCCATCATCCGCGTGATGATGATGGAGCTGACCCGCGTCAACTCCCACCTCGTGGCCCTCGGCACCGGCGGCATGGAGATGGGCGCGACGACCGTCATGACGGTCGGCTTCCGTGAGCGCGAGCGCATCCTGCGGGTCTTCGAGGCGATCACCGGCCTGCGGATGAACAACGCCTACATCCGCCCCGGTGGTGTCGCGCAGGACGTCCCGCACGGTGCCGTCGACATGGTCCGCGGCGTCGTCGGCGAGATCCGGCGCGGCCTCGGCGAGCTCGAGATGCTGCTCAACGAGAACCCGCTGCTCAAGGGCCGCACGGTCGGCGTCGGGTACCTCGACCTCACCGGCTGCGTCGCGCTCGGTGTCACCGGCCCGGTGCTGCGCTCCACCGGCCTGCCGCACGACCTGCGCAAGTCCGCGCCGTACTGCGGGTACGAGACCTACGACTTCGACGTCATCACCCGCACCGGGTGCGACGCCTACGACCGCCTGCGGATCCGCATCGACGAGATGTACGAGTCGCTGAAGATCGTCGAGCAGTGCCTCGACCGGTTGCAGCGCACCGAGGGCCAGCCGGTCATGGTCGAGGACAAGAAGATCGCGTGGCCGGCCCAGCTGGCCATCGGCGGCGACGGCCAGGGCAACAGCCTCGACCACATCCGCGAGATCATGGGCACCTCGATGGAGGCGCTGATCCACCACTTCAAGCTCGTCACCGAGGGCTTCCGCGTCCCGCCGGGACAGGCGTACGTGGCCGTCGAGTCCGCGAAGGGCGAGCTGGGCTGCCACACCGTCTCCGACGGTGGCACCCGTCCCTACCGGGCGCACTTCCGTGACCCGAGCTTCAACAACCTCCAGGCCGTGGCCGCGATGTGCGAGGGATCGCAGGTCGCCGACGTCATCGTCGCCGTGGCCTCCATCGACCCCGTCATGGGAGGTGTCGACCGCTGATGGCCGGTGACTTCGGTCTGCAGTCCGCTTCCGGGCACCTCACGGTGCCCGAGGAGTCCAAGGAGCCGTACCCCGCCGACGTCGAGGCGGGCCTGCGCGCCGACGCCGCGCAGGTCATCGCGCGGTACCCGCAGAAGCGGTCCGCGCTGCTCCCGCTGCTCCACCTCGTCCAGTCCGTCGACGGCTACGTCACCGGGCGCGGCATCGACCTGTGCGCCGAGCTGCTCGACCTGACGACCGCCGAGGTCTCCGGCGTCGCGACGTTCTACACGCAGTACAAGCGCCACCCCAACGGCGAGTACACGGTCGGCGTCTGCACCAACACGCTCTGCGCGGTGATGGGCGGCGACGAGATCTGGGAGACCGTCTCGGAGCACCTCGGCATCGGTCACGACGAGACCACCGACGACGGCAAGGTCACGCTCGAGCGCATCGAGTGCAACGCGGCGTGCGACTACGCGCCGGTCGTCATGGCCAACTGGGAGTTCTTCGACAACCAGACGCCGGAGTCGACCGTCGAGCTCGTCGACCGGCTGCGCGCCGGCGACGAGGTCCGCCCGACCCGCGGGCCGAACCGCCTGTGCACCTTCAAGCAGGTCAGTCGTACCCTCGCGGGGTTCAGCGACGGCCTCGCCGACGAGGGCGTCGGTGCCGGCCCGGCCTCGCTCGTCGGCCTCGAGATCGCGAAGCGCAACGGCTGGACCGCTCCCGAGGGCGACGGCTCCCGCTCCGGCGGCTCGGCCCCCGCGAAGGACGCCCCCGGCAGCACCGAGGTCACGCCCGCGCACGACGAGGCGAAGGCCGACAAGGCCGAGCCCGCCGCCGAGCGCGACGAGGCCGACGACGCCCCCGGCGAGGAGAAGCCCGGCTCGGCGGGGAAGCCCGCGAAGAAGGCCACGAAGAAGACCGCGTCGACGACGGCATCCCCGGCCGCCCCCGAGGTCGTCTCCACGGGCGACGGGGTCTCCGGGGTGGCGCGCGAGACCGACGCGACGGCCGACCCGGTCGACGTCGCGCCCGCCCAGGAGGCGGCCCCGAAGAGCGCGAAGGGCCGGGCGAGCACCGTCTCGGCGCAGAGCGCGAACGTGCCCACCGACCACGACGCCTCGCCCGGGGCGACCCTCTTCGACTCCGCCGACGACGACGCCGCCGGCACCGACGACAGCGACGGGAAGGGCCAGCGATGACCACGCTCACCCCGATCCTCACCCGCGACTGGGACCACGAGCGGTCCTGGACGCTCCAGACCTACCGCGAGGGCGGAGGGTACAAGGCCCTCGACAAGGCGCTCGGGATGGAGGCCGCCGACGTCCTGACCATGGTCAAGGACTCCTCCCTGCGGGGCCGCGGCGGCGCCGGCTTCCCGACCGGGCTGAAGTGGTCGTTCATGGCCCCGCCGGACGGCGGCCCCCGCTACCTCGTCGTCAACGCCGACGAGTCCGAGCCGGGCACGTGCAAGGACATCCCGCTGATGATGGCCAACCCGCACGTCCTCATCGAAGGGGTGATCATCTCCTCGTACGCCATCGGCTGCGAGCACGCGTTCATCTACCTGCGCGGCGAGGTCGTCCACGTCTACCGCCGGCTCCTGCGGGCGGTCGAGGAGGCCCGGGCCGCCGGGTTGCTCGGGACGGACATCAACGGCACGGGCGTCACCGTCGACATCACCGTCCACGCCGGCGCCGGTGCCTACATCTGCGGCGAGGAGACCGCGCTCCTCGACTCGCTCGAGGGTCGCCGGGGCCAGCCGCGCAGCAAGCCGCCGTTCCCCGGTGCCGCCGGCCTCTACGCCCGGCCGACCTCGGTCAACAACGTCGAGTCGATCGCCTCGGTCCCCGGCATCGTGCTCGAGGGCGTCGACTGGTTCACCGGCATGGGCACCGAGAAGTCCACCGGCTTCGGCATCTTCAGCCTCTCCGGGCACGTGCGGAACCCGGGCCAGTTCGAGGCGCCGCTCGGCATCACGATGCGCGAGCTGATCGACCTGGCCGGCGGGATGCGCGACCCCGACAAGGAGCTGAAGTTCTGGACCCCCGGCGGGTCCTCGACGCCGATCTTCACCCCGGAGCACCTCGACGTGCCGCTCGACTTCGAGTCGGTCGCCGCGGCCGGCTCGATGCTCGGCACGCGGGCCCTCCAGGTCTTCGACGAGACCGTGTGCGTCGTGCGCGCCGTCGACCGCTGGACCGACTTCTACATGCACGAGTCGTGCGGCAAGTGCACCCCGTGCCGAGAGGGCACCTGGTGGCTCAAGCAGATCCTCGGCCGGCTCGAGCACGGGGAGGGCAGCGAGGAGGACCTCGACAAGCTCCTCGACATCTGCGACAACATCCTGGGCCGTGCGTTCTGCGCCCTCGGTGACGGCGCGACGAGCCCGATCACGAGCTCGATCCAGTACTTCCGCGACGAGTACGTCGCCCACCTGACCCACGGTGGCTGCCCGTTCGACCGGGCCGCCTCGACCGTGTGGGCCACGGCAGGCGGCGCGAAGGAGACCGTCTCCGCATGACTGCCACGCCCGAGACCCAGGCCCCGGTCGAGCTCGTCACGCTGAGCATCGACGACGTCGAGGTGTCCGTGCCCAAGGGCACGCTCATCATCCGCGCCGCCGAGCAGGCCGGGATCGACATCCCGCGCTTCTGCGACCACCCGGGCCTGGACCCGGTCGGTGCCTGCCGCCAGTGCCTCGTCGAGGTCTGGATGCCCGGCCGCCCCGGGCCCGACGGCACGCCGGGGGAGCCGACCCAGATGCAGGGCCCCCCCGGCCGGATGAAGCCCCAGGCCTCGTGCACGATGACCGTCGCCCCGGGGATGGTCGTCAAGACGCAGTACACGTCCGAGGGCGCCGACAAGGCGCAGAAGGGCGTGATGGAGATGCTGCTCATCAACCACCCGCTCGACTGCCCGGTCTGCGACAAGGGTGGCGAGTGCCCGCTGCAGAACCAGGCGATGAGCAACGGCCGCGCCACCTCGCGCTTCGAGGACGTCAAGCGCACCTACCCCAAGCCGATCAACATCTCCTCGCAGGTCCTCCTCGACCGCGAGCGCTGCGTGCTCTGCGCCCGCTGCACCCGCTTCTCCGACCAGGTCGCCGGCGACCCGTTCATCGCCCTCGTCGAGCGCGGCGCGCTGCAGCAGGTCGGCATCTACGAGGAGAAGCCGTTCGAGTCCTACTTCTCCGGCAACACCGTCCAGATCTGCCCGGTCGGCGCGCTGACCGGCGCCGCCTACCGCTTCCGCTCGCGCCCGTTCGACCTCGTGTCGACCCCGAGCGTCTGCGAGCACTGCGCGAGCGGCTGCGCGACGCGCACCGACCACCGCCGCGGCACCGTGCTGCGCCGGATGGCCTCGGCCGACCCGCTGGTCAACGAGGAGTGGAACTGCGACAAGGGCCGATGGGCCTTCGCCTACACCCAGGTCGGCGACCGCGTCGAGTTCCCGATGGTCCGCGGCGAGGACGGCGAGCTGCGCGTCGCGTCGTGGCGTGAGGCCCTCGAGCGGGCGGCCGCCGGGCTGCGCGGCGCGCGGGCCGGTGTGCTCGTCGGCGGCCGGGTCAGTGCCGAGGACGCCTACGCCTACGGCAAGTTCGCCCGCACCGTGCTGGGCACGAACGACGTCGACTTCCGGGCCCGCCCGCACAGCGCCGAGGAGGCCGACTTCCTCGCCTCGACGGTCGTCGGGACCGGTCCGGACGGCGGCGCGGTCACCTACACCGACCTCCAGGCCGCCTCGCACGTCGTCCTCGTCGGCTTCGAGCCCGAGGACGAGTCCCCGATCGTCTTCCTGCGCCTGCGGAAGGCGTTCCGCAAGAACCGTACCCGGGTGTTCGCGGTCTCGCCCGTGGCGACCCGTGGCCTCGCGAAGATGGGCGGCACGCTCATCCCGACCGCCCCGGGCACCGAGCCCGAGGTGCTGCGCGCCCTCGGAGAGGGCTCGGGCACCGAGGTCGTCGCCGAGGCCGGCCGCGGCCTGCGCGAGGGCGGCATCGTCCTCGTCGGCGAGCGGCTCGCCATGGTCCCCGGCGCGCTGAGCGCCGCCGCCGCCCTCGCCGAGAGCACCGGCGCCCGCCTCGCGTGGGTCCCGCGCCGGGCGGGAGAGCGCGGTGCGCTCGAGGCCGGCGCCCTGCCGACCCTCCTGCCCGGTGGCCGCCCGGTCGCCGACCCCGCCGCCCGCGACGAGGTCGCGACCGTGTGGCACGTCGGCCCGCTCCCCGAGGCCCCCGGACGCGACACCGCCGGCATCGTCGCCGCGGCCGCCGCCGGTGAGCTCGACGCCCTCGTCGTCGGTGGGGTCGACCCCGCCGACCTCGGGGTCGACGGCGCCGCCGCGGCGCTGCGGGCCCCGTTCGTCGTCTCGCTCGAGATCCGGCGCTCGGCGGTCACCGAGCACGCCGACGTCGTCCTGCCGGTCGCCGCGCACGCCGAGAAGGGCGGGTCGTTCGTCGACTGGGAGGGCCGGGTCCGCCCGTTCGAGGCCGCCCTCGACACCGCGTACGTCAGCGACTACCGCGCGCTCGAGATGCTCGCCGACGAGATGGGCGAGTTCCTCGGCACCCGCACCCTGCGCGAGGTCCGCACCGAGATGCAGCAGCTCGGCCCGTGGGGCGGTGCGCGCCCGGCGGCGCCGACCACCGAGGCCGGTGAGGTCCCCGAGCTCACCGAGGGGACGCTCGTCCTCGCGACGTGGCGCCACCTGCTCGACCGCGGCTCCCTCCAGGACGGCGAGCCGTTCCTCGCGGGGACCGCGCCCCGGCCGGTGGCCCGGATCTCGGCGAGCACCGCGGCGGCGCTCGGCGTCGTCGACGGCGACCACCTCACCGTGCGGGCCGCGCAGACCACGGTCACCGCGCCGGTGCTGGTCAGCGAGATGGCCGACCACGTCGTCTGGCTCCCCACGAACTCGCAGGGCTGTGACCTGCGGGCGACCCTCGCGGGTGCACCCGGTGCGCTCGTCACCGTCACCCCGGCGACCCAGGAGGTCTCCGCATGAGCAGCGTCCCCGCCCTCGCTGGCCTGGCCACCGCGAACACCGACAACCCGGTCGCCGACTTCTCCGACACCCCGCTGTGGCTGAGCCTCGTCAAGGCGCTCATCATTTTCGTGTACCTGCTCGTCTCGACGCTGCTCGTCATCTGGTTCGAGCGTCGCGTCATCGGGCGGATGCAGCAGCGCCCCGGCCCGAACCGCAACGGCCCGTTCGGCCTCCTGCAGACCCTGGCCGACGGCATGAAGTCGATGCTCAAGGAGGACGTGCGGCCCAAGGCCGCCGACGCCTTCGTCTTCACCCTCGCGCCGCTCATCACGGCGACGATGTGCTTCGTCTCGTTCTCGATCATGCCGCTCGCCGGCAAGGTCTCGATGTTCGGCCACTCGACGCCGTTCCAGCTCACCGACACCCCCGTCGCGGTGCTCCTCGTGCTCGCGGTCGCCGGCGTCGGCATCTACGGCGTCGTGCTCGCCGGCTGGTCCTCGGGCTCGACCTACCCGCTCATGGGTGGCCTGCGCTCCTCGGCGCAGATGATCTCCTACGAGATCGCGATGGGCCTCTCGCTCGTCGCCGTCTTCCTCTACGCCGGGTCGATGTCGACCTCGCAGATCGTCGGCGCCCAGCGCGACCTCTGGTTCGTCGTGCCGGCGTTCTTCAGCTTCTTCGTCTACGTCATCACGATGGTCGGCGAGACCAACCGCCTCCCGTTCGACCTCGCCGAGGGCGAGGGCGAGCTGACCGGCGGGTTCCACACCGAGTACGGCTCGATGCGCTTCGCGATGTTCTTCCTCGGCGAGTACATCAACATGTTCACCGTCTCGGCCCTGGCCACGACGATGTTCCTCGGCGGCTACGAGGCCCCTCCCGGCATCGCGGCGATCAACGGCGGGATGTTCAACGAGGGCTGGTGGGGCGTGCTCTGGTTCACCGCCAAGCTCTGGCTGTTCATGTTCTTCTTCGTCTGGCTGCGCGGCTCGCTGCCCCGGGTCCGCTACGACCAGTTCATGCGCTTCGGCTGGAAGTTCCTCATCCCGGCCACCCTCGGCTGGGTCGTGCTCGTCGCGTTCTTCCGCGCCGGCCAGCAGGGCTGGCTCGGGGGTGACGTCGTCTTCGCCGGCCGCAGCTTCCCGGTGTTCTCGCTCGCCCTCGTCGGCGTCATCGCCGTCGGCGCGCTCGTCGTCGGCTGGCTGTGGGACAGCCGGGCCGAGCGGCGCGAGGCGAGGCAGCACCCCGGCATCCCCGAGGAGATCGACCCGTACGCCGGGGGGCACCCGGTGCCCCCGATGCCCGGGCAGCGGCTGCGCGAGCCCTCGCTCACCGCGCCCGCCCTGACCACCCGGCCCGACACCGAGGAGGCCACTCGTGGCTGACGAGCAGAGGAAGTCCGGCTTCCTCTCCGACCTGTTCGCCCCCGTCGCCGGCTTCGGCGTCACCTTCTCGACGATGTTCCGGAAGGTCGCGACGGAGGAGTACCCGGAGGAGAAGCGCCCGACCCAGCCGCGGTTCCACGGCCGCCACCAGCTGAACCGCCACCCCGACGGCCTCGAGAAGTGCGTCGGCTGCGAGCTGTGCGCGTGGGCCTGCCCGGCCGACGCGATCCTCGTCGAGGGCGCGAACAACGACGACACCGAGGGCGGCGCCGGCCGGTTCAGCCCCGGGGAGCGCTACGGCCGCGTCTACCAGATCAACTACCTGCGCTGCATCTTCTGCGGGCTGTGCATCGAGGCGTGCCCGACCCGGGCCCTGACGATGACCAACTTCTACGAGCTCGCCGACGACAACCGCGCCGACCTCATCTACACCAAGGACCAGCTCCTCGCCCCGCTCCAGCCGGGCATGCTGCGCCCGCCGTTCCCGATGGTCGACGGCATGGAGGAGCGCGACTACTACCTCGGCAAGGTCACCGAGGCCACGGACGGCCAGCGCGAGTACGTCGAGCAGCACACGCGCACCGACGAGGACGCGGAGGTGGGCTCGTGACCGGCACCGGCGAGGAGATCATGTTCTGGATCCTCGGGCCCCTCGCGGTGCTCGGGGCGCTCGGCCTGGTCTTCGCGAGGAAGGCCGTGCACGCCGCGCTCGGCATGGCCCTGGCGATGATCATCCTCGGCGTCTTCTACATCGCCCAGGACGCCGACTTCCTCGGGGTCATCCAGATCTTCGTCTACACCGGCGCCGTGATGATGCTCTTCCTGTTCGTCGTCATGCTCATCGGCGTCGACTCCAGCGACAGCCTCGTCGAGACGATCACCGGGCAGCGGTGGGCCACCCTCGTGCTGGTCATCGGGCTCGGCGGCATCCTCGGCTTCTCGGTCGGGCACGTCACCTGGGGGGCGCCCGCGGGCGTGGCCTCGGTCAACGCCGAGACCGGCAACGTCTCCGGTGTCGCGCAGCTGATCTTCGGCCGGTACGTCTGGGTCTTCGAGATCACGAGCGCGCTCCTCATCACGGCCGCCCTCGGCGCGATGGTCCTCGCCCACCGCGAGCGACTCGGCAAGGGCCCGGACCAGAAGGAGTGGAGCCGCCGGCGCTTCCAGGAGGGCAAGTACCTCGCCGGCCTGCCGGCCCCCGGCGTCTACGCGCGGCACAACGCCGTCGACACCCCGGCGCTGCTGCCCGACGGCACGCCGTCCGAGCTGTCCGTCTCGCGCGTGCTCACCGCCCGCGAGCAGAACCGCTCGCCCGAGGTCTACACCGAGGGCGAGCGCCAGATCGAGCGCGACGTGCGCGAGGGGAGCGAGCGATGAGCCTCGTCAACTACGTCTACCTGGCGACGGTCCTCTTCGTCATCGGGGGCGCGACCGTCCTCACCCGGCGCAACGCGATCATCGTCTTCATGGGCGTCGAGCTGATGCTCAACGCGGCGAACCTGGTCTTCGTGACCTTCGCCCGGATGCACGGCACGCTCGACGGCCAGGTCCTCGCCCTCTTCGTCATGGTCGTCGCGGCCGCCGAGGTCGTCGTCGGCCTCGCGATCATCATGGCGATCTTCCGGTCCCGCCGGTCGGCCTCGGTCGACGACGCGAACCTGCTGAAGCTCTGAAGGAGTAGACGTGCACTCACTGATCACCGAGGGCGGCGCGATGACCGCGGGCGCCGCGACCGGCGCCGCGTCGGTCGCGTGGCTGCTCGTCGCGCTGCCCCTCCTCGGTGCGGCCGTCCTGCTGCTCGGCGGGCGACGCACCGACAAGGTCGGCCCGGGCCTCGCGACCGGGCTGTCCTGGGCGAGCTTCGGCGTGGGGGTCGTCATCCTCGTCCAGCTGCTCGGCCAGGCGGCGGGTGAGCGCGCGCACCACCTCACGCTGTGGAGCTGGGTGCCGGCGGGGTCCTTCAACCTCGACCTCGGGCTGCTCGTCGACCCGCTGTCGCTCGCGTTCGTCATGCTCATCACGTTCGTCGGGTCGCTCATCCACGTGTACTCGCTCGGGTACATGGAGCACGACCCGGACAAGCGGCGCTTCTTCGCCTACCTCAACCTCTTCGTGGCGTCGATGCTCCTGCTCGTCCTCGCGGACAGCTACCTGCTGCTCTTCGTCGGCTGGGAGGGCGTCGGCCTCGCGTCCTACCTCCTCATCGGGTTCTGGAACTGGAACCCCGCCTACGCCACCGCCGCGAACAAGGCCTTCTTCGTCAACCGGGTCGGCGACCTCGGGCTGTCCATCGCGATCATGACGATGTTCATCGCCTTCGGCGGGGTCGACTACAAGACCGTCAACGAGGCGGTCGGCGGCGCGAACCAGTCGACGCTCACCGCCATCGGGTTGCTCCTGCTCGTCGGCGCGTGCGGCAAGTCCGCGCAGTTCCCCCTGCAGTCCTGGCTCGGGGACGCGATGGCCGGCCCGACGCCGGTGTCCGCGCTGATCCACGCCGCGACGATGGTCACCGCCGGCGTCTACCTCGTCGTCCGCTCGCACGTCATCTTCGACGCCGCCCCGGACGCCGCGCTCGCCGTGGCCCTCGTCGGGGCGGTGACGCTCATCTTCGGGGCGGTCGTCGGCTGCGCCAAGGACGACATCAAGAAGGCCCTCGCGGCCTCGACGATGAGCCAGATCGGCTACATGATGCTCGCCGCGGGGCTCGGCCCGGTCGGGTACGCCTTCGCGATCTTCCACCTGCTGACCCACGGCTTCTTCAAGGCCGGGATGTTCCTCGGCGCCGGGTCGGTCATGCACGGCATGGACGACCAGGTGAACATGCGCCGCTTCGGCGGGCTCTCCGGGGCCATGAAGATCACCTGGGGCACGTTCGCGCTCGGCTGGCTGGCCATCCTCGGCGTGCCGCCGTTCTCCGGCTTCTGGTCCAAGGACAAGATCATCGAGGCCGCGTTCGTCGGCGAGGGCTGGAAGCCGTGGGTGCTCGGCGGTGCCGCGCTCGTCGGCGCCGGCATCACCGCGTTCTACATGTCCCGCCTGTTCTTCATGACGTTCCACGGCGAGAAGCGCTGGACCGACGAGGTGCACCCGCACGAGTCGCCGAGGATCATGACCGTCCCGATGATGGTGCTGGCCGCCGGCTCGGCCCTCCTCGGCCTGCTGCTCGCCTGGCCGTTCGCGGCGACGGCGCCGATCGTCTCCTGGCTGTCGCCGGTCGTCGGCGAGCACGGCGAGGAGGAGGCGGTCATCGGCCAGTACCCGCTCATGGGCCTGACCCTCCTGCTCGTCGCCGGTGGCATCTACCTCGCCTGGCGCCAGTACTGGCGCGAGGACGTCCCCGAGGTCGCCCCCCGCGGCTCGGTGCTCACCCGCGCCGCCCGCGTCGACCTCTACCAGGACGCCGTCAACGAGGGCCTGTTCATGCGGCCGGGCATCCACCTGACCCGCTCACTCGTCTTCGTCGACGGCAAGGGGGTCGACGGCGCCGCCGGTGGCCTCGCCGCCCTCGTCGGCGGGTTCTCCTCGAGGCTGCGTCGCCTCCAGACCGGCTACGCCCGGTCGTATGCCCTGACGATGCTCACCGGTGTCGTCGCCGTCCTCGGTGCTCTGTGGGTGATCCAGTGACCTCCCTGCCCCTGCTCACGCTCATGATGGTCGTGCCGGTGCTCGGCGCGGTCGTCGTCGCGGCGCTGCCCGTCGGCTCGGCCCGGCTCGTGCGCCCGGTGGCCCTGGGCACGACGCTGGTCACGCTCGTCCTCGCGGTCGCCGCGTGGGTCGCCTTCGACAGCGGCTCGGGCAGGATGTTCCAGCTGACCGAGACCCACTCCTGGATCCCGCAGTTCGGCGTCTCCTACGCACTCGGTGTCGACGGCATCGCGCTCGCCCTCATCGTCATGGCCGCCATCCTCACCCCGGTCTGCGTGCTCGCCGCGTGGAACGACGTCGACGAGGCCGAGTTCGGGCGGATGAAGCGCTACTTCGCGCTGATGCTCGTCCTCGAGGCGTTCATGGTCGGCGTCTTCGCCGCCACCGACGTCTTCCTCTTCTACGTCTTCTTCGAGGCGATGCTCATCCCGGTGTACTTCCTCATCGGGATGTACGGCGGTCCGCAGCGGCAGTACGCGGCGATGAAGTTCCTCCTCTTCTCGCTGGCCGGCGGTCTCGTCATGCTCGTCGGCGTCATCGCGGTCTACTTCGTGGGCCCCGGCGGCCAGGACGGCTTCCTCGTCGAGAAGCTGATCGGCGGGCTCGACGGCTCCACCGTCGCGCTGCGCTGGATGTTCGTCGCGTTCTTCGTCGCGTTCGCGGTCAAGGCCCCGATGTGGCCGGTGCACACCTGGCTCCCGGACGCCGCCACCGAGTCGCGCCCGGCCACCGCGGTGCTCCTCGTCGGCGTCCTCGACAAGGTCGGCACCTACGGGATGATCCGCTTCTGCCTCCAGCTCTTCCCGGAGGCCTCGCACTGGGCGACGCCGGTCGTGCTCACCCTCGCGGTGATCTCGGTCGTCTACGGCGCGCTGCTGGCCATCGGCCAGACCGACATGATGCGGCTCATCGCGTTCACCTCGATCAGCCACTTCGGCTTCATCGTCCTCGGCATCTTCGCGATGACGAGCGTCGGTGGCGCCGGCTCGACCCTCTACATGGTCAACCACGGCTTCTCGACGGCCGGCCTGTTCCTCATCGCCGGCTTCCTCGTGACGCGGCACGGCTCGAAGCGGATCCCGGACTACGGCGGCTGGCAGCGGGTCACGCCGGTGCTCGCCGGCACCTTCCTCGTCGCCGGCCTGTCCTCGCTCGCGCTGCCCGGGCTGTCCTCGTTCGTGTCCGAGTTCCTCGTGCTCCAGGGCACCTTCATGCGCTACAAGGTCGCGGCGGTCGTCGCGGCGCTCGGCATCGTCCTCGCGGCCCTCTACATCCTGCTCATGTACCAGCGCACCATGACCGGCCCGAAGCCGTCGTTCGCCGAGGGCGAGGCGCCGCGCGACCTGTCGCTGCGTGAGCGGTGGGTCGTCGCGCCGATCATCGTCTCGTTCGTCGTCCTCGGCTTCTTCCCGAAGCCGGTGCTCGACCTCGTCAACCCGGCCGTGGACAAGACGCTGCAGATCGTCGGCGTCACCGACCCGGCCCCCACCGACGCCTCCGGGAGTGCCAAGTGATGCCCGCCGTGCTGCCGACCGCCTTCCAGCAGGCGTCGATCGACTACCTCGCCGTGCTGCCGATGATCATCGTCGTCGCCGGTGCGCTCGTCGGGGTGCTCGTCGAGGCCTTCGCGCCGCGCGACCGTCGGCACCCGATCCAGGTGTGGCTCACCGTCGGGACGCTGCTCGTGGCCCTCGTCGTCCTCGCGGTCTGGAGCCGCGACCACCAGGCGGTCACCCTCGGCGGCTCGGTCGCCGTCGACGGCGTCTCGCTCTTCCTCCAGGGCACGCTGCTGCTCCTGTCGGTCATCGGCGTCCTCGTCATGGCCGAGCGCTTCGGCGGGGTCGGCTCGGACGCCTTCACCCCGATGGGCGCCTCGACGCCGGGCTCGACCCAGGAGGACGCCGCGACCCGCGCCGGGTACGCCACCTCCGAGGTCTTCCCGCTCACCCTCTTCGCCGTGCTCGGGATGATGGTCTTCGTCTCGGCCAACGACCTCATCACGCTGTTCGTCGGGCTCGAGGTCCTCTCGCTCCCGCTCTACGTGATGACCGGCCTCGCCCGGCGCCGGCGCCTGCTCTCGCAGGAGGCCGCGCTCAAGTACTTCCTCCTCGGGGCGTTCTCCAGCGCGTTCTTCCTCTTCGGCGCGGCCCTGCTCTTCGGGTACGCGGGCTCCGCCGACCTCAAGGTGCTCGCGTCGGCCATCCAGACCAACGCCGGTGACCTCGACGGCCTGCTCCTGCCGGGCGTCGTGCTCACCCTCGTCGGCCTGCTCTTCAAGGTCGGCGCGGTGCCGTTCCACTCGTGGACCCCGGACGCCTACCAGGGCGCCCCGACCCCGGTCACCGGCTTCATGGCCGCCTGCACCAAGCTCGCCGCGTTCGGCGCCATCCTCCGGCTCACCTACGTCGGCGTCGCCCCGGACCGCTGGGACTGGCAGATCGGCGTCGTCGTCATCGCCATCCTCACGATGGTCGTCGGTGCGGTCCTCTCGGTCACCCAGACCGACGTCAAGCGGCTCCTCGCGTACTCGTCGATCGCGCACGCCGGCTTCATCCTCGTCGGCGTCCTCGCGTTCTCGCGCACGGCGATCGGTGGGGTGATGTTCTACCTGCTCGCCTACGGGGCGACGACCATCGCCGCGTTCGCCATCGTCACGATGGTCCGCCAGGACGGCTCGGAGGCCTCGCACCTGTCGCAGTGGGCCGGCCTGGGCCGCAACCACCCGGTCGTCGCCGGCACCTTCGCCTTCCTGCTGCTCGCGTTCGCGGGCATCCCGCTCACCTCCGGCTTCACCGCGAAGTTCGCGGCGTTCGCGCCCGCGGTGCAGTCGGGCACGGCGGGCACGGTCATGGTCGTCGTCGGTGTGCTCGCCTCGGCCGTCACCGCGTTCGTCTACGTCCGGCTCATCGTCCTCATGTACTTCACCGAGCCGGTCGAGGGCGTCGTCGCTCTCCAGCCGTCGGTGCCGTCGACCATCGCGATCACCCTGGGGGTGGCCGTCACGGTCGTCGCCGGCGTCGCGCCGGCCGTCGTGCTGGAGCTCGCGAACAACGCCTCCCAGTTCCTGCTGTGAGCTCGGCGGGTGGGGTGACGGCGCAGCGGGGGACCCCGTCGGTGCTCGCGCTGCCCGGCGCCAGCGAGGAGCTGCGCGGCCGCCTGGCCACGGGGCTGGAGCAGGTCGAGGCGCTCATCGTCGAGCGCGTCGACCACGAGGACCCGTTCATCGCGCAGGCCTCCTCGCACCTCACCCTCGCCGGCGGCAAGCGGTTCCGGCCGCTGCTCACGCTGCTGGCCTCCGAGCTGGGGTCCGGGGCGTCGGCGTCCGTCGTCGCAGCGGCGGCGGGGGTCGAGCTCACCCACCTGGCGTCGCTGTACCACGACGACGTGATGGACGAGGCCGACGTGCGCCGCGGCGCGCCATCGGCGAACGCGCTGTACGACAACTCGACCGCCATCCTCGTCGGCGACCTGCTCTTCGGCACGGCGAGCGACATCGTCGCCGACCTCGGGCCCGAGGCGGTCAAGATCCAGGCGCAGACCTTCGTCCGGCTGTGCGCCGGGCAGATCCGCGACGACCGGCCGTGCCCCGAGGGCCAGGACCCGGTCGAGTACTACCTGAAGGTCCTCGAGGACAAGACCGGCGTGCTCATCGCGACGGCCGCGAGGTACGGCGCGATGTTCGGCGGCTGCTCAGCGCAGGTCGTCGAGGTGATGCGTGAGTTCGGCGAGCGCCTCGGGATGGCCTTCCAGCTCGCGGACGACCTCATCGACATCTCCTCCGAGGCCGACGAGACGGGCAAGACCCCGGGCACCGACCTGCGCGAGGGCAAGCGGACGCTGCCGGTGCTCTTCGTGCTCGCGTCGGACGACCCGGCGGACGAGCGCCTCCAGGAGCTGTTGCTGGGCGACCTGTCCTCGGACGAGCACCTCGCCGAGGCGCTGGGGCTGCTGCGGGCGCACCCGGCGATGGAGCGGGCCCGTGAGCACACGCACGCGGTGGCGACCCGTGCCCAGTCGGTCCTCGACGCGCTGCCGCCGAGCGACGCCCGCGACGCGCTGCACGCGCTGGCCACCGGCGTCGTCACCCGGGTCGGCTGAGGCGCGCACTAGGGTCGGGTCCGTGGGCTCGGTTCCGGAGGACGTGACCGCGCGGTGGGACGCCGCGACGCGTGGGCTGCCGACGCCGCTCGTCGTCCTCGACCTCGACGGCTACGAGGCGGACGCCGCCGACCTCGTGCGGCGGGCCGGTGGCCGGCCGGTCCGGGTCGCCTCGAAGTCGCTGCGCTGCCGGTGGGTGCTGGCCGACGTGCTCGCCCGGCCCGGGTTCGCCGGGGTGATGGGCTACGCCGTCGCGGAGGCGGTCTGGCTGGTCCGCGGCGGGGTGCGCGACGTGTACGTGGCGTACCCGTCGGTCGACGTCGCGTCGCTGCGCGAGGTGGCCGGTGACGACGAGCTGCGCCGCGAGGTGACACTGACCGTCGACTCGGTCGAGCACGTGCGCTGGCTGCGGGACGTCCTCGGTGACGCCGTCCGCGGCGTGGGGGTCGCGGTCGACGTCGACTGCTCGGTGCGGGTCGGCCGGCTGCACCTCGGGGTCCGCCGCTCGCCGACCCGCACGCCGGCCGAGGCGCTGGCCGTCGCGCGGGCGGCATCCGGGGTGGGCCTGGAGGTGCGCGGCCTGATGTTCTACGACGCGCAGGTCGCCGGGCTGCCGGACTCGGCGGCCGTGCGGGTGCTCAAGCGGCGCTCGGTGCACGAGCTGCTCGAGCGCCGGGCGGCAGTCGTCGACGCCGTGCGTGCCGAGTGCGACCTGCGGTTCGTCAACGGCGGCGGCACCGGCAGCCTGCACACGTTCGCGGCCGACACCGCCGTCACCGAGCTCGCGGCCGGGTCCGGTCTCTACGCCTCGACCCTCTTCGACGGCTACGACGACTTCACCCCGCGTCCGGCGATGGCCTACGCGGTGTCGGTCGTCCGGCGTCCGGGGCGTGGGCTGGTCACGACCTTCGGTGGCGGCTACGTCGCGAGCGGGGAGCCCGGCTGGTCGCGCGTGCCGTCGCCGGTGCGGGCCGGCTGGTCGCTGGTGCGCACCGAGGCGGCCGGGGAGGTGCAGACACCGGTCGAGGGCCAGGGGGTCGACGCCCTGGGGTTCGGCGACCGGGTGTGGATGCGCGGCGCCAAGGCCGGCGAGCTGCTCGAGCGCTTCGACGTGCTGCACCTCGTCCGGGACGGCGAGCTCGTCGACTCGGTCCCCACCTACCGCGGCGAAGGACGGAACCACGGATGAGCTCAGGCAGCGGCGCGACCTGGCGCAACTGGGGCGGCAACGTCACCGCGCACCCGAGCGTCGTCACCGAGGTGTCGACGGTCGGGGGCGTCGTCGACGCGGTGCGGACGGCTGCAGCGCGGGGGCTCACGCTGCGGGTGGCCGGGACGGGGCACTCGTTCACCCCCCTCGTCGCGACCGACGGGGTGCTGCTGCGGGTCGACGGCCTGCGCGGGGTGCTCGGGGTCGACCGCGAGCGGATGCGCGTGCGCGTCGCCGCGGGCACGCCTCTGCACCAGCTGAACCCGGCCCTCCAGGCGCTCGGGCTGGCGCTACCCAACCTCGGCGACATCGACCGCCAGACGATCAGCGGGGCGGTCGCCACCGGCACGCACGGTACGGGCGTGCGGCGGCAGGGGATCGCCGCGGCGGTGTGCGGGCTGACGCTCGTCCTGGCCGACGGGTCGGTGCTGCGCTGCTCGGCCGAGGAGTCGCCGGAGGTCTTCGAGGCGGCGCGGGTCGGGCTCGGGGCGCTGGGCGTCGTCGTCGAGGTCGAGCTCCAGTGCGTGCCGGCGTTCCGGCTGCACGCGCGCGAGTCGGGGGAGTCGTTCTCGTCGGTGCTCGGGGGCATCCACGAGCTCGCCGACGCGCACGACCACGTCGACATGCACTGGTTCCCGCACACCGACCGGGTGCTGCTCAAGCGCAACGACCGGGTCGGGCCGGGGGAGGGGCCGGGCCCGTTGCCGCCCTGGCGGTCCCGGCTGGACGACGACCTGCTGGCCAACCGGGTCTACGAGGGCGTCAACCGGGTGCTGGCCCGCGCCCCCCGGCTCACGCCCCGGGTCAACCAGCTGAGTGCGCGGGTCCTCGGGGCACGCGAGTTCGCCGACGACTCGTGGAAGGTGTTCTGCTCCTCACGCGAGGTGCGCTTCGTCGAGTCCGAGTACGCCGTGCCGAGGACGTCCGTCGTCCCGGTGCTCTCGGAGCTGCGCGCGTGGTTCGAGCGGACCTCGGCGCCGGTGCCGTTCCCGGTCGAGGTGCGCTTCATCGGGGCCGACGACGTCTGGCTCTCGACGGCGTACGAGCGCGACAACGCCTACGTCGCGGTGCACCAGTACCACCGGATGGACCCGGGTCCGCTGTTCGCGGCCTTCGAGGCGATCGTCGCCGAGCACGAGGGGCGGCCGCACTGGGGCAAGGTGCACACCCTCGGCGCCGACCGGCTGCGCTCGCTCTACCCGCGGTTCGACGACGTCCTCGCGGTCCGCGACCGCCTCGATCCCGGGCGCCTCTTCACGAACGCCCACGTCGCCCACCTCCTCGGCGACTGACCCCGCGCGTCGGCTCAGCCGCCTCGGTTCTGCTCGGCTTTCCCGCCTGGTGTCACCCACCTCGGCGTCGACGCGGCGGGCCGTCTCGGTGATTGCACGTCGTCGAGGGGAGGCAACACGCAGACCTCGCGCGACCGACACCTGCGTGTTGCCTCCTCTCGGCGGGCGAACTCGGCGCGGGGAGGGGGACCTCGCCGTGGGGACCCCGCCGTGGGGCCCGCTGTCCGATGGGCGCGTGAACGCGTCCGGTGCGCGGAGGCGTGCGTCGGGCGAGCGGGTCAGGCTGGTGGTTCCACATCGAATCCGTTCGACACACCAGGAGACCACCGTGTTCATCGCCATCCTCGACCTCGCCACGACCCCCGCCGACCGCGCCCGTGCCCTCGCCCAGCTCGAGGGAGAGCGGCCGACCGTGCGCTCGATGCCGGGCAACGTCGCGTTCCGCGTGTACGCCTCGCGCGAGGACGACCGCACCGTGACGGTCGTGCACGAGTGGGCCGACCAGGCCTCGTTCGCCGCGTACCTCGTCTCGGAGGCCTTCGCCCGGTCCAACGCGGTGCTGCGGCCGCTCGTCGTCGACGGCCCGGTCAGCCGCCGCTTCCGGGCCGAGCTCGTCGAGTCGGTGGCCTGAGCACCCGCACCGTCCCTAGCATCGGGCCATGGTGCTCCCGTGACCCGCGAGGCGTTCGCGTTCACCCGGTCCTTCGAGCCGACCGGACCGAGCGAGCTGGTCGTCGACCGGCACTACCTGCTGTGCGCCTCCTCCGGCGCGCTGCGGCTGGAGGCCGAGGGGCAGCGCTGGCTGCTGCCCCCGGCGCGGGCCGCCCTGCTGCGCGCCGGGCGACCGGTCACCGTGTCGATCCCGCAACCGGCTAGGACCGCCTCCGTGCTCTTCGACGTGGGCTTCGTGCCGCCGCCGCCTCGGGACCTGACCGTCGTCGACCTCGACCCGCTGGCCCGGGCGCTGCTCGCCGAGTGCAGCGGGTGGCCCGAGTCCGAGGGCCCGCTGCCGGCCTACCCGCGCACGATGTTCGCCGCGCTGGCCGCGGTCGCCTGGCGACTGGCCGAGCACCCGAGCCCGGTCGTCGTGCCGGCCGGGCGCTCGCCCGAGGTGAGGGCCGCGCTGGCCCTCACCGAGGAGCGCCTCGGCGAGGAGGTCCGCTTCGAGGACGTCGCACGCGCCGTCGGTCTCGTACCCCGCTCCCTCGCACGGCGGTTCGAGAGCGAGATCGGGATGCCCTGGCGCGCCGTCCTGCGCCGGATGCGGGTGCTGCGCGCCGTCGAGCTGCTCGCCGCCGACAACACCCCGGTGACGGCCATCGCCCACCGGGTCGGCTACGGCTCCCTCTCGGCGTTCAACGCCGCCTTCCGGGAGCTGACCCGTTCCACCCCGTCGGACTACCGCGCCACGTTCACCCGCTGAGCCGCCGCGGCCGCCGGCGGTCGGTCGGTCGGTCGGTCGGTCGGACGCCTCCCATCCTGCCTGGCGGTTGCGGGCTCAGGCCCCCGGGTCGGCCCGGGGTGGGCGGTACTGGTGGACGAAGGGCGCGACCTCGACCGGTGGTTCGCCGAGGTGGACCACCACCCGACACCCCGGGTCGCCGACGGCGATGCGCTCCTCGAGGAGGACGGACGCTCCGCCCTCGTGGTTGCGCGCCGCGATGCCGCCGAAGACGCTCGAGGTCATCCGGCACAGGGCCGGAGCCTGACGGACCGACTCACCGAACGGGCACCGCGTGTTCACGAGGACCACTCGCTCGGCGTTCGCCTCGAGGACGCTGAACCCGCCGTCGATGGCGTGCTTGAGGCGCACGTAGCAGCGGCCGAGGTCCTCGGGGGAGAGCCGGCCGACGATCTGCTCGGCGAGTCGGACCTCCTGCTCCATCTGCCCGCCGACATCGGTGCCGACCTGCGCCACGGCAGCCTCGGCCGCGTCGGGTCCGTGGTGGTGCTCGATGGCCTGGGACAGCTGGACGACGAGGGCCCGCAGGAACGACTCCTTCCCGAAGCCTCCGCCGGGCCGCGCCTCGTGCAACGCCGGCAGCAGCCCGCTGCTGCGCCGTGGCGGGTCGACGCTCTGCGCGGGCCGGCGCGAGACGGCGAGGCGCATCGAGACGACCGTCCCCGACTCGCGACGCACCCGTGCCACGACGTCGTGGGCGAGGTGACGGATGAGCGCCATGCCGCGCCCGGACTCGGGGAGCTCGTCGTCGGGCGCGAGGGACGGGACCGACGGTCGGCCCGCGCCGGCGAGGTCGGCGGCGGACGTCCCGACGTCGTACACGGTGAGGAGGGGGTGCTGCTCGGTCCAGCGCAGGGACACCCAGACCGGCCCCGTGCTGTGCCGCATGGCGTTCCCGACCGCTTCGCTGACCACGAGCTCGGCGTCCTCGACGGCCTCGGTGTCGGCGGTCGCGTGGCGGGCCAGGTACCGGCCGATCTCGCGGCGCAGGTCGCCCAGCTGCTCCGCGCGGTCGAGGTACCAGTCCATGCTGACCCATGATGGGCGTTCGGTGCCGCCGACGGGGCCGCATCGACGACGCGACTCCCACGGTGGACAGGGATCAGACGGTGGGTTCGGGGCAGCCGGGCTCGCGCTCGGCGGCTGCCGCCCGCCGCGAGGACCGCGTCGCCGTCAGCGAGTCGTAGGACAGCAGGACGAGCGCCACCCAGACGATGCCGAACCCGACCCACAGCCGTCCGGAGACGTGTTCGCCCAGCAGTGTGACGCCGACGACGAGCTGGAGCACCGGGGTGATGAACTGGATGAGCCCGACCGTGACGAGGGGGATGCGCCGGGCGGCCGCGGCGAAGAGCAGCAACGGGACCGCCGTGACGACCCCCGAGAGGACGAGCAGGGTCGTGTGGCCGGCGCCGTCGGCCGTGAACGTCGTCGCCGACTGCGCTGCCAGCACCAGGAGCACGACGACCGCGACGGGCGACAGGACCGCGGTCTCCGCCGCCAGCGAGCGCATCGCCGTGAGCGACGCCCCGACCTTCTTCTTGACCAACCCGTACAGGCCGAACGAGAACGCCAGCGCGAGAGGGATCCACGGCACGACGCCGCCCGCGACGGCCAGCCACACCGACGCCACCGCGCCGACGCCGACGGCCACCCACTGCAGCGGCCGCAGCCGTTCGCGGAGCACGAGCACCCCGAGCGCGACCGTGACGATCGGGTTGAGGAAGTACCCGAGCGCCGCCTCGTAGGTCCGTCCGGTGAGGACCGCGAGGACGTAGATCGTCCAGTTGCCCGCGATGAGCAGGCCGGCGACGGTGATGCCGCCGACGAGCCGCGGACGGGCCACGAAGCCGCGGACCCAGCCGAGGTCGCGCCGGACGAGCAGGACGAGGGCGCACACCGCGAGCGTCCAGAGGATGCGGTGGGCGAGGATCTCGAACGCACCGGCCGGGGCGAGCGCGTGGAAGTAGAGCGGGAACAGTCCCCAGATGCCGTAGGCGAGGAAGCCGTAGCCGGTGCCGCGACGGACCTCGGCGTCGTCCGGGGCGGGGCCCGGTGGGGGAACGGGGCTCGGCGGGGGAGCGGGGCTCGGCGGTGGGGCCGCGCTCACCCCACGGTCCACGTGTCGCGACCGCGAAGCAGCGCACCGAGGTCGTCGTCCGTGGCCGGTCCGCCGGCCGCGTCGACGGCACCCTCGACCTGGGCGCGGACGAGGTCGTCGTAGGCCGGCCGCTCCACCTGCCGGAAGATGCCCATCGGCACGTGCGTCATCTCCGGGGTGTCCAGGCGGGAGAGCTGGAAGGCCTGCGACGGGTCGTCGAGCGTCGGGTCGTGGACGACGACCGCGCCCTTCTCACCGGTCTCGGCCTCCGCCTCGTCGATGAACTTCATGACACCGGATCCCTTGCGCACCAGCACCTTCCGGTCGTCCTCGGCGCCGACGGTGATCGCCTCGCCGGCGCGCAGGCGGACGATGCGGGCATCCTGCTGGCTGCGGTCCTTGAGCACCTCGAACGCGCCGTCGTTGAAGATCGGGCAGTTCTGGTAGATCTCGACGAGGGCCGTGCCGCGGTGCTGGGCGGCCGCCTTGAGCACCGCCTTGAGCTCGTCGCGGTCGGACTCCATCGCCCGCGCGACGAACGTCGCCTCGGCACCGAGCGCCAGCGACACCGGGTTGAACGGGGCGTCGACCGACCCGAGCGGGCTCGACTTCGTCACCGACCCGGTGCGCGACGTGGGGGAGTACTGGCCCTTCGTCAGCCCGTAGATCTGGTTGTTGAACAACAGGATCGTCAGGTTGACGTTGCGGCGCATCGCGTGGATGAGGTGGTTGCCGCCGATCGACAGCGCGTCGCCGTCCCCGGTGACGACCCACACCGACAGGTCGGGACGGGACGTGGCGAGCCCGGTGGCGATGGCCGGCGCGCGGCCGTGGATCGAGTGCATCCCGTAGGTGTCGAGGTAGTACGGGAAGCGCGACGAGCAGCCGATGCCGGAGACGAAGACGATGTTCTCGCGGCGCAGCCCGAGCTCGGGGAGGAAGGACTGCACGGCGGCGAGGATGACGTAGTCGCCGCAGCCGGGGCACCAGCGCACCTCCTGGTCGGAGGTGAACTCCTTCTTGGTCTGGCGCGGGGCGTCGTCGGGCAGGTGGGGGACGTGCTGGAGCCCGGTGACGGGCATGCCCAGCTCGACGGTGGTCACGAGATCTCCTCGAGGGTGGACGAGATGACGTCGGCGAGCTCGACCGTCGTGAACGGCAGGCCGCGGACGGCGGTGTGCGAGCGGACGTCGACGAGGAAGGTGCCGCGCAGCAGGAGTGCGAGCTGCCCGGTGTTCATCTCCGGGACGACGACGCGCTCGTAGCGGCGCAGGACGTCGCCGAGGTTCGCGGGGAAGGGGTTGAGGTGGCGCAGGTGCGCGCGGGCGACGGCGTGGCCGGCGTTGCGCACGACGCGCGTGGCCGCGGCGACCGGGCCGTAGGTCGAGCCCCACCCGAGGACGAGGACCTTCGCGTCGCCGCTCGGGTCGTCGACCTCGAGGTCGGGCACCGTGATGCCGGCGACCTTCGCGGCGCGCAGCCGGACCATCCGGTCGTGGTTGTCCGGGTCGTAGCTGATGTCGCCGGTGACGTTGGCCTTCTCGATGCCGCCGATGCGGTGCTCGAGCCCCGGTGTGCCCGGGACGGCCCACGGCCGGGCCAGCGTCTCGGGGTCGCGCAGGTAGGGCCGGAAGACGGGCTCGCCCTTGTCGTCGGTGGCGTTCGGTTCGGTGGCGAGCTCGACGGTGAGGTCGGGAAGGGCGTCGACGTCGGGGACCGGCCACGGCTCGGAGCCGTTGGCGAGGTAGCCGTCGGAGAGCAGGACGACCGGGGTGCGGTACGTCGTCGCGATGCGCACGGCGTCCATGGCGGCGTCGAAGCAGTCGGCCGGGGTCTGGGCGGCGACGACGGGCACGGGCGACTCGCCGTTGCGGCCGTACATCACCTGGAGGAGGTCGGCCTGCTCGGTCTTGGTCGGCAGGCCGGTGGACGGGCCGCCGCGCTGGATGTCGACGACGACGAGGGGCAGCTCGAGCGAGACGGCGAGGCCGATCGTCTCCGACTTCAGGGCGATGCCCGGGCCGGAGGTGGACGTGACGCCGATCGCGCCGCCGTAGCTCGCGCCGAGGGCGACCCCGATGCCGGCGATCTCGTCCTCGGCCTGCACGGTGGTGACGCCGTGCCTCTTCATCCCGGAGAGCGCGTGGAGGATGTCGGACGCCGGGGTGATCGGGTACGAGCCGAGGACCAGCGGGCGGCCGACCCGGTGGGCCGCGGCGACGAGGCCGAGCGCGAGCGCGGTGTTGCCGGTGACGTTGCGGTAGGTGCCGGGTGCCATCGGGGCGGCCTTGACGACGAACGACGAGGCGAAGTCCTCGGTGGTCTCGCCGTAGTTCCAGCCGGCGCGCAGGGCGGCGAGGTTGGCCTCGAGGATCTCGGGGTGGCCGCCGAACTTCTTCGTGAGGAACGCCTCGGTGCCGGCGGTGGGGCGGGTGTACATCCACGAGAGGAGGCCGAGGGCGAACATGTTCTTCGCCCGCTCCTTCTCCTTGCGGGTCAGCCCCGCGAACGGGGCGAGTGCCTCGACGGTGATGCTCGTCAGCGCGACGGGGTGGACGTGCCAGGACTCGAGGCTGCCGTCGTCGAGGGGGTTCTCGGCGTAGCCGACCTTGGCGAGGTTGCGCTTGGTGAACTCGTCGGTGTTGGCGACGATCGTGGCGCCGCGCGGGAGGTCGCCGAGGTTGGCCTTGAGGGCGGCGGGGTTCATCGCGACGAGGACGTCCGGGGCGTCGCCGGGGGTGAGGACGTCGTGGTCGGCGAAGTGCAGCTGGAAGCTCGAGACGCCGGGGAGGGTGCCCTGGGGCGCGCGGATCTCGGCGGGGAAGTTGGGGAGGGTCGAGAGGTCGTTGCCGAGGGCCGCGGTCTCGGACGTGAAGCGGTCGCCGGTCAGCTGCATGCCGTCGCCGGAGTCGCCGGCGAAGCGGATGACGACCCGGTCGAGGGTCTGGACGGTCTTGCTGGTCACCGTGGTCCCTGGGGTGTCGGGAGTGCTCGTGGAGGGGCCCGCCGCGGTGGGTGGACGCACCGCTCTCCATCGTACGTCGCAGGTGAGGGTCGCTCTCCGCGTATCCCACGCTCCGGCACGTGCGGGTGTCGGGATGGTCGGGCGCGGGAGTCCGGGGGCATCGGAGGCGTGGGCGCCCGGGTGCGAGGGTGGGGGGCGGCTATCGGATGCCCGCCGTGGGGGCGCAACTGCAACGAGCGGTGGGCGCCGTCCGCGCCCGGCGGCGTCCGCAGGAGGGGTGGTCGGTGTCTCTCGGATGCCCGCCGTGGGGGCGCAACCGCACCGAGCGGTGGGCGCCGTCCGCGCCCGGCGGCGTCCTGAGGAGGGGTGGTCGGTGTCTCTCGGATGCCCGCCGTGGGGGCGCAACCGCACCGGGCGGTGGGCGCCGTCCGCGCCCGGCGGCGTCCTGAGGAGGGGTGGTCGGTGTCTC
>NZ_DAOLAC010000014.1:0-81137 GCF_035325325.1 Phycicoccus sp. | reverse complement strand
GGAAGGTCGATTTCGAGGGTGAGTTCATCACGGCCCGCGGGGAGCTGAACCCACCAGCACCTATCCCGGTGATGGCCGCTGCGCTGCGCCCGCGCTCATACGAAATCGCGGGCGAACTGAGCGACGGCGCGATCTCGTGGATGTGCCCGCTGGGGTATCTGACCGGTCTCGCGCTTCCCGCGCTAAAGCGCGGCGCCAATGCCGCGAGCCGTGAGACGCCCTCCACGACCTCGTCCGGGTCGAACGGCTTGCCGACGCACGCGTCGAACCCCGCGCCGCTCACCTCGGGGCTGACGAGGTCGGTCGCGGTGGCCGTGACGAGCACGACGGGCACCGGGTCGAGGCGGGGGTGGGACCGGATGGCGGCGATCGCCCACCAGCCGTCGTAGGGCGCCATCTGCGAGTCGAGGACGACGACGTCGGGCCGGCGCCGGGAGGTGTCGATGAGCCGGGCCATCGCCTCGTGTCCGTCCGCGGCCTCCTCCACGTCGAAACCCGCCAGCTCGAGGTTGATCCGGAGCAGGCGGCGGATGGCCTCGGTGTCGTCGCACACGAGGACGAGGCGTGCGCCTCCGGGGTCCTCCGGCCCGGGTTGCATGGCACCAAGCGTAGGCTGCTAGCCTCTCCGAGCGCCGCGGTTTCGTGCCGCGTCGTCGTTCGTGCCCGCCCCCGTAGCTCAGGGGATAGAGCACCGCCCTCCGGAGGCGGGAGCGTAGGTTCGAATCCTACCGGGGGCACGACCCGAGGGCCCGGTCCACAGGCGCGAAGCGCCGTCGGACCGGGCCCTTCGCCGTACCGTGCGGGGATGCAGTTCAGCCGCGAGCTCCGCGACCGGGTCGCGAGCGGTGAGATCACCGTCTCCATCCGCTCGTGGAGCCGCCCGCAGGTCCGGGAGGGCGGCCGCTACCGCACCGCCGGCGTCGTCATCGAGGTCGACTCCGTCGAGGTGCTGCCCTTCTCGGCGGTCACGGACGCCGACCTCGGGGCCTCCGGTGAGACCGACCGCGAGGCACTGCGCGCCCGGGCCGCCCACACCGGGCCGGTCGCGGACGACACCCTCGTCCACCGGGTCGAGTTCCACGTCGTCGGGGAGCGGTAGGCCCGAGCCACCGGCTCGGTGCTCGACGCGCTCAGCCCACGATCGCCGTCATCCGGACCGACACGAGCACGCCCGGGATCTCCGGGCCCAGCCGGGCCACGTACCGGGTCGGCGGATCCGACGGGAAGTGGCGCGCGTAGGCCTCGTTGAGGGCCGCGAAGTCCTCCGGCCGCGCGAGCAGCACTCCCACCTCGACGACGTCCTCACGGGTGCCGCCACCCGCGGCCACCACCCGTTCGCAGTTCACGAGCGCCTGCTCGGTCTGCTCGGCGATGCCCGGCCCCGCGAGGGCGCCGGTCGAGACGTCGACCCCGGTCATCCCCGACACGTGGATGTGCTGCCCGACCTGCACGCCCTGGGCGAAGAGCGGCGAGCTCGGGGCGTCCGGCGTGCTGATGACGGTTCGAGCCATGACGGCCTCCTCGGGGCACCGGTGCAGGTGCCGCGATTCTCCTCAGGCCGCACGAGCCCGTCCAGCCGCGCACTCGCTCACGTCCCTGGACGACCTCGACGAGGAAGAAGTGGCCGACTGGGTGCGTCAGGTCACCTCGGTCCCGGGGGTCGGCGAGTGGTGGCCCCGAGTCCGAGCTCAGCCGGTGACGACGACCAGCCGGAGGGCGCTGCCGCCCGCCGTGAGGCGGCCGGTCAGGGCAGGGCCGGGTGGTCCCTCACCCAGCCGGCGCACGACGCTGAGCTCGACACCCGCGGCGGAGACCGTCGTCCGGTCCGGCCCGTCCACCGCGGACACGGGCAGCCCGGGGTCGTGACGCGGCACGTCCGGCACACCCTCCCCCGAGGCCGTCGCGTCCGGTGCGCGCTCGACCTCGGTCCCGTCGGACCGCCGCACGGTCAGGTCGGCCTGGCGGCCACCGGAGCGGATCGTGTCGAGCACGGTCGCGACGAAGACGGGGTCGGCGCACGCGTCGTGGACGTACCGGGTGCCGAGGACCGAGTGCTCCAGGGTGCGAGCAGGCTCGCGTCGGCACCGGTCAACGGGGCGTCACGGTAGGTCACCGGCACGAAGAGGGTCGACCCGGAGGCCGACCCGAGGAGGAAGCACTCGATCCCGACCGCCCCGGCGGGGTCGTCCAGCCGGAACGACCCCGCGGGCCCGCGCTCGACCACCCCGTCCCACCAGGGCCTCGTCCGCAGCCACGGCCCGACGAGCTCGTCCTTGCGCGGCGAGATCGTCGCCTCGTGCAGCAGCGCCATCCGCCCACGCTAGCGGCCGGCACGGCGGCTCGACGGGGAGCCGGTCACCAGGGAGCGCCGAAGGGCCCGACGAGGAAGAACGCGAGCATCCCGATGGTGTTGCTCACCCCGTGCGCGACGACCGGGGCCCACACCGACCGGAAGACGTAGCGAAGCACCCCGTAGTAGGTCGCGTCGACGACCACGAGGGCCATGCCGACCGGCCCCTGCTCGGCGTGGATCAGGCCGAAGAGCATGGCCACGGCCACGACCGCGCCGGCCCGGGCCGGGCCGGAGTCGCCCACCACGTCCGTGATGCGGGTCAGGAGGTACCCGCGGAACGCGAGCTCCTCGACGAGCGCGGCCAGCGTCCAGCTCAGGGCCAGGAACAGCAGGAGCTTCCCGACGTCGCCCTCGAGGCCCGCGAACTCGCCGATGTCCTGGGTCGAGCCGGTGAGGTGCTCCGCCACCGGCATCACCACACCGAACACCATCGCGGTCCAGACGACGGTCAGGCCCGCCACCTGGGCCAGCCGGGTTCCCGCGTGCGGAAGACGGTGGAACCCCAGCGTCCCCGGTCCGCGGCGCCGCACCAGGAGCGAGACGACCGCCATGCCGCCGAGCACCACCGCCGGCAGGAAGAGGTCGACCGCGACCGCAGCGGACGCGAGCACGACCTCGACGGCGCTGACCACCCGCCATGCCCGAGCGTGCCCGCCCACCTCGTCGCTCGGTCGCAGGCCTTGCCGCGGAGGTGGCTCTCCGCCGGCGGGGGTGGTGCTGGTCCTGACGCGCGTGACGACCTCGGGTGCCGCAGTGTCTCCTTCGAGGATTCCGCTCCGCCGCTCGAGGGGGAAGACGCACGGAGCGAGAACTCCCTCACAGCGGGCGGAGCTCGATGCCGGCAGAGCCGAGTACAGGACACCGCCCCCGACACCGGGTCGGGGGCGGTGCGATCCTCGCTCCACCGGCTCATCGCACGATGGCGTGGACGTTCGCTCGCAGCTCCTCGTGCTGAGTCGCGACCTGCGACCCGGTCCGCCGGCGACCCCCGCGCAGAGCCACGAGACCGACGACGCCCAGCACCACGTCCTGGCCGACCATGACGCCCCACAGCGCGCCGCCGTGCAGCCCGGTGGTGTGCAGGAGCAGGTCGAGGACCGCGTGCGTGGCGGCCAGCGCCCACAGGGCGTCGGTGCGCAGCCGCAGCACGGCGTACCCGAAGCCGAACGTGGCGGCCCCGACGGCCTGCGCCACCGTGACGGCGGCGTTCTGGCCGAACAGGATGTTCGGCAGGTGGGAGGCGCCGAAGACCGCCGCGGTCAGGGCCGCGGCCCGCCCGGGACCCAGTGGCAGGGCGGCACGCAGCACGACACCGCGGAACCACAGCTCCTCGTAGAGGCCGGTGGCGGCGTACCCGACCACGAGGACGGCCAGCGTCGAGCGGTCCGGGGACCATCCCCACGCCAGGGGCACCAGGGCGACGAGGACCGGCGCAGCGAGCCATCCGAGGCTCCGCCAGGTGCTCGGCCCACCGGCGGCCAGCGACGACCAGCCGACCCGACGGGCGACGACCAGGCTCATGGCGAGCAGGACGAGCACCACCGGGAGGCGGCGCAGCAGGGGGTCGGACGCCGGTGCGACCAGCTCGACGACGAGGGAACCGGCGACGGTGACGCCGATGCTGAGGCCGACGAGGGCGAGGACCGCCCGGACCGGCCTGGTGGGCACCCGTTCGAGGACGGCGGGCGGGACGCTGGCGACCTGGTGGTGGCTCACGGTGTTCTCCTGATGATCGTCGTGGAGGGGACTCAGGCGCCGGCCGGGACGAGGCTCGCGCCGGCGCGGCGCGTGCGGGCCGCCAGCGCGACGGTGCGGGCCAGCACCATGCCCAGGGCCATCACGACGAACGCCACGGTCCACGCGTCGGCGCCGGTGATGGCGTGGTCCCGGGAGAACGAGCCGACGGCGCGGGCCCCGGCCCCGGTCGCCCACTGCGCGAAGGCGACCCGCCCGCCGATCATGACCAGCCAGAGCACCGCGAAGGACGTACCGGTGGTGGCCACGAGCCTGCCGTCCTGGTGGTGGAGGCGCGTGACGCCGCTGGCGGCGAGCCCGAAGAGGACGCCGACGACGCCGAAGGCCAGGACGAGGTCGAGGTCGTTGCCAGCGGTCGGGAAGGGGACGAGGAAGTACGCGGCGGCGGCCACGACGATGCCGAGCGGCAGGACGAAGGTGGCGAGGGCCACCTCGCGGGTGCCGAGGTTGCGCGCGAGCGCCCAGACGAGCAGGGCGATCGACAGGATCCACTGGGTGGTGCTCATCGGGAGCTCCCTTCTTGGTAGGTCCCTCGAGGGTGCCGCGGGGCCTGCCGGGCCCGCGTCGGCGCGAGGCACCGGCCGCCACGTGCACAACGGCCGTTCCCCGCCTCGGTCGGATGACGTAGCCGCCGGCCCCTCGAGCGGTGCGCTACCCCGGGGGATGCTCGGCGTCGACGGGGACCACGACCGTGACCCGGGTGCCCGAACCGAGCACGGAGTCGATGGTCGTGGTCCCGCCGAGGCCCGTCGCGCGCTCGCGCATCGTGCCCAGGCCCAGGTGACCGGGGTGCTCGACGGAGGTGTCGAAGCCGGTGCCGTCGTCGCTCACGCGCAGCGTGACGTGCTCCACGGTGTCCTCGAGCGACACCCGGACCTCGATGCTCGCGGGCCGGGCGTGCTTGACCGCGTTGTGCATCGCCTCGAGGGCGATGCGGTACAGGTGCTCCTCGGTGTCGACCGACAGCGGGAGCCGGTGCGGTGGGGCGACCACCTCGATGCCCACCTGCTCCCGGGCGGCGATCGCCGCGGCCTGCTTGGTGAGTGCCGCGGCCAGGCCCTCCTCGGCGAGCGCCCCCGGGCGCAGCTCGAAGATCAGGGCGCGCATCTCCGCGAGGGCGCCCCGGGTGAGCTCCTGGAGCCGTGCCACCTCGGCGCGCGCGGGGTCCGCCTCCGTGCCGAGCGGCTCGAGATGCCGCTGCGCGGTGCGCGCGTGCATCGTCATCGAGAACAGCGCCTGGCTGACCGAGTCGTGCAGCTCGCGGGCCAGGCGATGGCGCTCCGCGGCGCCGGCCGCCTCGCGCTGCTCGAGGAACAGCGCCGAGTTCTGGATCGCGAGGGCCGCGTGGTCCGCCATGGCCAGCAGGTAGTCGGCGTCGTCATCCCCGAACCGGGAGCCGGCGGGCAGGTGGACCTGGAGCTCACCGAAGTACTCCCGCCCCGAGACGAGCGGGATCACCACACCGTCCTCCCACTCCGGCCGGGAACGGGACCAGTAGGGATGGACGGCGGCGTACCGGGGGTCGGCGAGGAGGTCCGTGCGCGCGCCGCGCCACAACGTGAACGGCTCGACGTCCTCGGCCGTCCTCGCGTCGACGCCGGCGGCGACGTACATCGCGTGGAAGGCCTCGGCGTACCCGGGGCCGAAGACCGGGTCCGGGACCGTCGCGAGCCGGGGCGCCTCGCTGGTCGACCCCTGCCAGACCACGATCGAGCACGCGGCCGCCGTCGTGGTGCGCAGGATCTCCGAACGGATCTGCTCCAGGGTGGCCACCAGCGGCTGGTCGACGGTCATCCCGGCGGCGACCCGGGTGAAAGCGCTGACCCGCGCCTCGAGGCGCTCCGTCGAGTGCACCCGGTCGGTCGCGTCGGTGACGACGTCGAGCACCCCGACGAGCTCGCCGTGCTCGTAGAGCGGGGCGAACACGACGTCCCAGTAGGTCGTCGAACCGGGGATCGCGATCCGGTGCGCCGCCTGGCGCACCACGTGCCCCGTCCGGACGGCATCGAAGAGGTCACCGACCGAGCCCTCGTTGCCGGGGATCAGGTCGCTGAGGTAGCGCCCGGGTTCGGTGTAGTCCGGGCCGACACCGAAGTACAGCTCGTAGAAGCCGACCCAGGTGCGGTTGCAGCGCTGCAACCGTCCGTCGAGGTCGAACACGGCCAGTCCGAAGGGGACCCGGTCGAAGAACAGGTCGACCATCTGCCGCTCGACGGGCTCCCACGACGGGGGCACCGGCTCGAGCGCCGGCTCGGTCGGCATCGACGTGCTGCGCAGGGGTGAGGAGCGGGCTCCACGTCCGGCTCCCTCGGTCACGAGGTGACGTCCGTGGCGTCCACGAGCCCCTCGCGCACCGCCCACATGGCCGCCTGGGTGCGGCTGGCCAGGCCGAGCTTGGTGAGGATGTTGGAGACATGGGTCCGGGCCGTGCGCTCGGCCACCCCCAGCCGTCGGCCGATCTCGCGGTTGGTGCGCCCGCTCGCGACGAGGACGATGACCTCCCGTTCGCGCGGGGTCAGGTCCTCCACGGGCGACCGCGGGGCGCGGAGACCGGAGACCAGGGCGGCTGCCGCGACCGGGTCGAGGCGCACCTCGCCGGCGACCGCGGCACGGATCGCGTCGACCACGTCGTCGGCGTCGGCGTCCTTGAGCAGGTAGCCCGTGGCACCGGCCTCCAGGGCTGCGCGGATGCGCGCCTCCTCGAGGAAGGAGGTCACGGCAATGACGTCGACCTGCGGCCACGTCGCCTTGACCCGGGCCGTCGCCTCCACGCCGTCGAGGTGCGGCATCTGCATGTCCATGAGGATGACGTCGGGGACGCCGGGGCCGGCGGCGAGCACGGCGAGCCGGGCGAGTGCCTCCCGGCCGTCGGCGGCCTCGCCGACGACCTCGATGCCGGGCTCGGTCCCCAGGTAGGCGATGAGGCCGGTGCGGACGACGCTGTGGTCGTCGACGATGAACACGGTGATGACCCGCTCGTCCTCGTCGCGGCCGGGGCGGGGCATCAGCGATCGCCTCGGACGGGCGGCGGGGTCGTGGCGGGCGGCGCGGCGTGCTGGTCGTCCACGGCGGCATTCTGGCGCGTGCCGTCCTCGCCTGCCAAGGGGCGCCGCCCCGCGTCGACCGCTGATCTGATCGCCGCGAGGAGTGCACCGCCGTCGCCGTCCTTCTCGACGAAGCTGTGGGCGCCGGCCGCCAGCGCGTCGGAGCGTCGGGAGCCTGACATGCTGACGACCACGACCGGCACCAGGCCCGCCAACCGCTCGACGAGCGCGCAGCCCGCCGGCGAGCCCGACGGCAGGTCGACCACCGCGACGTCGCTGACGTTCGAGCCCCAGGTCAGCAGGCGCACGGCCTGCCCCGTGTCCACCGCCAGGCACCGCAGCTCGCCGACGTCGTCGAGCAGGTGGCGAAGGGCGCTGCGCACCCGGGCGTCGTCGTCCACCACCAGGACCCGCAGGCGCCGCGGCCCTTTCACCGGGGCCACGGCCGGCCCCTCGTGGCCGGGGTGGGTTGCGCTCCCCGGCGCCTCATGACCCGACCCCGGGCAGGTCACGGCGGTGGGGCTGTGACACGTGCAGGACGGTGAAGCGCTCACCGGGGTCGGTGTCCGGCGCGAGGTCGGACCACAGGGTGAACCGGACCAGCCGCCACGTCGCCGGGTCGACCCCGACCGTCGTGCAGTTGAGGCCCGGCTGCCGGGCCCGGGTCTCCGTCTCCTCGAGCAGCCGCTGGGTGAGGTCGGCGAGCGGGATCCCCGCGTCGACGTCCTCCACGGTGCGGGTCGCGGCGACCGGCACCGAGGCGTGCTCCGGCCCGTCGGCCAGGGCGATACCGTGCCAGGCCCGGAGGGGCGGTCGCCCGAAGTCGGTGCAGATGCCGTCGAAGCCCGGCCCGAAGAGGAACGTGTTCATGCCGGACAGGCCGGCCCACAGGTAGAACGGCGCGTACTGGTTCACCGGGGACCCGTGGTGCCCGCGCTCGCGCACCAGGTAGGCCTTGACCCCGAGGCCGGGGAACGCGTCGGTGCCCGACCCGCGGGTCGCGACCCGGTGGCGGATGATGCCCATGTCGTAGTCGGCGGGCAAGGTGATCTCGTACTGCATGAGCTGCATCTGGCGCACGGGCGCTCCTGTCGTGGTGGGTCGTTCTCGTGGGTCGTCGACGCGGTCCACCGGGTGGCGGTGGCTCACCGCACCGCGAGACCGCGGACCGGCTGCGCGCGGGGCAGGAAGCTCTCGAGCGCCTCGCCCACCGGCTCGGGCGTCTCGAGGGTGGGCATGTGCGGTGCGCCGGGGAGCTCCACGTAGCGGGCACCGCCGACGTTCTCGGCGACGCGCCGCATCACCTGCGGGCCGGTCGAGGCGTCGCGTTCCCCGCACAGCACGAGGGCCGGGCGCTCCCAGTGGGCCAGCCGACCGGCGACGTCGAGCCGGGAGAACGCCCGCCAGGCGGCAGCCACCTGGGTGGGGTTGCCCCGGACCACGCACTCGCGGGCGTAGCGCACGCCCCACCGGTTCTCGGCCAGCGCCTCCGGCGAGAACCACCGGGTGAGCGACGAGCCGACCTGCGCGCGCGTTCCGTCGCGCTCCACCGCGTCGGCCCGCTGCGCGAAGGAGTCGAAGGGCCGGTCCGTGGTCGCGACGAGGGTGAGGGACTCGACTGCGCGGGGATGGCGTGCCGCGACGGTCTGCGCGACGGCTCCGCCGTACGAGAGGCCCACGACGTGCGCGCCGGCCAGACCGGTCGCCGCCAGCACCTCGAGCAGGTCGTCGGCCAGGACCGCCAGGTCGGCGGGTGCCGGCGCATCGGCCGCCGCGCCGTGCCCCCGCAGGTCGTACGCGAACACCCGGCGTCCCCGGGCGAGCCGGCGGACGACCGGCTCCCACATCCGCCAGGTGAGGCCCAGGGCGTGGAGCAGGACGACGGCCGGGCCGTGCTCCCCCACCTGCGCGAGCTGCGTGGTGTGGTCCGAGAGCGCCAGCGGGCGGACCGGGACCGGCGCCGCGTCGGCGGTCCCGGCGAGTACCTCACCCACCTGGTCGAGGGCGTTGAGGGCACGGGGAAAGCCCGCGTACACCGAGGTGTGCTCGACCAGGGCGCGCAGCTCGTCGGCGGTCACGTCGTGACCCAGGGCGGCCTCGAGGTGGACCCGCAGCTGTGTCTCGGCGCCTCCGAGCGCACTGAGCACGGCGACGGTGGCGATCTCGCGGTCGCGCCAGGAGAGCCGCTGGTCGGCCAGCGGCAGCGTGAAGGCGCCGTCGACCAGCCAGCGGTACATCTGCGGCGACGAGGCGCGCAACGCCCCCAGGGCCTGCTCGGGGTCGCGGCCGATGAGCGACCGGAAGGTCCGGGCGCCGCAGTCGTGGATGGCGGTCATGGGTGTCTCCTCAGGTGTGTCGGCGCGTCGGCCTCGTCGGCCGCGGCGATCGGATCTCCACGAGCATCTCGGTGCCGGAGGTCGCCCACACCGGTGATCCGACCCGAACCCGGCATGCGCAACCACCGAGGAGGCGCTCGGCCGGATGACGTACGGACAGAACGGGACCCGTCCTGACACCGCTCCGGCTCACCACTGCCCGAGGGGCCGGGCCACGCCTCAGGGGCGCGCGCCCACCGCGACCGGAACCACGACGGTCACGGTGCAGCCGTTGCCCACCGCGCTCCGGACCGTGAGGTCGCCGCCCACCGCGGCAGCGCGGTCGCGCATGGTCGCCTGCCCCAGGTGGCCACCGGCCACCGCAGCGGGGTCGAACCCGCGCCCGTCGTCGTGCACCACGACGGTCAGGTGCTGCGCGGCCTCGTCCACCGTCACGTCCACCGACGCACTCGACGCGCCGGCATGCTTGACCGTGTTGTTGAGGGCCTCGAGCACGAGGCGGTACAGGTGCTCCTCGGCGCGCGCCTCGAGCGGGAGCCGCGAGGTGGGGCCTCTCACCTCGATGGGCAGGCCTTCGCGGGCGGTGACCGCCTGCGCCTGCCGCGTGAGTGCCGCGACGAGTCCGTCCGCCTCCAGGGACCCGGGTCGCAGCTCGAAGATCAGGGCGCGCATCTCGGCCAGCGCGCCCCGGGCGAGGTCCGACAGGGTCGCGAGGCTCACCGCGAGCGGGTCGCTCTCGGGCACACCGTGGGCGGCGAGGCGGCGCTCGGCAGTGCGCGCGTGCAGGGTCATCGAGAAGAGCGCCTGGCTCACCGAGTCGTGCAGCTCGCGGGCGAGTCGCTGGCGCTCGACGAGGGTGGCGTGCCACTCGGCCTCGCCGTAGAGCCGCGCGTTCTCGACCGCGACCGCGGTCTGGTCGGCGATCGCCTGCAGGAAGGCCTGCTCGTCCGCGTCCACCTCGCGACCGGCGTCGACGTACAGCAGGAGGCACCCGACGCACCGGCCACGGGTGCCCAGCGGCACGACCACCGTGTCCTCGAAGGTGAGGCCGGCCCACAGGGGGTGCAGGGGTGCGTAGCCCGGGTCCTGCTCGGCACGCGAGCGGAAGCCACGGATGGCGGTCACTCCGCTCGCCGTGGTGACGTCGCGGATCGGGGAGCGGACCCCGAGGGCGTAGGCCTCCTCGACTCCCTCGCGATAGCGGTCGGGGAGGCCGTCGTCGCCGTAGGCCGAGAGCACACGCAGGTCCTCGTCCTCCCAGACGACGACCGCGGCGGCCTCGGCACCGGTCGCCGACCGGACGCTGCGGGCCACGTGGCACAACGTCTGCTCCAGCGGGTGAGCGAGGGTCATCGCGTCGGCGATCGCGGCGAACGCCTCGATCCGTGCCTGCAGCCGGTCGTGGGCCCGCACCGCCGGGTCGGCCTCCGCGTCCTCGGCGGCCGCGGTCACGACGGCGGTGACCCCCACGACCTCGCCGCCGCTCCGCATCGGGGCGAGCACGAGGTCCCGGAGCGCGGCCCCGCCGTCCCGGGCCATCCCTCGGACCCGCTCGTGCACCAGCTCACCCGCGAGCGCCGCGGCCGCCAGCCGCGACAGCGCCTCCGCCCGGTCCGGCATCAGCTCGACCCAGCCACCGTCGCACTGCACCAGTCGCAGGTCGGTGTCGAAGACTGCGGCACCCGTCAGCGGTCCCATGTCCGGCACCCCGGCTCTCACTGCGTCCCTCGGCTGGCGGAGGGAGTCTGCCATGTGGGCCGGACCCTCGTCGACGCCTCGGACGCCCCGGCGTGACCGGGCGTCCTACGTCGTGTGGCCGAGTCGCCCACGGGCCGGAGCACCGACCCCGGTCGGGTCCTGTCGCCGACGCCGACGCGCTCGGGCGCGGACATGCTGTCGGGTACCGAGGGCCGTCCACCGCACGTCCCCGACACGTCGAAAGGCACCCCATGCCGCGCACGACCACCCGACCTCCGGAGCCGCGAACCCCCTTCGGCCCCAAGGCCTTCGTCCTGCTCGTCAGCTACACCGCACCGCTGGACCGCGTCGACGCACTCCTCGACGCGCACCGCACCTGGCTGGACGCGCGCTTCGCCGAGGGCACCTTCCTCGTCTCCGGTCCGCAGGTGCCCCGCGTCGGCGGCACCATCCTCGCGACCGCCGCGTCGCGCCGGCAGGTCGACGACCTCGTCGCGTCGGACCCGCTGGTCAGCGGCGGCGTCGCCACCTGCCGGGTCGTCGAGTTCATCCCGAACCGAGGCCCCTGGGCGGCATCGACGCCGTAGTCGCCCTGCGCGAGACCCAGGGGCTGCTCTGGAACCTCGTCCCCCTCCTGGCGCTCGTCGGGGTCGTGGTCGGCGGGTGGCTCGCTCGCCGCCACGGGCCCTGACGACACCGGGCTTGACCTTGACGCAGGGTCAACCCTCCACGCTCTCTGCCATGACCACCGAACACGCCATCCGGACCGCCGGGCTGACCAAGTCCTACGGTGACCACCAGGTGCTGACCGGCGTCGACCTCGACGTCGCGCCGGGCACCGTGCACGCCCTCCTCGGCTCGAACGGGGCGGGCAAGACGACCGTCGTGAGGATCCTCTCGACCCTCCTGCGCGCCGACGGCGGCAGCGCCACCGTCGACGGCCACGACGTCGCCGGCGCACCCGACCGGGTCCGCGAGTCGATCAGCCTCACCGGCCAGTTCGCCGCCGTCGACGAGGTGCTGACCGGGCGGGAGAACCTCGTCCTCGTCGGCCGCCTCCGCCGCGTCGCTGACGCCCGCGCGGTCGCCGACGAGCTGCTCACCCGCTTCGACCTCGTCGAGGCCGGCGGCCGCAAGGTCGCCACCTGGTCGGGCGGGATGAAGCGCCGGCTGGACATCGCGATGAGCCTCATCGGCGACCCGGCCGTCCTCTTCCTCGACGAGCCGACCACCGGCCTCGACCCGCAGTCGCGGATCGAGGTGTGGCGCACCGTCAAGGAGCTCGCCGGCCGGGGCACGACCGTGCTCCTCACCACGCAGTACCTCGAGGAGGCCGAGCAGCTGGCCGACCGCATCTCGATCCTCCACGACGGGCGGATCATCGCCGAGGGCACGGTCGCCGAGCTCAAGCGGCTCTTCCCGCCGGCGACCGTCGAGTACGTCGAGAAGCAGCCTTCCCTCGAGGAGGTCTTCCTCGCGATCGTCGGCCACTCCCCCGCACCGACCGCCCCCACCACGACTCCCGAAGGAGCTCCCCGATGAGCACCCGCGTCGTCGGCGACACCGCCGTCCTCACCCAGCGCTCGCTGCGCCACGTGCTGCGCAGCCCCGACACGATCATCACGACGGCGATCACGCCGATCGCCATGCTGCTGCTCTTCGTCTACGTCCTCGGCGGCGCGATCGAGGTCGGCGGCAGCCGGAGCGACTACGTCGACTACCTCCTGCCCGGCATCCTCGTCATCACCATCGCCTCCGGCATCGCGTACACCGCGTTCCGCCTGTTCACCGACGTCACCGGAGGCATCGTGGAGCGGTTCCGCTCGATGCCGATCGCCCGCTCGGCCGTCCTGTGGAGCCACGTGCTCACCTCGGTCGTGGCCAACCTCGTCTCGCTGGCCCTCGTCGTGCTCGTCGGGCTGCTCATGGGCTTCCGGTCCAGCGCGGGCCTCCTCGGCTGGCTCGGGGTGCTCGGGCTGCTCGTCCTGCTCACCCTCGCGCTCACCTGGCTCGCGGTCATCCCGGGCCTCACCGCGACCTCGGTCGACGGCGTGAGCGGGTTCTCCTACCCGCTGATCTTCCTGCCGTTCGTCAGCTCGGCCTTCGTGCCGACCGACGGGATGCCCGGCCCGGTGCGCTGGTTCGCCGAGCACCAGCCGGTCACCCCCGTCGTCGACACCCTGCGCCACCTGCTCGCGGCCGAGCCGGTCGGCAGCGCGGGGTGGACGTCCGTCGCCTGGTGCCTCGCCCTGCTCGTCCTCGCCTACGTCCTCGCGATGCGCACCTACCGCCGCAGGACCGCCTGAACCACCCGTTCACCACCACCCGTGAGAAGGAGTCACACCGTGCACCGCATCCTGACCAAGGTCATCGGCGAGAAGAAGGAGTGGAAGGCGATGGAGGCCCGGGCCGCGGCCCTCCCCCGCGACTTCCGCACCGTCTACGGCGAGGTGAAGTCGTACGTCTGGAAGTTCGCCGACGGCGACGGCCACGAGTCGATCGGCGCGCTCGCGACCGTCCTCGGCCGGTTCGAGGAGGCGGCCGCCGAGGGCCGGGGCGTCCGCGACGTCACCGGCTCGGACGTCGCCGCTTTCTGCGACCGCCACCTCACCGGCGTCGCGAGCTGGACCGACGGGTGGCGCGCGTCGCTCAACGGCGCCGTGTCCCGCAAGGTCGCAGACTGAGGCCGTGCTCACCATCAGCCAGCTCGCGGCGTACGCCGGCGTCACCGTCCGCGCGGTGCGTCACTACCACGCGAAAGGGCTGCTCCCGGAACCGGAGCGCGACCACTCGGGGTACCGCCGCTACGACGCCGGGGCGGCGGTCCAGCTCGTGCGGATCCGCACGCTCGCGGACGCCGGGGTCCCGCTCTCGCGGGTCCAGGAGCTGCTCGCCGCCGACGACGAGGAGTTCGCGGCGGCGGTCGAGGACATCGACCGCCGCCTGCGGGCCGAGATCCGCGAACGGCAGCGACACCGCGAGCGCATCTCCCGGCTGGCCGCCGGTGACAGCCTCGCCCTCCCGCCCGAGGCCGTCGCCTACCTCGACCGGATGCGCGAGCTGGGGCTGCCCCACCGGGTGATCGACGGCGAGCGCGACGCGTGGATCCTCGTCGCCGCCCAGCTGCCGGAGCGGATGGACGCGTACATCGCGAGCAAGCGCAGCCAGATCGAGGACCCCGACATCGTCGACTTCTACCGCGAGATCGACGAGATGCTCGACTGGGCACCGGGCGACCCGCGGCTCCCGGCCTTCGCCGACCGCCTCGTCGCCCAGCTCGAGGCCGCCGACACGGACGAGATGACCGCGTTCGCGACCCAGGGCATCCCGGACGACCTCGCCGCCCTCCTCGACTCGATGTTCCTCGACCAGGTGCCCGTCGCACCCGAGCTGGTGCAGCTGGTGCGCGAGCGCGGCTGGACGGGCTGGACCGTGCTGCGCCGGGTCGACGACGCCCGCTGACCGGCCACCCGGAGGGACCCGCGGCCCCATCGGGGTGCGGCGCGGCATACTCTTGTCCTCGGGGACCGGTCCTCCCACCGAGGACACCCGGGCGCACACCGTGACCCGGGAGGCAGCACCGGGCTGCGCGTGCGGGACCGCCGCACACGCCGAGTCCCCGGGAGCCGCCGCGCCGCCACCAGCGCGCCGCGGCCCGCGCCGGTCCTGCACGGCCCGACCCAGGAGAAGGAACGCTTGGCACCGCGAGCACCGCGCCGCAACGGCAACCGCAGCGCGTCGCGCACCCCGTCGCGCGAGCGCCGGCCCTCGCGCGGCCCCCACGAGGAGGGCCTCCTCCCGCTCATGGCGCGCTCGGTGCGCCAGCTCGAGGCAGCCGCCGGCCGAGGCCCGGTCCGGCCCAGCGGCCGCACGACCTACCAGGTGCTCGCCCTCCTCGTGCGCGAGGAGCGGGCACGGGTCAAGGGCGACCCCGAGGTCTCGGAGGCCGAGCGGACGGCCACCCTCACCCGTCTCGACGGCATCGCGACGATCCTCGCGAAGACGGCCGCCCGCGACACCACGCTGCTCCAGCTGCTGGCCGACGACGCGGTGGTCCCGCCCGAGGCCCGCGACCTCAAGAACGAGATGCTCCGGGCCGCCGGGCGCGAGCCGGAGCCCGAGCCCGAGCCGGAGCCGGTCGCCACCGAGGACCCGGCCGCCGCGCGGCGGGTCGTCCCGCAGACCGTCATGGCCCGCCAGCTCGCCAACCCCTTCCTCGCCCCCGACCTCTCCGCGGTCGCCGTCGCGAAGCCGACGTCGAACCGGCTCGCGACCTGGGAGCTGCTCACCCCGCTGTTCCGTGCCTTCGAGCAGGGCGGTGACGCCACCTGCATGCCGCTGCCGGAGCCGACGGAGGTCGTCCACGGCGTCGCCGACCTCGAGCTGATGCACCACCAGGCCCAGGTCGTCGCGGCCGCCGCGGCCGGGCACCGCACCTTCCTCCTCGCCGACGAGCCGGGCCTCGGCAAGACCGCCCAGGCCCTCCTCGCCGCGACCGCCGCCGACGCGTTCCCGCTGCTCGTCGTCGTGCCCAACGTCGTCAAGGCGAACTGGGCGCACGAGGCCGAGCTGTGGACCCCGCGCCGCACGGCGACGGTGGTGCACGGCGACGGCGACACCGTCGACGGCTACGCCGACATCGTCATCGTCAACTACGACATCCTCGACCGGCACGTCGGATGGCTCGGCAACCACGGCTTCCGCGGGATGGTCGTCGACGAGGCCCACTTCATCAAGAACAAGGGGTCGCAACGGTCGCGGCACGTCCTCGCCCTCGCCGACCGCATCCGTGCCCGGTCCGGGTCCCCCCTCATCATGGCCCTCACCGGCACCCCGCTCATCAACGACATCGAGGACTTCCGGGCCATCTGGCAGCTGCTCGGCTGGATCGACGACACCGGTCCGCGCCGTGAGCTGCGCGCGGCCCTCGAGGCCACCGGCCTCACCCCGGCCGACCGCGGCTTCTCCACCGCCGCGCGGACCGCGGTCATCGACCTCGGCATCGTGCGCCGCCGCAAGGTCGACGTCGCCGCCGACATCCCCGCCCGCCGGGTCGCCGACCTCCCCGTCGAGCTCGACGACGACGCGAGCCGCTCCATCCGGGCCGCCGAGCAGGACCTCGCGCGCCGCCTCGTGCGTCGCTACGACGCGGCGATGGAGGCCCGCACCGGGGACGACGTCGTCGGGATCGACCACGAGCTGGTCCGCCGGGTCGCCTCGGCCGAGCGCCGCAAGACCGGCGACGACGCCTCCGGCGAGAACGTCTTCTCCGTCATGCGCAAGATCGGACAGGCCAAGGCCGGCCTCGCCGCCGACTACGCCGCCCAGCTGGCCCGCAACGTCGGCAAGGTCGTCTTCTTCGCCAAGCACGTCGACGTCATGGACGCCGCGGAGCAGACCTTCACCAAGCGCGGCATCGGGCACTCATCGGTGCGCGGCGACCAGACGCCGGCGGTCCGGAAGCGGAACATCGAGGCCTTCCTCACCGACCCCGAGGTGCAGGTCATCGTGTGCTCGCTCACCGCGGCCGGCGTGGGCCTCAACCTCCAGGTCGCCTCCAACGTCGTCCTCGCCGAGCTGTCCTGGACCTCCGCGGAGCAGACCCAGGCCATCGACCGCGTCCACCGGATCGGGCAGACCGAGCCGGTCACCGCGTGGCGGGTCATCGCCACCGGAACGCTCGACCCGCGCATCGCCGAGCTCGTCGACGACAAGGCGGGCCTGGCCGCGCGCGCCCTCGACGGCTCCGACGAGGAGGTCGGCTCGTCGGCCGACCTCCAGCTCGAGGCGCTGGTCTCGCTCCTCACGACCGCTCTGGAGTCGCGCGGCGCGGCCTGAGCCCCGGGTGGCACCGCCGCCGGGGCGGGCATGTGGACGCGTGACGCCGGGCATCCCCGCCCCGGCCCTCGCCCTCGACGCACTGGTCGGGGTGGCGGTGCTCGCCTGGGCCGTGCTCCGGTGGGCCGCCCACCAGCGCGGACGGCCTTGGCCGGTCCCTCGCACCTGCTCCTTCCTCCTCGGCGCCGGGCTCGTGGTCCTGGCCGGTCCCGCGGGGTCTGCGCTCGGCGGTTTCGCGGGCCACATGGTGGTCCATCTCCTCGTCGGGATGCTCGCCCCGGTCGCCCTCGTCCTCGAGGCCCCGGTCACCCTGGCCCTGCGCGCGCTGCCCACCGCGCGGGCGGTCGCCCTCGTGCGGGTCCTGCGCAGCCGCCCGGTACGCGCGCTCAGCGTCCCGTGGCTCGCCCGGCTCCTCGACGTCGGCGGGCTGTGGGTCCTCTACTGCACGCCGCTCTACCGAGCGATGACGACCTCGCCGGCGGTCGGCCTGCTCGTCCAGGTGCACGTCCTGTTCGCCGGCTGCCTGTTCGCCTGGTCGGTCGCCGGGCCGGACCCGGTTCCCGACCGTCCCTCCGTGCCGCAGCGGCTGGTCGTCCTCGGAGTGGCGGTCGCGGCCCACGCGGTCCTCGCCCAGCTGCTCCACGCCGGGCTGCTCGTCGACGTGCCGGGGCCCGCGGACGAGCGGATGGCCGGCGCCCAGCTCATGTACTGGTTCGGTGACCTCGCCGAGGTGGCGCTCGCCCTGGCAGTCCTCTCCTCGTGGCGGCCCGTCGGCAGGCCGTCGACGGCCTAGGTGCCGGAGCGGACCGCTCGCCCGCGCACCCCGGGCGCGGTCGCGACGTCGTCCACGACGTCCACCAGCGTCAGCGTGTTCGCGAGCAGGGCCCCGTACAGGGGCCACGTGCGGGCAGGCAGGTGGGCGTCGGCGAGGTCCGTGGCCAGATCCGTGAGCTCCTCGCGCAGCCCGCCCACGGAGGCGCCGGGCACGGCCACCCGCTGCCCCAGTGCACCGAGGAGGGACCCCAGCCGCTCCCGGAAGTGCGCGTCCGCGACACCGGAGGAGCGGGCCGCCTCCCGGAGGTGACGGGCGATGCCCCGCACCTGGGCGACCCCCTCCTCGAGCCGGTCGAGCACCTCTCCGGTCGACGTCGGGACGGTGACGGGGTGGCGCCTGCGCCGCGGGTTCCACCGGCGGCTCTCGTCGGAGAAGCTGAGGAGCGACCGCGCGTGCACCAGCGTGGCATCGACCGAGCGGGTCCGGTCGATCCAGTCCCCGGCGTCCTCCGCCGTCCAGCCGGTCCGCAGCCCCTCCCCGATGTCGACGAGGAGGGCCCCGATGCCGCGGTCGACCTCGTCGATCTGGAGGTTGACACTGCGCTGGTCCAGCGGCGGGACGACGACGAGGTTGACGAGGACGGCGACGACGACACCGATCGCGGAGTCGGCGAACCGGTCCGGGAGGACAGCCATCGCGTGCCCCTCCGAGCTGGTCTCCCCGAGCGTGATGACGAACAGGGCGGTGACGGCGGCCGTCACCGACTCGTGGCGCAACCACGGGAGGCGGCCGAGGGCCAGCCCGACGCCCACGGCGAGCGCGAGGGAGACGGTGTCCGCCCCCAGCACCAGGACGGCCACGAAGGAGAGGACGAGCCCGAGGGCCACCGCGGCGATGGTCTCCACGCCGCGCCGGACGCTCCGCAGGACGGTCGCGTGGACGGTGAGCAGGGCCGCCCAGGGCGCGAGGAAGGCGTCGTCGAGCGCCAGCACCCCGTCGGCGAGCTCCCACGCGAGGACCGCGGCGCCCGCCGCCTTCGCGATCTGGAGGACATCGCTGAGGACGGTCGCCGGCCGCGGGCGGCGTGTCACGAGGCTCCCCTCCCCGCTCGCGCGGCGCTCACACCGCCCGTTCGGCGACGGTCGTCGGGCAGCCGTGCGGTGACTCCGGCGGCGTCGAGGTGCGCGAGCAGCGGCAGGACGACACGCCGGCTCGTGCCGAGGGCCTCGCGCGCCTGCGCGACGGTGAACGGCTGCTCGAGCGCGGCGAGCCGGCGCACCGCCTCGTCGGTGCTGCCGGGGAGCAGCACGACTCCGCGGCCGGCCCGCTCGAGGCGGCCCTCCCTGACCAGGGCGTCCAGTCGCGAACCGACGAGCCCGAGCTCGCGCAGCCGCTCGGCGGTCGGGGCGGCGAACGGGTCGGCCTCGAGGTCGGCGGCCAGGAGCTCGAGGGCCCGACGATCCGCCGCCGGGACCCCGTCCTCCGCGCCGAGGACCACGCGTCCAGCGTGGACGCGGAGCGGAGGCCTCGCGAGCGCTGAGACCACCCCCACGTCGTCCACCCCGAGGATCCGCGCCGCGGCGGTGGGTGCGAGGCCGGCCGGCCCGGCGTCGCGGACGGCGGCGACCAGTCGTTCGCGCAGCGCCTCGACGCGCTCGGCGGACAGCAACAGGTCCCCGGCGAGGAGCGTGCCGGCCGGCGGGTCGCCGACGACGCCCAGCCGCCGGAGCAGTCCCCGCGCGACCACCCCCCCGCGTCGCCGCTCGCCGGCGACCGACCCGTCGGGGCGGGGGAGCCCCCCGGCCCGGACGGTGGCCGCCCCCCGCCGGTCCAACGGCGGTGGGAGCGGGTCGAGCACCTCCACGCCCCAGACCCGACGGCTCCCGGGGTCGCGCAGCACCGCACGGTCGCCGACCCGCAGCGGGACCGGCCGGGACGGTCGCAGCCGCACGAGGCCCGGCCCGAGCGGACGGGCGCGCACCTCGACGTGGTCGGTGCCGACGTGGAGGACGGGCCGCCGGGTCGGGACCTCCTCGGGCCGCACCCGCACGTCGACCTCCGCCGCGTGGAGGACCGACCCGGGCGTGACCAGCTGGGCGCCGCGCCGGAGGGCTTCCGGGGCGCGGCCGCCCAGGTCGAGCGCGACGCGCGCGGGCGCCGCGACCGCCCCGCGGGCCCGGCCGAGTGCCTCGACCCCCCGCACGCGCACCGCCTCCCCGTCGACCTCGAGGACCGTGCCGGGGCGCACCGTGCCCGCGACGAGGGTGCCGGTGACGACGAGCCCGGTGCCCCGCACCCGGAACCGTCGGTCGACCCAGAACCGGACGTCCGCGTCGGGGTCCGGGGCGGGCACCGACCGCAGCACCTCGACGAGCGCGCGCCGCAGCCCGTCCAGGCCGGCACCGGTGCGTCCGCTGACGCACACGGACGGGGCGTCCCCCAGTGAGGTCCCGGCCAGTTCGCCCCGGGCCCGCTCGAGCGCGGGCCCCGGGTCCGCGAGGTCGGCCCTGGTCACCACGAGCAGCCCGTGGCGCACACCGAGCGCGTCGAGGGCCGCGAGGTGCTCGGCGGCCTGCGGCATCCACGGGTCGTCGGCCGCGACGACGAGCATCGCCACGCGCAGCGGCCCGAGGCCGGTGAGCGTGGTCCCGAGGAACCGCTCGTGTCCGGGCACGTCGACGAAGGCGACCTCCCCGGCCCCCGGCAGGTCGGTCCAGCAGTACCCGAGCTCGATGGACAGGCCGCGCCGCGCCTCCTCCGCGAGCCGGTCCGGCTCCTGCCCGGTCAGGGCGCGCACCAGCGTGGACTTGCCGTGGTCGACGTGCCCGGCGGTCGCGACGACGTGCACTCAGCCCACCCCGCCCGAGCGGACCCGGCGCACCGCCTCGAGGAGGACGTCGTCCGCACCCTCGGGCAGGGTGAGCAGGTCGAGCAGGAGCCGGCCGCCCCGGACCCGTCCGACCACCGGGGGCTCGCCGAGCCGCAGGGGGGCGGCGAGGTCGGCCGGCAGGGACACGGCCGCACTCGGCAGCGGGACGCCGGGCGCGCCTCCCCCGCCGACCCGACCCTCCGTCGACTCGACCGTGGCGTCACCGCCGATCGCCGCGGCCAGCCGGCGGGCACGCGCCTCGAGGTCGGCCGTCGAACGCGAGAGAGCCTCTGCCACAGGTGGGATCGGGCCGGTCAGGGTCGCCTCGAGTGCCGCGAGGGTCAGCTTGTCGACCCGCACCGCCCGCGCCATGGGGTGGCGTCGCAGGGCGTGGACGACGTCGGCGCGCCCGAGCAGCAGCCCGCACTGGGGGCCACCGAGGAGCTTGTCCCCGGACGCGGTGACGAGCGAGGCACCGGCGCGCAGGGCACTCGTGGCGTCCGGCTCCTGCGGCAGCCGCGGGTGCGGCCGCAGCAGCCCGGAGCCCAGGTCGGCCACCACAGGCAGCCCGAGCGTCGCGAGCTCGGCGACGCCGACCGAGGAGGTGAACCCCTCGACCCGGAAGTTGCTCGGGTGCACCTTGAGGACGAAGGCCGTGCGCTCCCCCACCGCGGCCGCGTAGTCCTCCAGCCGCACCCGGTTGGTCGTCCCGACCTCCCGCAGCCGCACGCCCACCGACTCGACGAGCTCGGGGATGCGGAAGCCGTCACCGATCTCGACCAGCTCGCCCCGCGCGACGACGACCTCACGGTCGGCGGCGAGCGCCCGCGCGGCGAGGGCCACCGCCGCCGCCCCGTTGTTGACCACGTGCGCGTCCTCGGCGTCGGGGACCGCAGCGCGCAGGGCGGCGAGGGCCCCGCGCCCGCGCGCCCCGCGGCGGCCGGTGGCGAGGTCGAGCTCGACGTCGGTGGCGCCGGCCGCGAGCACCAGCGCGTCGACCGCCGCCCTCGACAGGGGAGCGCGCCCGAGGTTGGTGTGGACGACGACGCCGGTGGCGTTGACCACGGCGCGCAGCGAGGTGCTCGAGGGCGGCAGCCGGTCGACGACCTCGGCGACGACGCCGTCGGGGGCGACCTCGCCCGCGCGGCAGGACTCCAGGACACCCGCGACCACGGCCTTGACGGCCGGCCGTCCGAGACGGTCCACCGCCTCGGCGACGACGGGTTCGGCGAGCACGGTGTCGGTCCGCGGCACGGCGCGGCGGCGGTCGTCCACGGGGCTCCTTCGCGGCTCGAAGCTGGCGGAGGCGGACGGGAATCGAACCCGCCTGACCGGGTGACCCGGTCACGTCGGTGTTGAAGACCGCGCCCGTCACCAGACGAGGAACGCCTCCGCGACCGACCCTAGCCCGCGCCGTCGCCACCGGTCACGAGAGGGTCGCACCGGTTTCCCCATCGGCGCAGGGGGTACCGGTACGGTGCTGGAGGACCCCCACCGCGACGTCGAGAGGACGAGCCCGTGCCCACACCGCTCGAGTGGCCGTTGCTCCGTCAGCTGCGTGGCCGCGACCGGCTCGGTCGAGGCGCCGCCGTCGAGTCCGGCACCACGAAGGGGCTCACCCCGCGCACGTCACGCGCCGACTCCGTCGTCGACTCGGTCTGCCCGTTCTGTGCCGTCGGCTGCGGGCAGAAGGTGTTCGTCGAGGACGGCAGGGTCACCCAGATCGAGGGTGACCCGGCGAGCCCGATCTCGCGGGGCCGGCTGTGCCCCAAGGGAAGTGCCAGCACGCAGCTCGTCACGTCAGACCACCGCGTCACGAAGGTCCGCTACCGCCGCCCGTACGGCACCGAGTGGGAGGACCTCGACCTCGACACCGCGATGGACATGATCGCCGACCGCGTCGTGGCCACCCGCCGGGAGTACTGGGAGTGGGAGGACGAGCAGGGCCGGCGCACCCGGCGCACCCTCGGCATCGCGAGCCTCGGAGGAGCGACCCTCGACAACGAGGAGAACTACCTCATGAAGAAGCTCTACACCGCGATGGGCGCGGTGCAGATCGAGAACCAGGCGCGTATTTGACACTCCTCCACCGTCCCCGGTCTGGGGACGAGCTTCGGCCGGGGAGGGGCCACCACCTTCCAGCAGGACCTGTCCAACAGTGACTGCATCGTCATCCAGGGCTCGAACATGGCCGAGTGCCACCCCGTCGGGTTCCAGTGGGTGATGGAGGCCAAGCGCAAGGGCGCGACGATCATCCACGTCGACCCCCGGTTCACGCGCACCTCGGCGGTCGCCGACCTCCACGTGCCGCTGCGAGCCGGCACCGACATCGCCTTCCTCGGCGGCCTCGTGCACCACGTCCTCGAGAACGACCTCGACTTCCGCGAGTACGTCGTGCACTACACGAACGCCGCGGCCATCGTCGGCGAGGACTTCCGCGACACCGAGGACCTCGACGGCCTGTTCTCCGGCTACGACCCCGAGAAGCAGCAGTACGACCCCACCAGCTGGCAGTACGAGAACGCGCCGCAGTCCCCGGCCGCCGGGGAGCGCGACCCCGGACAGGCGGCCGGGCCGGCCGCCTCGCAGGAGCCGGAGGAGCACGAGTCGGCCCGGTCGGAGGAGACCGGCTCCGGCGGTCCGACCGTCCAGGCGAAGCCGGAGCGCGACGAGACCCTCCAGCATCCACGGTGCGTGTTCCAGATCCTCAAGCGCCACTTCGCCCGCTACACACCGCAGCTCGTCGCCGAGGTGTGCGGTGTGCCGGAGGAGGACTTCCTGCGCGTGGCGAAGGCCCTCACCGAGAACTCGGGGCGCGAGCGCACGAGCGCGTTCTGCTACGCCGTCGGCTGGACCCACCACTCGACCGGGGTGCAGATCATCCGGACGGCCTCGATCCTGCAGACGCTGCTCGGCAACATCGGACGCCCGGGGGGCGGCATCCTCGCGCTGCGCGGGCACGCGAGCATCCAGGGGTCCACCGACATCCCGACCCTGTTCAACATCCTCCCGGGGTACATCCCGATGCCGCACGCGGCGCAGCACCGCTCGCTGGAGGAGTTCGTCGCCGAGGACGCCGGCTCGACCGGGTTCTGGGGCAACATGGACGCCTACACGGTGAGCCTGCTCAAGGCCTGGTGGGGTGACTCCGCCACCGCGGACAACGAGTTCCGGTTCGACTACCTGCCGCGCCTCACCGGGCACCACGGCACCTACGACACGGTGGTCAACCAGATCGAGGGACGTAGTCCGGGGTACTTCGTCGTCGGCGAGAACCCGGCGGTCGGCTCGGCCAACGGCAAGATGCAGCGGCTCGGCCTGGCCAACCTCGAGTGGCTCGTCGTCCGCGACCTGACGATGATCGAGACCGCGACCTTCTGGAAGGACGGCCCGGAGATCGAGTCCGGCGAGCTGCGCACCGAGGACATCGGGACCGAGGTGTTCTTCCTCCCCGCGGCCTCGCACGTCGAGAAGAAGGGCAGCTTCACCAACACCCAGCGGATGCTCCAGTGGCGCCACCAGGCGGTCCAGCCCCCCGGCGACGCCCGCAGCGACCTCCAGTTCTACTTCGAGCTCGGGCGGCGCATCCGAGCGAAGCTCGCCGGGTCGAGCGACGAGATGGACCGGCCGCTGCTCGACCTCACCTGGGACTACCCGACCGAGGGTCCGCTCGACGAGCCGGACGCCGAGGCGGTGCTGCGCGAGATCAACGGCTGGGACGACTCCGGCGACGCCCTCTCGTCCTACACCCAGCTGGCCACGGACGGCTCGACGGCGTGCGGCTGCTGGATCTACTGCGGCGTGTACGCGGACGAGACCAACCAGGCCGCCCGCCGCAAGCCCCACTGGGAGCAGTCGCTCGTCGCCCCCGAGTGGGGCTGGGTCTGGCCGGCCAACCGGCGCATCCTCTACAACCGCGCCTCGGCCGACCCCGACGGCAAGCCGTGGAGCGAGCGCAAGAAGTACGTCTGGTGGGACGCCGAGCAGGAGAAGTGGGTCGGCGAGGACGTACCCGACTTCGTCGCCGACCGCGCCCCGGACCACGTCCCCGAGGAGGGTGCCACCGGGCCCGACGCCCTCGGCGGCCGCGACCCGTTCATCATGCAGACCGACGGCAAGGCGTGGCTGTACGTGCCGACCGGCCTGGCCGACGGCCCGCTGCCGACCTTCTACGAGCCGGTCGAGTCCCCCGTGCGCAACGCCGCCCACCGGCCGCAGCGCAACCCTGCGCTCGAGGACGTCGCGGAGCCGGCCAACCCCATCAACCCCACCGAGAGCCGCGTCTTCCCCTACGTGTTCACGAGCTACCGGCTCACCGAGCACCACACCGCCGGCGGGATGTCCCGCACGCTGCCCTACCTCAGCGAGCTCCAGCCCGAGATGTTCGTGGAGGTCTCGCCGCGGCTGGCGGAGGAGCGCGGGCTCGAGCACGGCGGGTGGGCGACCATCGTCACCTCCCGCTCGGCCATCGAGGCGCGGGTCATGGTCACGGCACGGATGCGCTCGCTCCGCCTCGGCGAGCAGTGGGTCGAGCACGTGGGGCTGCCCTACCACTGGGGCGCCAACGGCCTGGTCACCGGCGACTCGGTCAACGACCTCGTCGGCATCGCGCTCGACCCCAACGTGCACATCCAGGACAAGGTCGGCACCTGCGACATCCGGCCCGGGCGCCGCCCCCGCGGCCCGGCGCTGCTCGACCTCGTCGAGGACTACCGGCGCCGCTCGGGCGCCCACCCGGCCGAGGAGGACGACGCATGAGCAGCTCGCTGTCCGGACCGCTCCACGACGTGGCGGGCGACGCCGGCCACGAGGACCATCCACCGCGGATGGGCTTCTTCACCGACACCTCGGTGTGCATCGGCTGCAAGGCCTGCGAGGTGGCCTGCAAGGAGTGGAACCTCGTGCCGGAGGACGGCCTCTCGCTCAGCGGGATGTCCTACGACAACACCGAGGCCCTCGGCGCCAGCACCTGGCGGCACGTCGCCTTCGTCGAGCAGCCGACCGGCCGGGCCTCGCGGACCGACCTCGGCATGCCGGGCATGGGTCCGCCCGGAGGCACCGAGCCGCCCGTCGGGCCGGGCCAGGAGACCGACTCCGGTGAGGGCGGCGTGCGGTGGCTGATGTCCTCGGACGTCTGCAAGCACTGCACGCACGCGGCCTGCCTCGACGTCTGCCCCACGGGGTCGTTGTTCCGCACCGAGTTCGGCACCGTCGTCGTCCAGGAGGACATCTGCAACGGGTGCGGCTACTGCGTGCCCGCCTGCCCGTACGGGGTCATCGACATCCGTCCCGGCGACGGCCGGGCCTTCAAGTGCACGCTCTGCTACGACCGGATCGGCGAGGGGATGACCCCCGCCTGCGCGCAGGCCTGCCCGACCGAGTCCATCCAGTACGGCGAGCTCGACGAGCTGCGCGAGCGGGCCGGCCGCCGGCTCGGCGAGCTGCAGGAGCAGGGGGTCGACGGCGCCCGGCTCTACGGCGCCGACCCGGACGACGGCGTCGGCGGCGACGGCGCGTTCTTCCTCCTCCTCGACGAGCCGGAGGTCTACGGCCTGCCGCCGGACCCTGTCGTCACGACCCGCGACCTCGGCTCGATGTGGCGCCACGTCGGCGCCGCGGCCGCCGCGCTCGTCGGCGTCGGCGTCGCCTCGTTCCTCGGGAGGCGCCGGTGAGGGAGCAGCGGATGGTCCCGGAGGCGAGCCCGGACTCCTACTACGGCCGGCCGATCATCAAGCCGCCGACCTGGAAGACCCCGGACGTCCCCCTCTACCTCTTCCTCGGCGGGCTGGCCGGCGCCTCGGCCGTGCTCGCGGAGGGAGCGGCGGTCACCGGTCGCCCCGACCTCGAGCGGGTGGCCCGGGTGGCGGCGAGCGCCGGCGCCGGGCTCGGCACCGTCGCGCTCATCCACGACCTGCACCGCCCCGAGCGGTTCCTCAACATGCTGCGCGTCCTCAAGCCGACCTCCCCGCTGTCGGTCGGCTCGTGGATTCTCGCCCCGTTCAGCGGGCTGTCCGCCGCCGCAGCCGCGTCCGACCTCACCGGACGGCTGCCGCGCCTCGGCCGCGCGGCCGGGATGGGAGCGACCGCGCTCGGCCCGGCCCTCGCCACCTACACCGCGGCCCTGCTCGCCAACACGGCCGTCCCCGCCTGGCACGACGCCCACCGCGAGCTGCCCTTCGTGTTCGCCGGGTCGGGCGCCACGGCCGCCGGCGGCCTCGCCTGCATGTTCACCCCCACCGACCAGGCCGGACCGGCCCGGAGGATGCTCGCCGCGGGCGCCCTCGTCGAGCTCGCCGCGTCCGAGCGCCTCACGAGCCGGCTCGGGATGGTCGGCGAGCCCTACCGGGAGGGTCGGCCGGGGCGCCTCATGAAGGCCGCCCGCGTGCTGACCGCGGTCGGCGGCACCGCGGCACTGCTCGCCGGCGGCCGCTCCCGCACCGTCTCGACCGTGGCCGGGGCCGCCTGCGTCGCGGCCTCGGTCCTCACCCGGTTCGGCATCTTCGAGGCGGGGATGGCCTCGGCCCGCGACCCGAAGTACACGGTCGAGCCACAGCGCGAGCGCCTGCGGGCCCGGGCGGCGCAGGCCGCCAGCACAATGGCGGGATGACCTCCGCCGCCGCGACGTACCGACTCACCCAGTACGCCTCCGGAGGCGGGTGCGCGTGCAAGGTACCGCCCGGCGAGCTCGAGCGGGTGCTCGCCGGGCTCACTCCGGCGGCCGGTCCGGACCTGCTCGTCGGCGTCGAGACCGGCGACGACGCCGCCGTGGTGCGGCTCGACTCCGGACGCGCCGTGGTGCTGACGACCGACTTCTTCACCCCCGTCGTCGACGACCCGTACGACTGGGGCCGGATCGCGGCGACCAACGCCCTCTCCGACGTCTACGCGATGGGCGGCGAGCCCCTCGTCGCGGTCAACCTCCTCGCGTGGCCGCGGGAGCGAGTCCCCTTCGAGCTGGCCGCGGAGGTGCTGCGCGGTGGCGCCGACGTCGCCCGCGTGGCCGGCTGCCACCTCGCCGGAGGGCACAGCATCGACGACCCCGAACCCAAGTACGGACTCGCCGTCACCGGTATCGCCGACCCGGACCGGCTGCTGCGCAACGACTCCGGCCGGGCCGGCCTCCCGTTGACCCTCACCAAGCCGCTGGGCCTCGGGGTGCTCAACAACCGCCACAAGGCGACCGGTGAGGTCTTCCCGGAGGCGGTCGCCACGATGACGACGCTCAACGCCGACGCGTCCCGGGCGGCGCTGGCGGCCGGGCTCACGTGCGCCACCGACGTCACCGGCTTCGGCCTGCTCGGCCACCTCTACAAGCTGTGCCGCGCGAGCGGGGTGTCGGCGGTCGTCGACGCCGCGGCCGTGCCGTACCTCGACGGCGCCCGCGAGGCGCTGGCCGAGGGCTTCGTCCCGGGCGGCAGCCGGCGCAACCTCGACTGGGTGCGGCCGCACCTCGCGAGCGAGGTGGCCGAGGACGAGCTGGTGCTCCTCGCCGACGCGCAGACCAGCGGCGGACTGCTCGTGGCGGGTGAGGTGCCGGGCCACCCGGTGGTCGGCGAGCTCGTGCGCGGGAGCGAGGCGACGATCGCGGTGCGCTGACGGCGGGGCACCGATCTCGCCGCGTAGCCGGCGGTCCGAACGGGTAGGGGCTCGGCGACCACGGCACCGCGACCTGCGGGTCACGAGAGGAGTCCCCATGACGGAGCACCACGGAGGCGAGGCCTCCCCCGACCCCGCGACGACCGGTCAGCTGGTGGCCCGCCTCGGCGAGCAGGTCTCCGACCTCGTCCGCTCCGAGACGGAGCTGGCCCGGGCCGACCTCACCGAGTCCGTCCGGCACGCCGGTCTCGGCGCCGGCCTGTTCGGCGGCGCCGGGGTCGTCGCGCTCTACGGCCTCGGCGTCCTCGTCGCGGCGGCCGTCCTGGCGCTGGCCCTCGTGGTCGACGCCTGGCTCGCCGCGCTCCTCGTGGCCGTCGTCCTCTTCCTCGTCGCCGGGGCGGTCGCCCTCGTCGGCCGCCGCCAGGTGGCGCAGGCGCCACCGCCGGTGCGGCGCAGCGTCGCCAGCGTCCGGACCGACGTCGAGACCCTCCGCGACCGCCGTTCCCACCCGGGCGCGGCCGCGTCCACCACCTCCGAGGAGCAGTGATGAGCCAGACCACCGGTCAGCGCGACCCCGCCGAGATCGAGGCCCACATCGAGCGGACGCGGGAGGACCTCGCGACCACGGTCGACGCGCTCGCGGCCCGGCTCGACGTCAGGTCACGCGCGGCCGCGGAGTGGCGACGGGTACGCAACGGCGGGGCTCCCGGTCCGCTGCTCTACGCCGGCGCGGCCGCCGTCCTCGGGGTCGCCGCCCTCGTCCTGTGGCGCCGCCGGTGACTCCTCGGTGACGGTCCGCCAGGCGAGGTAGCCGCCCGCGAGGTCGGTGGCCCGGTGGACGCCGAGGGCCCGCAGCGAGGCGGCCGCGAGGCTCGACCCGCAGCCCTCGCTGCAGACGAGGACGACGCGGCGCTGCGGGTCGTCCATCTCCTCGATCCGGTGGGCACTCGTCGGGTCGAGGCGCCACTCGAGGGTGTTGCGCTCGACGACGACGGCGCCGGGCAGGTCACCGTCGCGGGCCCGCTGCTCGGCAGGACGCAGGTCGACGACGAGGGCGCCGGCCGCCTGCTCGGTGGCCAGCTCCTCGGGCTCGACGCGGTCGAGGCCGCGCCGGGCGTCGGCGAGCATCCGTGCGACCCCCGAGTCCGGGGGCCAGGCGTCGGCTCCGGCGGGCGACGAGGTGACCTCGGCGCTCACCGGAGCGGACCCCCGGGCGGCAGCTGCTCCTCCGTCGGGGGCAGCAGTGCCCCCTCGTCGTCGATCGGCGTCGGCGTGCCGTCCGGCGCGAGCGGCTGGGTCTGCTCGTGGCCACCGCCGGGCAGGTCGTCCGAGGGCATCGTCGCCGCCCCCGCCTCGACCGTGTCCTCGCCTGCACCGGGGGTCTCCGGCGCGACCCGGGAGCGGCCGCCGCGGGGCACCACCGCGACCCGGTCGCGCACCCCGGCCTCCTCCGCCGCCTCGAGGAAGTCCTCGAGGGAGGAGGTGAAGACGTCGAAGTCCGCGTGGTGGACCGGGACGACCCGCCGCGGGCGGACGCGACGCATCAGCTCGACGCCCTGGTCGGCGTCCATGGTCACGAGGACGCCGAGGACACGCGTCCCGCCGAGGTGCCAGAGGCCGACGTCGAGCTCGGGCCAGCGCTCCTGCACCTCGGCGAGCTCGTCGATGACGAGCGTGTCCCCGGTGACGTACAGCCCGTGCCGCCGCCCGGCGGACGACCACTCGAGCACGCTGCCCATGACGTCCGGCAGGACGAGGTTGGCTCCCGGCGGGCCGTGCCGCGCCGGCACCGCCGTGACCTCCAGCTGCTCCTCCCCCCGGACCACGCGAACGACGTCCCAGGTCTCCATGCCGTGCACGGCTCGGAAGCCCCACTCCCGCAACGTCTCCGCCGCCTCCGCCGTCGTGAGGATCGGCAGGTCGCGGGACAGGCGGTCGCGGGCCACCTGGTCGAAGTGGTCGCCGTGCAGGTGCGAGAGGACCACGAGGTCGACCGGAGGCAGGTCGTCGAACTCCAGGGCCGGGTCGAGCAGGCGCCGGGCGTGCATGCCGTAGCCGATGTCGACCTCCTCGTGGCGGTGGACGAACACCGGGTGGGTGAGGACGGTGATCCCGCCACAGTGCAGCACGGTCGTCGCGTTCCCGACGACCGTGAGCGAGTCGCGCTCGTCCGGCCCGCTCGGGCGCTCGGCCAGCTCGAGGGTGGTGGTGGTGTGCTCGGTCACGGAGTCTCCTGTCGTCGGCGTCCCCTGCGACATACCCGGGATGGCGAGGTGGACACCCACGGGTGGGGACCCGGGCCACCGCGGCCCGGGGTGGCGCGCGAGGATGGGCCGGTGGCCCGAGGACGAGGAGGTGCGCGAGCGTGACGACCTGGCTCGAGGCCGGCCTGTGGGGACTGCTGGCCGGCGGCGCGCTCGTGGTCGGCGCGCTCGTCGCCTGGTCGGTCCGGGTACCCCGTGCGGTCGTCGCCTCGGTCATGGCCTTCGGGGCCGGCGTGCTCATCTCGGCGCTAGCGTTCGACCTCGTCGACGAGGCCGAGCGGACCGGCGGGCTGCTGCCGACGGTGCTCGGCTTCCTCGGCGGCGCTCTCGTCTACTTCCTCGCCAACCTCGCCCTCGCCCGCCGGGGTGCTCGCCACCGCAAGCGCTCGCAGGGGCAGCAGCCCTCGGAGGACGAGCAGGCCGGCAGCGGGGCGGCGATCGCCGTCGGTGCCCTCCTCGACGGCGTGCCGGAGTCGGTCGTCCTCGGGCTCAGCCTGCTCGGCGGCCAGGGCGTCGGGGTGCCGGTACTCGTCGCCATCTTCATCTCGAACCTGCCCGAGGGGCTCTCGAGCGCCGCGGGGATGAAGCAGGCCGGCCGGAGCGCCCGCTACGTCTTCGGCGTGTGGATGGGCATCGCCGTGGCCAGCGGCCTCGCGGGGCTGCTCGGCGTCCTGCTCCTCCAGGGCGCCTCGCCCGAGGTGGTCGCCTCGATCACCGCCGTGGCGGCCGGGGCCATCCTCGCGATGATCGCCGACACGATGATCCCCGAGGCCTTCGAGCGCACCCACCTGGCCACCGGCCTCGTGACGACCCTCGGCTTCGTCGTGGCGTTCGCGATCGAGCGACTCTGACGCGGACGCGCCTCAGCGGGCCGGGGTCCGCCGGTCGTGCCAGACGAGGGCGAGGGCCATCTCGACCAGCCCCAGGCCGGCGATGACCGGCTGCAGGACGAAGTAGCGGCGCAGCAGCAGCAGCTGGACGACGATCCAGAGCACGAGCGCCAGCCCGACGACCCCACCGACGACCGCGGCGCGCGGGTCGCGGCGCCACACGAGCGCCGCCGCCCCGGCCTGCGGCAGGGCCACCGTGACGAGCAGGGCCACCCCGGGCAGCACCCAGGTGTCGACCGGCAGGTTCTCGAGCCACTCCGGCGGCATCCCCAGCCCGTTCACCACCAGCCCGACCCCGCCGTAGACGGCGTTGAGGGCGACGACGGCGAGGACGACGAGCAGTGAGGTGCCGGCCCAGCCCCGGGAGGTCCCGGTGGCGGCGCGGCCGGACGTGGGCAGTGTGGTCATGACAGCCTCCCCACCATCCTCGCGCGGCCGCCGGCACGGGCGGCCGGCGCTGTGGCCGACCCGACATGCCGCCGCGTCAGCGCTGGGACGCGTCCGAGACCTCGCCGACGAGCTCCTCGATGACGTCCTCGAGGAACACGATGCCGACGACCTCGCCGTCGCCCGCGACGACCCGCGCGAGGTGCGAGCCGCTGTCCTGCATCGTCTGGAGGACGAGCTCGACCTCGTCCTCGGGCCGCACCGTGGCCAGCCGCCGCACCCGCTTGGCGGGCACCGGCTCGACCCGCTCCTCGTCGTCGGCGTAGAGGACGTCCTTGAGGTGGAGGTAGCCCGCGAGGTCGCCCGAGGGGTCGACGACCGGGTAGCGGGAGAACCCGTGCTTGGCGACGAGCCGCTCGATGTCGACCGGCGTCGCACCGGCCGTCACCGTGACGAGCTCGTCCAGCGGCACCCCGACGTCGGCGGCGTCCTTGTCGCTGAACTCGAGTGCGGCACCGAGCCGTTCGTAGTCGTCGGCGCCGACGAGTCCCTCCTCCCGCGACTCGTCGAGGATGTGCGCCACCTCCTCGGCGGTGAAGGCGGAGGACACCTCGTCCTTCGGCTCGACGCCGAACAGCCGGATGGCCGCCTTGGAGAGGCGGTCCATGCCGTGGATGACGGGAGCGACCACGCGGGAGACCCACACGAGCGGCGGGACGAGGACGACGGCGGCCCGCTCGGGCCGCGCGATGGAGATGTTCTTCGGGATCATCTCGCCGTAGACGACGTGGAGGAAGACGACGATCGCCAGCGCGAGCGCGAGGGCGACGCCCTCCGCGACCACCTCGGAGAGCCCGGCACCCACGACGACCGGCACGAGCGCGTGGTGGAGCGCTGCCTCGGAGAGTGCACCGAGGAGGACCGAGCAGACGGTGATGCCGAGCTGTGCGGTGGCCAGCAGGATGCCGGTCCGCTGCAGCGCCTCCATCGCGACCCTGGCGCCCTTGCTGCCCGCCTCCGCGAGCGGCTCGAGCTGGCTGCGGCGAGCGGACATCGCGGCGAACTCGGCACCGACGAAGAACGCGTTGGCGGCCAGCAGGACGACGGTGATGACGACGGTGGTCATGCGTCACCGTCCCGCGCCTCGGCCGGCCGGGCCGGCAGCGTGCGGACCGGGAGCAGCCGGATCCGGTCGACCCGGTGGCCGTCCATGTCGACGACCCGGGCCGTCCACCCGTCGACGACGACCTCGTCGCCGACCTCGGGGACGCGGCCGAGGGCGGCCATGACGAACCCGCCGACGGTCTCGTAGGCCGGGCCCTCGGGCACCTCGACGCCAACCCGCGAGCGCACCTCGTCGGGCCGCCAGAGGCCGGGCACCGTCCAGGAGCCGTCCGGCAGACGGCGACCCGTGGTCTGGCCGCGGTCGTGCTCGTCGTTGACCTCGCCGACGATCTCCTCGACCAGGTCCTCCAGGGTGACGACCCCCGAGGTGCCGCCGTACTCGTCGACGACGACCGCGAGCTGCATCCCACCCCCGCGCAGCCGGACGAGGAGCGGGTCGAGGCGCAGGGTCTCGGGGACGAACACGGCGTCGGTCATCAGCGCCGAGACGGGGACGTCCGCCCGGCGCTCGAAGGGCACGGCGATGGCCTTCTTGACGTGCACGATGCCGTCGACGTCGTCCCAGTCGGCGCCGACGACCGGGAAGCGGGAGTGCCCGGTGTGCCGGGCGAGGGCGACGAGCTCGGCGGCGGACGCGGTGCGCTCGATCGAGGTGGCGCGCGAGCGCGGCGTCATGACGTCGGCCGCGGTCTGGTCGGCGAACCCGAGCGAGGCGGTGACCAGCCGCGCAGTGCCGAGGTCGAGTGTGCCGGCCTCGGCCGAGGTGCGCACGAGCGACGCGAGCTCGGCGGGGCTGCGCGCGGCGGACAGCTCCTCCTGGGGCTCGACGCCGAGCGCGCGCAGGGTGCGGTTGGCCACCCCGTTGAGCAGGGCGATGAGCGGTTTCGCGGCCACGCCGAACCAGCGCACCGGCCCGGCGGAGACCTTGGCGGTCGCCATCGGCAGCGAGACGGCGAGCGTCTTCGGCACCATCTCGCCGACGATCATCGAGAAGCCGGTGGCGAGGAGCATCGCGAGCACCGCACCCACCGAGGTGGCGGTGCCGACGGGGAGGCCGACCGCCTCGAGCGGGCCCTGGAGCAGGACACCGACCGAGGGGCCGGCGAGGTAGCCGAGGACCAGCGTGGTCAGCGTGATGCCGACCTGGCACGCGGAGAGCTGGGTCGAGAGCCGGCGGTGGGAGGTGAGCACCGAGCGGGCGCCCGGTTCACCGGCGTCCACCGCGCGCTGGACCGCGGGCCGGTCGAGGGCGACGAGCGAGAACTCGGCCGCGACGAACAGGGCGGTACCGACCGTGAGCACGACGCCGAGGAGCAGGAGGAGCCAGGGCGTCATCGGTGCTCAGGACTGGGAGGGTGCATGCCTCCACAGCGTACGGGGCCGACCCGCGGTTCCGGGCGGTGCTCCCGTGCTCCGCCCCGGGACGGAGCCGGGGGTCCACCGGGGGGTTGACCCCCACGCCGCGCGACACTGCGAGGATCGGTGCCATGAGCACGGGCACCACATCATGACCACGACCACCGCCGCCCCCGAGGGGCGCATCGAGTTCCACCACCTGACCAAGCGGTTCGGCCAGTTCACCGCGGTCGACGACCTGTCCTTCACGGTCGAGCCGGGACGCATCACCGGCTTCCTCGGGCCCAACGGCGCGGGAAAGACGACGACGCTGCGGATGCTCCTCGGGCTGATCCGACCGACGAGCGGCACCGCGACCATCGGCGGGCACCGCTACGCCGAGCTCCCCCGGCCCCTCACCTCGGTGGGGGCGGCCCTCGAGGCGACGAACTTCCACCCCGGCCGCAGCGGCCGCGACCACCTGCGGGTGCTCGCCGACACCGCCGGCATCCCGGTCGCGCGGGTCGACGAGCTCCTCGAGCTGACCGGCATCCCGGCCGCCGCCCGCAAGCGGGCCGGCGGCTACAGCATGGGCATGCGCCAGCGCCTCGGCCTGGCCGCCGCGCTCCTCGGCGACCCGCAGGTCCTCGTCCTCGACGAGCCGGCCAACGGCCTCGACCCCGAGGGCATCCGCTGGCTGCGCGGGTTCCTCAAGCACCTCGCGAGCCAGGGCAAGACGATCCTCGTCTCCAGCCACCTGCTCCAGGAGGTGGCGCAGACGGTCGACCACGTCGTCATCATCGCCAACGGCCGGCTCGTCCGCGCCGGGGCGATGGCCGACCTCGAGGGCACCCCGGGTGCGGCCGTCGAGACGAGCGACCCGGCCGCGCTCGCCGGGGCCCTGCGCGTCGCCGACGTGACGAGCACCGTCCACGAGGACGGGTCGCTCGTCGCGGACACCACCGACCTGCGCCTCGTCGGCGACGTCGCCCTGCGGGCCGGCCTGCCGATCTACGGCCTGCGCCCGGAGCGCGCCGACCTCGAGACCCTCTACTTCCAGCTGACCGAGGGCACGAACCGCAACCTCGGCGACGGCGCGCTGGCCGTGGGCGGTGGCGCCCCGACCGAACGAGACGCCGTGACCGGCGAGGAAGGGGCGAACGAGTGATCCCCGCGATCCGCAGCGAGCTCCGCAAGTTCTTCAGCACCCGCCTGTGGTGGGGAATGGCCATCGCCATCTTCGTCGGGGGCGCCGCGTTCGCCGCGCTCTTCGGCTTCCTCCTGACGAGCGACGCCGCGAGCGCCGCCCAGAACGGGGCGCCGACCGGCAGCCCGGTGCAGGTGGCCAGCAGCGTCTACACCGGCGGGCTCTCGATCGGCTACCTCCTCCTGCTGACCATCGGCGTCCTCCAGATCGGCTCCGAGTACCGCCACAAGACGATCAGCGGCACCTTCCTCGCCACTCCGAAGCGGCTGCGGGCGATGCTCGCGAAGGTCGTCGCGCTGCTCGGCATCGGCGCGGTGTACGGCCTGATCAGCCTCGTCGGCTCGGTGAGCGTCGGGGCCGTCGTCCTCGGCCTGCGCGACCGTGACGCGTTCCCCTCCGGGACCATCGTGCGGACCCTCGCGCTGAGCCTCCTCGTCCTCGGGCTGTGGGCGCTCATCGGCCTCGGCATCGGGATCCTCATCCCGAACCAGGTCGCGGCCCTGCTCATCGGGGTCGGGGTCGCCTGGATCGTCGAGCCGCTCATCGGCGTCGCCATGTCGTTCTGGGAGTTCGGGCGCGAGCACATCGCCCAGTTCCTCCCGAGCCGGGCGACGAACGCGATCGTCGACGCGGTGACCAGCGGCCCGAACGAGGTGCGCCTGGAGTGGTGGGGTGGCGCGTTGACGCTCACCGCCTACGCCGTGGTCCTCGCCGGCATCGGGATCTGGCGGACCACCCGCGCCGACATCTCCTGACGGCGGACGGCAGCACGCGGCGGCGACCGGTGGGGGCACCCCACCGGTCGCCGCCCGTTCGGCACCGCTCGGCGTGCGGCGGCACGGGCGCAACACGTGCGTAATAGGCTGGTGGGTAGTCCCACGACCGCCCCGAGACGAGCCGATGAAAGAGGCGCATAGCCCGTGGCCGAGCAGTCCCCGTCCAGCGACCCCCTGACCACCTTCGGACCGAACGAATGGCTGGTCGACGAGCTGTACGAGCAGTACACGAGGGACAAGAACAGCGTCGACAAGGCGTGGTGGGGCTTCTTCGCCGACTACCAGCCGAGCGACGGCCCGAACGGCACGGCGGCGAAGTCCGCCAACGGGACGAGCGCCGCCCCGCGCACCGAGGAGAAGGCGGCCCAGCCCTCCACCCCGCCCGCGCAGCCGAAGGCCGAGCCCAAGGACCGCCAGCCCGCGAAGGCCGAGGCGAAGCAGCCCGAGGCGAAGCAGGCCGAGGCGAAGCAGGCCGAGCCGGTCCCTGCCGAGCAGCAGGCTCCCGCGGAGCCGAAGCCCGGCGAGGCCAAGAGCGCGCCGATGCCGCGCGAGGCCCAGGCCCCCCGGCAGACCGGCCCGCTCGCCGAGGCGCAGCTGCAGCCGATCCGCGGCGCGAGCGCCCGGGTGGTGACGAACATGGAGTCCTCGCTCGAGGTCCCGACCGCCACCTCGGTGCGCGCGGTCCCGGCGAAGCTCCTCGTCGACAACCGGATCGTCATCAACAACCACCTCGCCCGCAGCCGCGGCGGCAAGGTGAGCTTCACCCACCTCATCGGCTACGCCCTCGTCAAGGCTCTCGGCGTGATGCCCGAGATGAACAACGGCTTCGGGCACGACGAGAAGGGCAGGCCGGTCCTCATCGCGCCGTCCCACGTCAACCTCGGCCTGGCCATCGACCTCGCGCGCCCGGACGGCACCCGCCAGCTCGTCGTCCCGTCGATCAAGGCGGCCGAGACGATGGACTTCGCGCACTTCTGGACCGCCTACGAGGACGTCGTCAAGAAGGCCCGCGGCGGCAAGCTGACCGTCGAGGACTTCCAGGGCACGACGATCTCGCTGACCAACCCCGGCACCATCGGCACCGTCCACTCGGTCCCGCGGCTCATGCAGGGCCAGGGCACGATCATCGGCGTCGGCGCCATGGACTACCCGGCGGAGTGGCAGGGCGCGAGCGCCGAGACGATCAACCGCAACGCGGTGAGCAAGATCCTCACCCTGACCAGCACCTACGACCACCGGATCATCCAGGGCGCCCAGTCCGGCGACTTCCTGCGCATCGTCCACTCGCTGCTGCTCGGCGAGCAGGGGTTCTACGACGAGATCTTCGAGAGCCTGCGCATCCCCTACGAGCCGGTCCGCTGGGTCCGTGACGTCTCCGCGGCGCACGACGACGACATCAACAAGGTCGCCCGCGTCCAGGAGCTCATCCACGCCTACCGGGTGCGCGGTCACCTCATGGCCGACACCGACCCCCTCGAGTACAAGCAGCGCCGGCACCCCGACCTCGACATCACCAACCACGGCCTCACCCTGTGGGACCTCGAGCGCGACTTCGCGACCGGCGGCTTCGGCGGCCAGCCGTTCCTCAAGCTGCGCAAGATCCTCGGCATCCTGCGCGACTCGTACTGCCGCACCGTCGGCGTCGAGTACATGCACATCCAGGACCCCGAGCAGCGCCAGTGGATCCAGGACAAGGTCGAGGTCGGCTACGCCAAGACCACCCGCGAGGAGCAGCTGCGCATCCTTCGGCGGCTCAACGCGGCCGAGGCGTTCGAGACCTTCCTCCAGACCAAGTTCGTCGGCCAGAAGCGGTTCTCGCTCGAGGGCGGTGAGTCGGTCATCGCGCTCCTCGACCGCGTGCTCTCCCGGGCCGCCCAGGACGGCCTCGACGAGGTGTGCGTGGGGATGCCGCACCGCGGCCGGCTCAACGTGCTCGCCAACATCGCCGGCAAGTCCTACGGGCAGATCTTCCGCGAGTTCGAGGGCAAGCAGGACCCCAAGTCGGTCCAGGGCTCCGGCGACGTCAAGTACCACCTCGGCACCGAGGGCGAGTTCACCGCCGAGTCCGGGGAGAAGACCAAGGTCTACCTCGCCGCGAACCCGAGCCACCTCGAGGCGGTCAACCCCGTCCTCGAGGGCATCGTCCGGGCCAAGCAGGACCGCCTCAACCTCGCCGGCGAGGACTTCACCGTCCTGCCCGTCCTCCTCCACGGCGACGCCGCGTTCGCCGGCCAGGGGGTCGTCGCCGAGACGCTCAACCTCTCGCAGCTGCGCGGCTACCGCACCGGCGGCACCGTGCACGTCGTCATCAACAACCAGGTCGGCTTCACGACCTCCCCGAGCAGCTCGCGCTCCTCGACGTACTCGACCGACGTCGCGCGGATGATCCAGGCGCCGATCTTCCACGTCAACGGCGACGACCCGGAGGCGTGCGTGCGCGTCGCCGAGCTCGCCTACGAGTTCCGCAAGGAGTTCCACAAGGACGTCGTCGTCGACATGGTCTGCTACCGCCGGCGCGGGCACAACGAGGGCGACGACCCGTCGATGACGCAGCCGCTGATGTACAACCTCATCGAGGCCAAGCGCAGCGTGCGCAAGCTCTACACGGAGGCCCTCATCGGCCGCGGCGACATCACCGTCGAGGACGCCGAGGCCGCGCTGCGCGACTACCAGCAGCAGCTCGAGCGGGTCTTCGTCGAGACCAAGGAGGCCCTGCGCTCGGCCGAGAAGGACGCCCAGGCCGGGCGCCGCGCCGACGCCGGCTCGGGGCTCGAGCCGCCGGCCGCGCAGGCCCCGTTCGCCGACCGCACCACGCACTCGGCCACCGACACCGCGATCAGCACCGACGTGCTGCACCACATCGGCGACTCGTTCTCGACCCCTCCGGAGGGCTTCACCGTCCACCCGAAGCTGCGCCAGATGCTCGAGAAGCGCACCCAGAGCACCCGCGAGGGCGGCATCGACTGGGGCACCGCCGAGCTGCTGGCGTTCGGCTCCCTGCTCATCGAGGGCACGCCGGTCCGGCTCGCCGGCCAGGACAGCCGCCGCGGCACCTTCGTCCAGCGGCACGCGGTCCTCATCGACAAGGAGAACGCCTCCGAGTGGACCCCGCTGCTCTACCTCGGGCAGGGCCAGGCGAAGTTCTGGGTCTACGACTCGCTGCTCTCGGAGTTCGCCGCGATGGGCTTCGAGTACGGGTACTCCGTCGAGCGCCCGGACGCCCTCGTCCTCTGGGAGGCGCAGTTCGGCGACTTCTTCAACGGGGCGCAGACCATCATCGACGAGTTCATCAGCAGCTCGGAGCAGAAGTGGGGCCAGCGCTCCTCGGTCGTCCTCCTCCTGCCGCACGGCTTCGAGGGCCAGGGCCCGGACCACTCCTCGGGCCGGATCGAGCGCTTCCTCACGATGTGCGCCGAGGGCAACATGACCGTCGCCTACCCGTCCACGCCCGCGTCGTACTTCCACCTGCTGCGCCGCCAGGCGTACGCGCGGCCGCGCAAGCCGCTCATCGTCTTCACCCCGAAGTCGATGCTGCGGCTCAAGGCGGCCGCGAGCGCCCCGGAGGACTTCACGACCGGCACCTTCCGCCCGGTCCTGCCCGACCGCCCGGGCGCGACGCAGGGGCAGGTCACCCGCGTCCTGCTCGCCGCCGGCAAGGCCGTCTACGACCTCGAGGCCGAGCGCGAGAAGCGCGGGGACACGGCCACCGCCATCCTCCGGCTCGAGCAGTACTACCCGGTGCCCGGCCAGGAGCTGGCCAGGGCGCTGGCCGACTACCCGGAGGCCGAGGTGGTCGTCGTCCAGGACGAGCCCCGCAACATGGGCGCATGGCCGTTCCTCGCCCTCAACCTGCCCGAGGCGCTGGCCGAGCACGGCGAGGAGCGACCGATCCGGGTCGTCTCCCGTCCGCAGTCGGCGTCCCCGGCCGCGGGGTCGACCAAGCAGCACCAGGCGGAGCAGGCCGACCTCGTCGCCCGCGCCTTCGACCGGTGAGGTTCACCCGCCGGTAGGCTCGCGGACGTGTACTTCACCGACCGCGGCATCGAGGAGCTCCAGGCGCGGCGGGGGGACGAGGAGGTCACCCTCGACTGGCTCGCCGAGCAGCTGAGGACGTTCGTCGACCTTTTCCCGGAGTTCGAGGTGCCCGTGGAGCGGCTGGCCACCTGGCTGGCCCGACTGGACGACGAGGACGAGTGAGCGAGGACATGGCCGACGAGCAGGGCCCGGCCGAGGGGCCGGCCCCCATCGAGTTCCGCCCGAGCGCGGAGGCGGCGGTCGTCCCCGACGGCCCGCGCGACCTCGCGCTCGTCTTCCTCGGGGCCTCGCTCGTCGCGGGGGTCGGGGACCCGAAGGGGCAGGGGTGGGTGACCCGGGTCGTCGGGCGCACCCAGCACCCGGACCTCACGGTCACCGCCTACAACCTCGGGGTGCGGGGTGACACCTCCGGCGACCTCCTCGAGCGGTGGGCCGGCGAGGTGCCTCGGCGGTGGCGCGGGCGCACCGAGCGCCGCCTCGTCCTCTCGTGCGGCACCAACGACATCGCCTCGGGCATCTCCCTCGCCCGACACCGGCTCAACCTGGCCAACCTGCTCGACGACGCCGCGACCCAGGGTGTCGGCACGTTCGTCGTCTCCCCGCCGCCGACCGACGACGACGAGCTCAACGCGCGCCTCGAGGTCCTCGTCGACGCGCAGGCCGACGTCTGCGCGCGGCGCGGGGTGCCCTTCGTCGACTGCTACGCGCCGCTGCTGGGACACAACCAGTGGCGCACCGACCTCGCGGCCTCGTCCGTCGACCACCACCCGGGGCAGGCCGGCTACGGGCTCATCGCGTGGCTCGTGCTCCACAACGGATGGAACGAGTGGCTCCAGATCGACTGAGCCGCAACCTCACTCAGCGTGAGCGGGCGACGAACTCACGCACCAGGGCAGCGAAGCGGTCGGGGTCGTCGAGGTGCGGGAAGTGCCCCGCGCCGCGGAACAGCTCGACCCGGCAGCCCTCGATGTGCGAGGCAGCGGCACCGGCGTGCCAGGCGGGGATCATCCGGTCCTTGGTGCCCCAGACGACGAGCGTCGGCACGGTCGGGGCCTCCGCGAGGTAGTCCTCCGCCGCGACGGTCTGGCCACCGGGGTCGATGACCGCGCGCGTCGTGGCGAGGAAGGCCCGGCGGGTGTCGGCGTCGCCGAGCGAGGAGAAGCCGGTCCACACCTCGCGGGCGTCCGAGCCCGGCCGGACCCCCACCGCGCCCAGGGCCCGGGCCGCCGCTCCGACCCGGTCGCGCACCCACCCCGAGGCGATGACCGGCAGCACCCACTCGGCCCCCGGCAGGGTGGCCGAGCGCAGCAGCGGGCTGACCTCGCGCCCCAGCCCCCCGCTCGCGACGAGGACCAGGCCCTCGACCCGTTCGGGGAAGAGGTAGGTGAAGACCATCGCGATGCCGCCGCCCAGCGAGTGCCCGACGAGGGTGACCTGCTCGATGCCGAGGCGGTCGAGCAGGTCACGCAGCGTCGCCGCGTGCGCCCCGAGCGAGTAGTCGCCGACCGGCCGGGCGGACTCGCCGTGGCCGAAGAGGTCGGGGACCACCACGCGGTGGTCGTCGCCGAGGACGTCCACGAGGTGGGCCCACTGCCGCTGGGAACCGAGCAGGCCGTGGATGAAGAGCAGGGTCGGGCCCTCACCGGTGTCGGTGTAGGCCATCGCGTGGCCGTGGATGGTCACCACCCGCTCGACCGGCGTCGTGGCCATGGCAGCTCCTCGGGTGTCTGGGACACCCCCGATGTTACTCGCCGGTAGCCGGTGTGGCGTCAGAGGGTGAAGACGACCTTGCCCGTGACCCGCCCCTCGACCATCCGGACGAAGCCCTCGCGGGCCTCGGCGAGCGGCGTCACCGAGTCGACGAGGGGCTCGATGCCGGCGCCGACGACGAACTGCGCGAGCCGCTCGAGCTCGTCGCGGGTCCCCATCGTCGAGCCCACCACGCGCAGCTGCTTGAAGAAGATCTTCGTCAGCTCCGCCTTCGCCGGCGCGTCGCCCGAGGTGGCGCCGGAGATGACGACCGTGCCGCCCGGGCGCAGGCTGTTGATGCTGTGCGACCACGTCGCGGCGCCGACGGTCTCCATCACGGCGTCGACGCGCTCGGGAAGCCGCGCGCCGCTCTCGAAGGCGCGGTCGGCGCCGAGGGCCACGGCGGCCTCGCCGCGCTCGGGGTCGCGGCTGGTCACCCACATCCGCAGCCCGGCGGCGGCGCCGAGCTGGACGAGCGCGGTGGCCACTCCCCCGGCAGCGCCCTGGACGAGCACGGTCGCGCCGGGCTGCACGCCGGCGTTCGTGAAGAGCATCCGGTAGGCGGTGAGCCACGCGGTCGGGAGGCAGGCGGCGTGCTCCCACGAGAGCCCCGCCGGCTTGGGGACGACGTTGTGCCGCGGCACGGCCACCCGCTCGGCGAGGGTGCCGTCGTGCACCTCGGACAGCAGCGAGCGCCGCGGGTCGAGGGTCTCGTCGCCGCTCCATCCGGGCGACGGCACGACGGCGTGCACGATGACCTCGGTGCCGTCCTCGGTGACGCCGGCGCCGTCGCAGCCGAGCACCATCGGCAACCGGTCGGCGGGCAGGCCGACACCGCGCAGCGACCACACGTCGTGGTGGTTGAGGGCTGCGGTGCGCAGCCGGACGGTGGTCCAGCCGTCGGGGACCTCCGGGTCCGGGCGCTCACCGACCTCGAGACCGCTCAGCGGGTCGTCGGCGGACTGGGACTTCGCGAAGGCGGCGAGCATGCCCTCGACCCTACCCAGCGCCCTCCGGGAAGAGGACGGGTGCGGCCCGGTGGAGTGCGTCACGCCAGTGCGGCAGCGGCTCGAGGCCGTGCGCCGCCCACATGTCGTGGGCGAGGACGCTGTAGGACGGCCGGGGCGCCGGCAGCGGGTAGGCGTCGGTGCCGATGGGCGACACCCGGGCCGGGTCGAGCCCGAGCTCCTCGAGGACGGCCTGCGCCAGGCCGTGCCACGACGTCTCGCCGGCGTTCGTGCCGTGCCAGATGCCGTACGGCGCGCCGGACTCCACGATGCGTGCGATGCCGTCGGCGAGGTCGACCGTCCACGTCGGCTGCCCCACCTGGTCGGCGACGAAGCCGAAGGTCTCGCGCTCGCGGGCCAGCCGCGCGACCGTCGTCGGGATGTTCCTGCCGTGCGCGCCGTAGAGCCACGCGGTGCGGACCACCCAGGCGCGGGGGCACTCGGCCCGCACCGCCCACTCCCCGGCCGCCTTGGTGCGGCCGTAGGCCGAGGCCGGGGCCACCGGCGAGTCGGCGGGCCACGGCACCGTCCCGTCGCCGGCGACGACGTAGTCGGTGGACACCTGGACGAGCGAGCCGCCGGACGCCGCGACCGCGCGGGCCAGGTTGGCGGCCCCGACGGCGTTGACCGCGAAGGCCCGGGCCTCGTCGGTCTCCGCCGCGTCGACCGCCGTGTAGGCCGCACAGTTGACGACCACCTCGTGCCCGTCCACGACCGCGGCGCACGAGACCGGGTCGAGGATGTCGACCGCGGGCAGGTCGACACCGCTCACCTCGTGCCCCCGGGCCCCGAGCACCTCGACGAGGTCGGTCCCGAGCATGCCGGCGGCGCCGACGACGAGCCAGCGGGCCATCAGCGGGCCAGGACCTGCTGGGTCGCGGCGTACTTCGCCTCGGTGGCCTCCTTGACCGGTCGCCACCACGCCTCGTTCTCGCGGTACCACTCGATGGTCGCCGCGAGGCCCTCCCGGAAGCCCTCGTAGCGCGGGCGCCAGCCGAGCTCCTGGCGCAGCTTGCCGGCCTCGATGGCGTAGCGGCGGTCGTGGCCGGCCCGGTCGGTGACGTGGTCGTAGTCGTCGGGGTCGCGCCCCATCAGCTCGAGGACCATCCGCACGACGTCGCGGTTGTTCACCTCGCCGTCGGCCCCGATGAGGTAGGTCTCGCCGACCCGCCCGGAGTCGACGACGGTCCACACGGCGTCGTTGTGGTCGTCGACGTGGATCCAGTCGCGCACGTTGAGGCCGTCGCCGTAGAGCTTGGGCCGCACCCCGTCGATGACGTTGGTGATCTGGCGCGGGATGAACTTCTCGACGTGCTGGCGCGGGCCGTAGTTGTTCGAGCAGTTGGAGATCGTCGCGCGCAGCCCGAACGAGCGGACCCACGCGCGCACCAGGTGGTCCGAGCCGGCCTTGCTCGCCGAGTAGGGCGAGGACGGGGTGTAGGGGGTGTCCTCGGTGAACTTCTTCGGGTCGTCGAGCGCGAGGTCGCCGTACACCTCGTCGGTCGAGACGTGGTGGTAGCGCACGTCGTGCCGGCGCGCCGCCTCGAGGAGGGTGAAGGTGCCGACGAGGTTGGTGCGCACGAACGGGGCCGGGTCGGCGAGCGAGTTGTCGTTGTGCGACTCGGCGGCGAAGTGCACCACGACGTCGGCCTCGGCGACGAGCGGCTCGACGGCCGCGGGGTCGGCCACGTCGCCCTCGACGAAGCGCACCCGGTCGAGGACCCCGGCGAGGTTGTCGCGCGACCCCGCGTAGGTCAGGGCGTCGAGCACCGTCACCTCGGTCCCCGGGCGCGTCGCGAGCGTGCGGTGGACGAAGTTGCTGCCGATGAACCCGGCGCCTCCGGTGACGAGGACCCTCATGGCGCTCAGGCTACTTGCCGGTGCGCGGGCGCGTCGGTGGATAGGCTCGCCGCCATGAAGGGCATCGTCCTCGCCGGGGGCTCGGGCACGCGGCTGCATCCCATCACCCTCGGGGTCTCCAAGCAGCTCATGCCGGTCTACGACAAGCCGATGGTCTACTACCCGCTCTCGACGCTCATGATGGCGGGCATCCGCGAGGTCCTCGTCATCACGACCCCCGAGGACGCCGGGCAGTTCCACCGGCTGCTCGGCGACGGGTCGCAGTGGGGCATCGAGCTGTCCTACGCGGTGCAGCCCCGGCCAGAGGGCCTGGCCCAGGCGTTCGTCATCGGCGCGGACTTCATCGGCGACGACTCCGTCGCGCTCGTCCTCGGCGACAACATCTTCCACGGCACCGGCCTCGGCACCGCGCTGCGCTCGCTCACCGACGTCAGCGGCGGCCACATCTTCGCCTACCACGTGAGCAACCCCAGCGCGTACGGCGTCGTCGAGTTCGCCGACGACGGCACGGTCCTCTCGATCGAGGAGAAGCCGGAGCGGCCGCGCAGCGACTTCGCCGTCCCCGGGCTCTACTTCTACGACAACGACGTCATCGACATCGCCCGCGGCCTGACGCCCAGCCCGCGCGGCGAGCTCGAGATCACCGCGGTCAACGACGCCTACCTGCGCCGCGGCGACCTCACGGTCACGGTCCTCCCCCGCGGCACGGCCTGGCTCGACACCGGCACCTTCGAGGGCCTGATGGACGCCAGCCAGTACGTCCACGTCGTCGAGGCCCGGCAGGGACACAAGATCGGGTGCGTCGAGGAGATCGCCTGGCGCGCGGGATGGGTCGACGACGACCAGTTCAGTGCGCTCGGCGACGCGCTCGCCAAGTCGGGGTACGGCGACTACCTCCACGCCTGCCTGTCCCGGGGGAAGGGGGGTCGCTGATGCGGGTCGAGCCGCTGTCCATCGAGGGTGCCTTCGTCGTCACGCCGCGGCAGCACCGTGACGACCGGGGCGTCTTCCTCGAGTCCTTCCGAGGCGACGTCCTCGCCGAGCACCTCGGCCACCGCCCCGACGTCGTGCAGAGCAACGTGTCGGTCTCCTCGCGCGGCACGGTCCGCGGCATCCACGTCTCGAACGTGCCGCCCGGGCAGGCCAAGTACGTCACCGCGCTCACCGGGTCGCTGCTCGACGTCGTCGTCGACCTGCGGACCGGCTCACCGACCTTCGGGCGGCACGAGGCCGTCCTCCTCGACACGGACGAGCGCCGGGCGGTCTACCTCGCCGAGGGCCTCGGCCACGGCTTCTGCGCGCTCGAGGACGACACGACCGCCATGTACCTCTGCACCGCCGTCTACGACCCCGCCACCGAGTACGGGGTCAACCCGCTCGACCCCGCGCTCGGCATCGAGTGGCCGCTCGGTCCGACACCGCTCCTCTCCCCCAAGGACGCGGCCGCGCCGGGTCTCGAGGACGCCCTCGCCGCCGGCCGGCTGCCCAGCTGGGAGGCCTGCCGGGAGCGGGCCGCCGCGCTGGCTCAGCGCGCGGACCGAGCCGCGCCGTCCTGACGGCCGGACGCCGAGGGCGCGAGCCGGCGGACCGCCTCGGCGACCGCGTCCGCGACCCCGGGCTCGAACACCGACGGCACGATCCGGTCGGCCGTCGGCTCGGGCACCATGTCGGCGATGGCCCGGGCCGCGGCGAGCTTCATCGCCTCGGTGATCCGGGTGGCGCCCGCGTCGAGGGCCCCGCGGAAGATGCCGGGGAAGGCGAGGACGTTGTTGATCTGGTTCGGGAAGTCCGAGCGCCCGGTGGCCACGACCGCGGCGTGCCGGTGCGCGACCTCCGGGTGCACCTCGGGCGTCGGGTTGGCGAGCGCGAAGACGATCGCGTCCGGGGCCATCGTCGCCACCTGCTCCTCGGGCACCGTGCCACCGGAGACCCCGACGTAGCAGTCGGCACCGTCGAGCGCGGTGGCCAGCGACCCGGTGAGCCCGTGGGGGTTGGTCGACAGCGCGAGCCGCTGCTTGTGCTCCGAGAGGTCGGCCCGCGAGCCGTGGACCACACCGCGCGAGTCGCACACGACGACGTCGCGCACGCCCGCCCGCTGGAGCAGCCGGGTCACCGCCACCCCGGCCGCGCCGGCGCCGGCGACGACGACCCGCAGGTCCTCGAGGCGCCGGTCGAGCACCCGCACCGCGTTGTGCAGGCCGGCGAGGACGACGATGGCCGTGCCGTGCTGGTCGTCGTGGAAGACCGGGATGTCGAGGCGCTCCTTCAGCTGCTCCTCGATGTCGAAGCAGCGGGGAGCGGAGATGTCCTCGAGGTTGATGCCGCCGTAGCTCGGCGCGATCCGCGCGATCGCCTCGACGAGCTCCTCGACGGTGCCCGACTCCATGACGACCGGCACGGCGTCGATGCCGGCGAAGTGCTTGAAGAGGACCGCCTTGCCCTCCATGACCGGCAGCGCACCGAGCGGGCCGATGTCGCCGAGACCCAGGACGGCGGTGCCGTCGCTGATGACGGCCACCGTGTTGCCGCGGGCCGTGTACCGCGTCGAGAGCGACGGGTCGCCCGCGATGGCCAGGGACACCTCCGCGACGCCCGGGGTGTAGAGCAGCGACAGGTCCGCACGACCGCGCAGCGGCTGGGTCGCGTGTACCCCGAGCTTCCCGCCCTCGTGAGCGCGGAACACCGGGCTCTCCGGGTCGAAGGAGGGCAGGACGGGGGACGCGGACATGACGGCTCCTCGGGGACGACGCGGACGCACGCCGTCGGGCGGTGCGTTCGGAAGGGGTGCGGCGCGAGGGAAGGGTGCGTCTCGGCGCGGCGCACGGCGGGGGTGTCCGCCGGGAGGCCCTCATCATGGCACAGCCGCCGTGCCGGGCCGAGGGGCCCGGATGTGACGCACGTCGCGGCCACCGGCGCGCGCGACACGGGTGCCCGATAGTTACCGAGGCGTGACGCACGTCCCACCCTCCGGTGGCAGGATCACCCCCACACCCTCTCGACCGGACGCCAGCACCGGGTCCGGCACCTGTGAAAGGACCAGCATGTTCCGCACCCGCGCGATCGCCGTGGCCACTCTCGCCACGACGGCCCTCGCCCTCACCGCCTGCGGCTCCGACTCCCTCTCCGGAGGTGGCAGCTCGAGCTCGGCCCCGGCGGCGTCGTCGTCCTCGACGCCGAGCGTCGACCCCGCCCTGGCGGCGAAGCTCCCGGAGAAGATCAAGAGCGCGGGCAAGATCGTCATCGGCACCGACGCCACCTACCAGCCCAACGAGTACCTCGACTCCGACGGCAAGACGGTCATCGGCATGGACGTCGACCTCTTCGACGCGGTGATGGCCAAGTTCGGCGTCAAGACCGAGTGGCAGCCCTCGGCCTTCGACTCGATCATCCTCGGCGTCCAGAGCGGCAAGTACGACATCGGCGTCTCGAGCTTCACGGTCAACGCCGAGCGCGAGCAGCAGGCGACGATGGTCAGCTACTTCAAGGCCGGCACCCAGTGGGTCACCCAGAAGGGCAACCCGAAGAAGGTCGACCCGAACAACGCCTGTGGCCTCAACATCGCCGTCCAGAAGGGCACCGTGCAGTCGGACACCGACCTGCCGGCGAAGAACAATGCCTGCACCGACGCCGGCAAGCCGGCGATCAAGGCTCTCGTCGATGCCGACCAGGCCAAGGTGACCGCCATGGTCCAGTCCGGCAAGGCCGACGCCATGCTCGTCGACCTCCCGCCGGCCATCGCCGCGGTCGCCTCCACGGACGGCAGCCTCGAGCTCCTCGGCGACCAGTACGACTCGGCGCCGTACGGCTACGTCCTGCCCAAGGACCAGACCGACTTCGGCGCCGCCATCGTCGAGGCCCTCAAGCAGCTCGAGGCCGACGGCACCTACAAGCAGATCCTCGCGAAGTGGAAGACCGAGGGCGGCGCGATCAGCGACTTCGCGGTCAACCCCTCCGTCGGCTGACCCATGACCGACACCACCGCCGACCGGCCGGGCGCGATCGACGCCCGGCCGGTCCGACACCCCGGGCGCTGGGTGGCCGTCGCCGTCATCGGGGTCATCGTCGCGATGATGGTGAACTCGTTCGTCACGAACGAGCGCTGGGACTGGTCCTACACGTTCCAGATCATGCAGCAGAAGTCGGTGGTCAACGGTCTGTGGATGGGCACGATCCTCGGCACCGTCATCGCCATGGTCATCGGCGTCGTCCTCGGTGTCGTCCTCGCGATCATGCGGATGTCCGAGAACCCGGTGCTGCGGGGCGTCTCCTTCGTCTACACGTGGTTCTTCCGCGCGATCCCCCGGTACGTGCTCCTCTCGCTGTTCGCGGTGGGTTTCGGCTACCTCTACCTCAACAAGTTCGACGTCGGGATCCCGTTCTCCAGCATCCACTTCGCGACGATCGACTACAGCGCCTGGTCGAGCACGGTGCTCATCGGTGGCCTGGCCCTCGGCCTCTCCGAGGCGGCCTACATGGCCGAGATCGCGCGCGCCGGCATCCTCTCGGTGGACGCGGGCCAGGCCGAGGCGGCCCAGGCCCTCGGCATGGCGCCCGGCCGGACCATGCGCCGGATCGTCCTGCCGCAGGCGATGCGGGTGATCGTGCCGCCGACCGGCAACGAGACGATCGCGATGGTCAAGGACACCTCGCTCTTCATCGCCGCGAACATCACGATCGAGCTGTACTACCAGGCGACCTTCTTCGGCTCGAGGGCCTTCAAGATCATGCCCGGCCTCATGGCGGCCACCCTCTGGTACCTCATCGTGTGCACCATCCTCATGGTCGGCCAGTCCTACCTCGAGCGGTACTTCGGGCGCGGCTACGGCCCGACCCCGAAGGCGACCAAGCAGAAGCTCACGGAGATCGGAGCCGACCACTGATGGCTGCCCAGTCGGAGGCGATGCTCGTCCACGCCGTCAACGTCACCAAGTCCTTCCACGGCAACGAGGTCCTCAAGGGCATCGACATGGACGTCCGCAAGGGCGAGGTGGTCGTGCTCCTCGGGCCGTCCGGCTCGGGCAAGACGACCTTCCTGCGGTGCATCAACCAGCTCGAGACGATCGACGGCGGCCGGATCTGGGTCGACGGCGACCTCATGGGCTACGAGGACCGCGGCGGCACGCTGCACCGCCTCACCGACAAGCGGATCGCCGCCCAGCGCCGCGACATCGGCATGTGCTTCCAGCGCTTCAACCTCTTCCCGCACAAGACGGTCCTCGAGAACATCGTCGAGGCGCCGGTGCAGGTCAAGGGCCAGGACCGCAAGGTGGCCGAGGCCCGCGCCCACGAGCTGCTCGAGCAGGTCGGGATGCAGGACAAGCCGTCGGCCTACCCGAGCCAGCTCTCGGGCGGCCAGCAGCAGCGGGTCGCCATCGCCCGAGCCCTGGCCATGGACCCCAAGCTCATGCTCTTCGACGAGCCGACCTCCGCGCTCGACCCCGAGCTGGTCGGCGAGGTCCTCAAGGTCATGCGCGACCTCGCCCGCAAGGGCATGACGATGATCGTCGTGACCCACGAGATGGGCTTCGCCCGCGAGGTCGCCGACCGGGTCGTCTTCATGGACGGCGGCGTCGTCGTCGAGGAGGGCCCCCCGAGCCAGGTCATCACCGCTCCGCAGCACGGCCGCACCCGCGCCTTCCTCTCCCGGATGCGCCAGGAGGAGCAGGCGCACGCGCAGGCGGTCGCCGAGGTCGTCGCCGCCACGAGCTCCGCGCTCGACGACGCCCCCGCCGAGGAGTGAGGCCGGCGCTGGTCCGCGTCCGCGGCCGGTCGATGCTGCCGACCTACCGGGACGGCGACGTCCTCCTCGTGCTGCAGGGCGTCCGGCCGCGCCCCGGCCGGGCGCACGTCGTGCGCCTGCCCCCGGACGCCGACGGGCGTCCGCGACCCCTCTCGGTCAAGCGGCTCACCGGGCGCGACCCGGACGCCCCGGCCCGGTGGTGGGTCGACTCGGACAACGCGGCGGAGGGGGTCACCTCGTTCGACGTCGGCTCCCTCGCGGACGACGACGTCGTGGCGGTGGTGGCGGGATTGCTGTGGCGGCGCTGGGGTAGGTTGAAGAGGACCGCACGTCCCCGCACAGAGTAGGAGTGACACATGCTGTCCCTGTTCCGCATCACCGAGGTCTCGGCCCACTGCGACCTCCCGTGCGGCGTCTACGACCCCGCCCAGGCCCGCATCGAGGCCGAGTCGGTCAAGGCGATCATCGCCAAGGTCGCGGACAACGACGACCCCGACTTCCGGGTCCGCGCGATGATCATCAAGGAGCAGCGCTCCGAGCTGGTCAAGCACCACCTGTGGGTCCTGTGGACCGACTACTTCAAGCCGCCGCACTTCGAGAAGTACCCGCAGCTGCACACCCTCTTCAACGAGGCGACCAAGCTGGCCGGCGCCGCGGGCACCAAGGGTGAGTTCGACGCCGGCAAGGCCGACGAGCTGCTCGCCAAGATCGACGAGATCGCGACGATCTTCGCCGAGACCAAGGCGGCCTGACCCCTCCCTCCCCTGGCGGCTTTCCCACCCGAGGCGAGAGACCCCGGGGTCGCACCGGAACCCTTCCGGTGCGACCCCGGGGTCTCCGCTGTCCGGGCCCGGAGGGACCGTCCTCAGAGCCCGGGGACGGTGACGACGTAGACCTCGCCGTTGCCCTCGAGGCGGGCCGGCCCCTCCGTGTGCGGCAGGAACGCCGACTCGGCGTCGCCGAGCTCGAGGGCTCCGTGGGCCGAGGCGACGCGCACCGACCCCCGGAGGCAGAAGACGATCCGGGGTCCGACCTCGCCGGGCAGCTCGCGGCCGGGAACCACCCGGTGGAGCAGGAAGCGGTCCGAGGCGCTCGGGTAGACCTCGATGCCGTCGGCCAGCGGCTCCGGCCGGCCGGCGATGCCGTCGGCGGCGGGGTCGACGATCCGGAGCAGCTCGGGGACGTTGACCTCCTTCGAGGTCAGCCCGGCGCGCACGACGTTGTCGGAGTTGGCGAGCACCTCGATGCCCAGCCCGTGGACGTAGGAGTGCAGCACCCCGGCCGCGACGTCGATGTACTCCCCCGGTCGCAGCACCCGGTGGTGCATGAGCAGCAGGACGACGAGGCCGATGTCGTCCGGGTGCTGCTCGGCGACCTGGACGACCGCCGCGGCCGCGGTGCCGAGCTCGTCGGGGTCCTCGGCGAGGCGCAGGCAGGCGGCGACCACCTCGCGGGTGAGCGACGGCACCTCCACCGGTGGGGTCTCGAGGACGGCCCGCAGGACGGCGTGGGCGGGGTCCGGCGCTCCCCGGCCGGCGGCGACGGCCCGCCCGAAGCCCGGCACGTGGAGCCGGCCCGCGAGGTGCTCGACCTCCTCCGGGTCGCGCATCCCGACGAAGACCTCGAACGGGGAGACTGCGAGGAGCAGCTCGGGCTTGGCGGAGTCGTCGACGTAGACCGTGTCGCCGGTCAGCGCGCGCAGCTCGCGGGCCTGCTCGGCGCTCGGGTGGACCTGGATCGAGATGGCCCGGCCCGGTGCGAGCACCTTGAGGAGGAACGGCAGCCGTTCGCCGTGCCGGTCGACGCACGCGTCGCCCAGCTCGCGACGGGGGTCCGCGGCGACGAGGGCGGCGAGGTCGGGGGCGCCGGGCCGACCGGTGCCGGACGGGCCGCTCTCGTGGGCGCCCATCCACAGCTCCGACTCGGGCAGCGCCGTGGGGATGGGCAGCCCGCGCAGGCTCGCGATGGCCACGTGCGAGCCCCAGGCGTCGTTGAAGACGACGGCGTCCAGGCGGTCCACGGGGTCCTTCGGGTCGGCGCGACGGGGGCGGACCGACTCTATCGGGCGACGAGCGGGCGGTCCCCGACCCGCCCGACCGAGCCGTCCTCGACGACGCGGGTCAGCGCGTCGACGACGTCGGGGTCGTACTCGTAGCCGAGCCCGAGGTGGATGCGCTCCATGGCCGCCGAGACCCGCCCCGGGTCCGACGTACCCCCGGAGAGGTCGTCGAAGGCGTTGGCGCACTTGATGATGCGGGCGGCCATCGGCACCTCCTCGCCGAGCTCACGGACCATCCGGTAGGGCGTGGTCTGGCCCTCGACGTACGCCGCGACGTCGTCGAAGATCTCCGCCCGCCGGATGATCCGGCCCCCCTCCTGCGCGATGGCGCGCTGGTCGGCGGGGGCGGCGAGCACGGTCGCACCGTCCGGGATCGGGTCGAGCAGCGAGATCTGGCCGAGGTCGTGCAGGAGCGCCGCGTACTCGAGGTCGCGCAGGGCCCGCTCCCCGAGGCCCAGCACGCGGCCCACCCGCACCGAGAGCTGGGCCACCCGCTCCGCGTGGTGCTCGGGGGTGTAGCCACCGTGCTCGGTGAGGTGGGAGAGCGTGGCGATGAGCTGGCGGTTGGTCTCGCGGTTGCGGATGTACTGGCGCACGGCCGTGTAGGCCAGGGCGAGCGGGACCAGGGCGACCGGGAGCGAGAGCAGCCCGAGCACGGGCGCGAGGAGGGCGACCATCGGGCCGGTGACGAGGACGGCCAGGGTGAGTGGCGCCGCCTCGCCCACCTCGTCGCGGACCGCCGCCGACCACGGGGTCTGCTGGCGCTCGGCCCGCAGGGCGGCGACGAGGACGAGCTCGGTGACCAGACCGACCGCCGCGGCCAGGCCCATCCCGAGGACCACGACGCCGGGGGACGCGGAGGGAAGTCCCTGCAGCTCCCAGAGGGTCGGGCTGCCCCAGTCACGGGCGATGACCGCGGCGACCGAGACACCGACGACCCGGGCGGCGAGCTCCGGGGTGCCGGTGGCCCGGTGGCGGCTGCGGCGCGCGGCGGCGGCGAGCACGAGCCCGAAGGTGACGACGAGCACGACGAGGCCGGAGTCGATGTCGAGCGTCGGTTCGCCCGCGATCTGGCCCAGGAAGACGGCGCTCATCGCGGACGCCGAGGACAGGGGCGCCGTCTCGCGGCCACTCGGCATCCGGATCCGGGCCAGCTCGCCGACCGCGACGAAGCCGACGACGACGAGCAGCGTGTGGCCGTGGGTCGCGAGCAGGGTGGGCAGGTCACCGCCCGAGGTGAGCAGACCGCGCAGCACCGAGAGCGCCCCGACGGCGAGGACGGCCCCGGCGGCGAGCCGTCCCGGACGGCGCAGGATCGGGGTCACGACCGCGAGCCTCCCTCGAACTGGCGGGCCAGCGCGTGGTCGAGGGCCCGGAGGAGCTCGGGGTCGCCCACCGCCCCGGCGACGACCTCGCGCGCCTGGGTGGGCGCGAGCACCGGCCCCGAGGGCGAGCCCACCGTCGTCAGGACGTCGTAGGTGTCGGCGAGCCCGACGATGCGCGCGGGCAGCGACAGCCCGCCGGAGGGCTCCAGGCCGCCCCGGTGGCGTCGGATGGGGTCGAGCGAGCCGTGGAGGAAGCTCAGGTCGTGGAGGATCGCGGCTCCGCGCTCGGGGTAGTCGAGGAGGTGGTCGCGGTCGGTGAGGTCGATGGCGCGCGCGACCCGGGTCGGCAGGCTGGTCTGGCCCAGGTCGTGGAGCATCCCTGCGACCCGGGTGTCGGTGACCTGCTGCGGTCCGAGGCCCAGGTGCTCGGCCATGTGGGCGCTGAGCTGCGCGACGCGGGCGCTGTGCCCCCCGAGCCGCGGCGTCTTCGCCTCCAGCGCGGCGACGAGCACCTCGAGGGCGCGCTGCTGGCCCTCGAGCTCCTCGGCCCGCTGGCGGTAGATCCACTGCGCGACGACGAGCGGTGCGAGGACGATGGCGGCGGCGACCGGCCCGAGGTTCGCCAGCACCCAGAGCACGATCATGATGAACGCGATGACGCCGTGCGCGACGTACGCGAACCCGGTGCCCCGGACCACCGCGAGCATCTGGCCGCGCATCGGGATGCCCTCGGCGACCCGCTTGACGCCGGCGAGCGCGACGAGGTTGGCCACCGCCTGCGCGACGACGGCGACGAGGAGCGGCACGGCGAGCCCGAGGACGATCTGCGGGACGTCGCGCAGCCGCTCCGGGCTCGTGGTCCCCCCGACGACGATGAAGGCGATGCCCCCCACGCACCCGTGCAGCGAGAACTGCGCCGCGTTGAAGACACGCCGCTGCAGCGGTGCGTGCTTGCCCTGCGAGATGCCGAGGACGGCGCCGATCACGGCGACACCGGCGGGACCGACGATGGCCTGCCCGGCGAGCAGGATGACGCCCGACAGCGAGACCCGCACCTGCCCCTCGACGACGGCGTCCGGGAGCACGACGTGGAGGGCTGCGAGGAGGATGAAGACGCCCAGCGCCGCGAACTGGTCGAGCCCGTACGCGATCTCCGACCAGACCGCCAGACCGACCGCGAGGGCCGCGACGGCCGTGATGTACACGGCCGTCGCGGCCCCGCGACTCCTGGGCTCCCGGGGCGCTCCCTTCACGGACGACGCCCGGGGTCAGCGGTCACCAACCCCAGCTGGACCAACCCCAGCTGGACGCCTTGAGGTCGACCTGGGCGGCGGAGGCCGGTGCCGTGGCACCGATGGTGGCGATGGTGGCGAGAAGAGCGGCAGCGGCGAGAGTACGGAACGTGCGCATGATGTGTGTCCTTCCAGAGGGTGAGATGACCCCAGCCCTGGCTCTCCGGGGCGGCCGGGGACGGTCAGATTCTTTCACGCGAGACGGTGTGCGACAATCACTGTGGTCCCACGGGCTCGCGTGTCGTCGGACACCGGCCCATCCCAGACGAGAGGTCACCATGAGCAAGCGCGCCCGCAAGCGTCGCTCGCGCAAGGGCAACAAGGCCAACCACGGCCGCAAGCCCAACGCCTGAGCGACCCGCTGACGACGGAGGGCCCGGAGTGCGATCGCACTCCGGGCCCTCCGTCGTCAGCGGGTCAGTCCTCGCGGTCGTAGCGGATCATCGTGATCCGCTCGACCACCTGCATGCGCAGCGCCGCGGGGGCGACCTCCTCCGCGCACGAACGCTTGACGACGGCCTTGACCGCCGCGTCGAGGTCGTGCTCGGCGAGGCACGGCCGGCACTCGGCGAGGTGGGTCGCCACGCGCCTGACCTCCTCGGGGCTCATCTCGCCGTCGAGGTACTCGTAGATGTGGTGGAGGACCTCGGAACAGTCGCTGTGGCCCTCGTGCTGGGTGCCGCCCATCACTCCTCCTCCGCCGCGACGAGGCCGCGCTCGCGCGCGTAGCCGGTGAGCAGGGAGCGCAGCTGGCGCCGGCCGCGGTGCAGCCGCGACATCACGGTGCCGATCGGGGTGCCCATGATCTCGGCGATCTCCTTGTAGGCGAAGCCCTCGACGTCGGCGAGGTAGACGGCCAGCCGGAAGTCCTCGGGCAGCTCGCGCAGGGCGCGGGTGACCTCGGTGTCGGGGAGGTGCTCGAGGGCCTGGGCCTCGGCCGACTTCAGGCCGGCGGAGGTGTGCGACTCGGCCCGGGCCAGCTGGTAGTCCTCGACCTCGGCGGCGTCGGACTGCTGCGGCTCGCGCTGCTTCTTGCGGTAGCTGTTGATGTAGGTGTTGGTGAGGATGCGGTACATCCACGCCTTGAGGTTGGTCCCCGGCCGGTACTGGTGGAACGCCGCGTAGGCCTTCGCGTAGGTCTCCTGGAGCAGGTCCTCGGCGTCGGCCGGGTTGCGCGTCGTGCGCATCGCGGCGGCGTACAGCTGGTCGATCAGGGGCAGCGCCTCGCGCTCGAAGCGCGCCTGACGCTCCTGCGGGGTCTCGGTCGCGAGGTCGACCTCGACGGAGGTCTCCTCGAGGGGGGTCTGGGGGGTGCTCATCGCCTCCCAGCCTATCCGGGCCCTGGGACGGGTCGAGGTGTCGAGGACGAACACGAACACTGCCTCCGGGTCGGGGAACGCTGACCCAGCCGAGAACGCCGTGCGCGCCCGGGACATTCCGCCGCTCAGCCCTGTGGCGGCACCGCCGCGAGGGAGGCGAGCACGGCCGCGGCCACGGCGCCGGCCGAGCGGCCGAGGGCGTGCGGTCCCGCGACCGAGGTCAGGGTCGCCCCGGGGGGCAGCACGGCCCGGACCTCGTCCGGGGTGCCGAACGGGTCGGTGGTGCCCTGGACGACGTGGACCGGCAGGCCCGCCTCCGCCGGCCGGGCGAGCTCGGCGGCCCGCGAGCGCTCGGGACGGCCGGGCGGGTGCAGCGGGAAGGAGAGCGCGAGGACGGCGTCCGCCCCCACCGCCGCGGCGGTGCGGCAGGCGACCCGCGCCCCCGCGCTGCGGCCGCCGACGACGAGGGTGCCGGCCCGCGGCAGGGCCTCGAGGACCGCGAGCCAGCCGACGTCGAGCGTCGCCGGCGCCGGGCCGACCCGTCGGCCGGCGACCCGCCACGGCTGGTCGACGAGGACGACCCGCCAGCCGGCGGCGACCGCGGCGTCCCGGGTGGAGGTGACGTCGAGGGTCCACCGCAGCCCTCCGGCCCCGTGCCCGAGGACGAGGGTGCCGACCGGGGCGTCCGCGGGCTCCGTCGTCGTGGCCCGCGCCTCGCCCGCCGGCGTCGGGACGAGGCGCTCGCTCACCGCTGCACCCCGATGACCTCGCCGGTCATCGGGTCGACGACGCCGACGAGCTCCTCGGGAGGTGGCGGCTCGAGCAGCTGCGGCCCGTTGGCCCGGTTGCCGCTGACCGCCCGCGAGACCGGATGGGCCGTGAACCGTCCCGGCGGGCGTGGGGCGAGCAGGTCGAGCACGTCGGCGGCGCCGGTCCCCGGGTCGAGCCAGCGGGCCCACTCGTCCGCCTCGAGGACCACCGGCTGACGGTCGTGGATGCGGTCCAGGCCCGGTTCGGCGGCGCCGGTGAGCACGGTGAAGGTGGTGAGCCAGGCCATCGGGTCGTCGGGGTCGGTGACCGCGGGGTCGCGCCAGAACTCGTAGAGGCCGGCCATCGCGACGCTCGCGCCGTCGGCCCGGCTCGTGAAGAACGGCTGCTTGCGGGGCTTGCCCTTCGCGTCGGTCGCGGTCGGCGAGGCCTGCCACTCGTACCAGCCCCGGGCCGGGACGAGGCAGCGCCGCGCGGCCAGGGCCCGGGCGAACGCCGGCTTGTCCGCGACCGACTCCACCCGCGCGTTGATCATCCGCACGCCCCCCTTGGGGTCCTTGGACCAGCTGGGGACCAGGCCCCAGGTGAGCAGCCGCAGCTGGCGCCGGGCGGCGGCCTCGCGGTCCTCCCGTGGCGGCCGGGCGAGGACGACGGGCGCCTGCTTGGTCGGGGCCATGTTGTAGTCGGGCCGCCCGGCCGGCGGGTCCTGCGGGTTGACGAGCACGCTGCGGGCCGGCTCGGCGGTGCGGTCCTCCTCGACCTCGAACTCGAGGACCAGCTCGTCCGGGTTGGCCGTCGCGGCGTAGCGCCCACACATGGTGCTCAGGCTACGCAGCGCAGGGCCGACCAACTACGGTAGGGAGGGAGGTCCTGACCAGCAGCGACCCCGACCCGGAGGTACCGGATGTCCGTGGTGCGCCGCATCGCCCGACCGCTCCTCGCGTCGACGTTCGTCGTCAGCGGCGTCGACCAGCTCAAGCACCCGTCGTCGAAGTCCGAGAAGGCCCGGCCGGTCGTCGAGAAGGTCGCGCCACTGCTCGGGCTCCCCGACGACCCCGAGCTGCTCGTGCGCGCCAACGGCATTGTCATGGTCGGCGCCGGCACGATGCTCGCGCTCGGTCGCTTCCCGCGGGTGGCCGCGGGGGTGCTCGCGGCCTCGCTCGTCCCCACCACGGTCGCCGCGCACCGGTACTGGCAGGAGGAGGACCCCGAGGTCCGGGCCCAGCAGCGCACCCACCTGCTGAAGAACCTCGGCCTGCTCGGCGGCCTGCTCCTCGCGGCGGTCGACACCGAGGGACGGCCGGGCCTGGCCTACCGGGCCCACCTCGCGAGCGAGAGCGTGCACCGCGCGGCCCGGACGACCCGGCGGGAGGCCCGCCACCTGGCCCACTCCGCCACCACCGAGGCCAAGCTCAAGGCGGCCCAGGCCCAGCATGCCTTCTCCTGACTGGGCCGCACCGACCGCCGACGGCCCGGTCCACGCCCGCGTCGTCCTCCCCGGCAGCAAGTCCCTCACCAACCGCTACCTGGTCCTCTCCGCCCTCGCCGGCGACGTCTCGCGGCTGCGGGCGCCGCTCCGCTCGCGGGACACCCTCCTCATGGCGGACGCGCTGCGCACCCTCGGGGTCGGGGTCGATGACGTCGACGACGGCGACTGGCTGGTCACCCCGGCCCCGCTGACCGGCGGGGGCCGGGTCGACTGCGGGCTGGCCGGCAACGTCATGCGCTTCGTGCCACCCCTCGCCGGCCTCGCCACCGGCCCGACCCGTTTCGACGGCGACGAGGGCGCGCGGCGACGTCCGATGGCCCCGGTGCTCGAGGCGCTGCGCACGCTCGGGGTCGAGGTCGACGACGCGGGCCGCGGCGGACTCCCGTTCACCGTCCACGGCACCGGACGGGTGCGCGGCGGCACGGTGACGATGGACGCGTCGGCGTCCTCGCAGTTCGTCTCCGGGCTGCTCCTCTCGGCCGCTCGCTTCGACGACGGAGTCACCGTCCGCCACGACGGCAAGGCGCTGCCGAGCCTGCCCCACATCGAGATGACCGTCGAGACCCTCCGGGATGCCGGGGTGGTCGTCGACGACGCCGACGTGCACACCTGGCGGGTCGAGCCCAGCGAGGTCAACGCCCTGGACGTCCAGGTCGAGCCCGACCTGTCCAACGCGGCCCAGTTCCTCGCCGCGGCGCTCGTCACCGGCGGGTCGGTGCACGTCCCCGGCTGGCCGCAGTACACGACGCAGGGCGGCGACTTCGTCCGCGAGGTCCTCGACATGATGGGGGCCGAGGTGGTCCTCGACCGCTCCGGACTCACCGTCACCGGCGCCGGCGGCATCCTCGGGGTGGACGTCGACCTCCACGACTCCAGCGAGCTGACGCCCGTGGTCGCGGCGCTGGCCGCGCTCGCCGAGGGCCCGAGCATCATCCGCGGCGTGGCCCACGTCCGCGGGCACGAGACCGACCGCCTCGCCGCGCTGAGCACCGAGCTCGGCGCGCTCGGAGCCGAGGTCGAGGAGACCGACGACGGCCTGCGCGTCTCTCCGAGACCGCTGCGCGGCAAGGTCTTCCACACCTACCACGACCACCGCATGGTGATGGCCGCTGCGGTGCTCGGGCTCGCCGTCCCCGGGGTGGTCGTCGAGGACGTCGGCACCGTGGCCAAGACGATGCCCGAGTTCACGACGCTCTGGGACCGCATGCTCCACGAGCGGGTCACCGCGGACGCGTGATGGCGAGGTCGCCCCGGGACTACGACGAGTCCGACGTCCGGATCCGCCCCAACCGTCGCGGCTCGCGGCCACGCACCAAGGACCGTCCGAAGCACGAGGACGCCGTGCTCGGCCGCGTGCTCGGGGTCGACCGCGGCCGCTACCGGGTGCGCGTCGGGGGCGCGGGCGACCACCACGACCTCGTCGCGATGCGGGCCCGCGAGCTGGGCCGCAAGGGCATCGTCGTCGGCGACGAGGTGCACCTCGTCGGCGACACGACCGGCACCGACGGGAGCCTGGCGCGCATCGTGCGGATCACCGACCGCGAGACGGTGCTGCGCCGCACCGCTGACGACACCGACCCGGTCGAGCGGGTCCTCGTCGCCAACGCCGACCAGCTCGTCGTCGTCTCGGCGCTGACCAACCCCGAGCCCCGTCCGCGGCTCATCGACCGCTGCCTCGTCGCGGCCTACGACGCCGGGATGGACCCGCTCCTCGTCCTCACCAAGGCCGACCTCACCGACCCGGCGCCGTTCCTCGAGCAGTACGCGCCGCTCTCGGTGCCGCACGTCGTCACCTCGCGCCTCGAGGACGGCATCGACGGGCTGGACGCCCTGCGCGACGCGCTGCACGGCCGGGTCAGCGTGCTGGTCGGCCACTCCGGGGTCGGCAAGTCCACCCTCGTCAACGCCCTCGTCCCGGAGGCCGAGCGCGCCACCGGCGTCGTCAACGACGTCACCGGGCGCGGGCGGCACACCTCGACCTCGGCCGTCGCCCTGCCGCTGCCCGACGACGACGGCTGGGTCGTCGACACCCCGGGCGTGCGCTCGTTCGGGCTGGCCCACGTCGACCCCACGCGCATCGTGCACCACTTCCCCGACCTCGAGCCGGGCACCGCACAGTGCCCCCGCGGCTGCACGCACGACGAGGAGGAGTGCGGCCTGGACGCCTGGGTCGAGAGCGGCGCCGCCGGCCCCGCCGGCCCGGCGCGCCTGGAGTCGCTGCGGCGGCTGCTGCGGACGCGGACGGTCGCCGGCGAGGACTGAGTCCCGCCGGCGGCCGTCGGTGGTCGCGCCCCGCGCGTCAGCGCGGGCGGTCCTGCGGGTCCTCGGTGAGTGCCGAGAGGTCGTCGGGACGCCTCGCCGGCGGGTCCATCGCCTCCGCCCGCTCGGCGGTCGAGTCCGCCTGCGAGGAGCCGAGCTCCTCACCGCCACCCGCGGTGCCGAGGCCCGCGCCGCTGTCGGGCACGTCGCCGACCTCGGTCGTCGTGAACCGGGTGTCCGGCTGCAGGCCGCTGACGTCGGTGGTCTCGACGATGACCCGGGGCTCGGCGAAGTGGCAGGCCGACAGGTGCGCGCCGTGGCCGTCGTCGCGCAGCTCGAGCTGCGGCTCCTGCTGGCTGCAGACGTCCTGGGCCTTCCAGCACCGGGTGTGGAACCGGCAGCCCGAGGGCGGGTTCGCCGGTGAGGGGACGTCGCCGACGAGGACGATCTGGTCGCGCTTGCCGCGCAGGGTCGGGTCGGGCACCGGCACGGCGGAGAGCAGCGCCTGCGTGTACGGGTGCGTCGGACGCGCGTAGACCTCGTCCTCCTCGCCGAGCTCGGCCATCCGCCCGAGGTACATGACGCCGACGCGGTCCGAGATGTGCCGGACGACGGACAGGTCGTGCGCGATGAAGACGTAGGCGAGGCCGAGCTCGTCCTGGAGCTTCTCCATGAGGTTGACGACCTGCGCCTGCACCGACACGTCGAGCGCGGAGACCGGCTCGTCGCAGACCAGCACCTTCGGGTTGAGCGCGATGCCCCGGGCGATGCCGATGCGCTGGCGCTGGCCGCCGGAGAACTGGTGCGGGTAGCGGTTGATGTGCTCCGGGTTGAGCCCGACGAGGTCGAGGAGCTCCTGGACGCGCTTGCGGCGCCCGCCCTTGGGCACGACGTCCGCGTGGATCTCGAACGGCTCGCCGACGATGTCGCCGACCGTCATCCGCGGGTTGAGCGAGGTGTAGGGGTCCTGGAACACGATCTGGATGTCGCGCCGCAGCCGGCGGGTGTCCTTCGGCGAGGCGCCGGACCAGTCCTGGCCCTCGAAGACGACGCTGCCCGAGGTCGGCTCCTCGAGCCGCATGAGCAGCCGCCCGAGGGTGGACTTGCCACAGCCGGACTCGCCGACGATGCCGAGCGTCTCGCCCTTGTGCAGGTCGAAGCTCACCCCGTCGACGGCCTTGACGTGGCCCACCGTGCGGCGCAGCACGCCCCGACGGATCGGGTAGTGCTTGACCAGGTTCTGGGCGCTGAGGACGACCTCAGGCATCGATGACCTCCTCGGCGAAGTGGCAGGCCGACAGCCGGCCCGGGGCGACCTCCCGCAGGGCGGGCAGGTCGCGGCGGCAGACGTCCTGGGCCATCCGGCAGCGCGGGTTGAAGGGGCAGCCCGGCGGGATCCGCATGAGGTTCGGCGGCAGGCCGCCGATGGCCGCGAGCGTCTGGCCCTTCTGGTCCAGGCGTGGGATGGACTCGAGCAGGCCGCGCGTGTACGGGTGTGCCGGAGACCGGTACAGCTCGTGCACCTCGGCCTTCTCGACGAGCCGGCCGGCGTACATGACCGCGATGCGGTCGGCGACGTCGGCGACGACCCCGAGGTCGTGGGTGATGAGGATGAGCCCCATCTGGCGCTCCTCCTGCAGCTCCTCGAGGAGGCTCATGATCTGCGCCTGGACGGTGACGTCGAGGGCGGTGGTCGGCTCGTCGGCGATGAGCACCGCCGGGTCGAGCGCGATGGCCATCGCGATCATGATCCGCTGGCGCATGCCGCCGGAGAACTGGTGCGGGTAGGCCTTGACCCTCTCGCGGGCGGCCGGGATCTGCACCCGCTCCATCAGCCGGATCGCCTGGTCGAGGGCGTCGCTCTTGTTCATCCCGCGGTGGATGCGGAACATCTCGGCGATCTGCCAGCCGACCGGGAAGACCGGGTTGAGCGACGAGAGGGCGTCCTGGAAGATCATCGAGACCTCCGGGCCCCGCGTCTTGCGTCGCTGCTCCTCGTCCATGGTCAGCAGGTCGTGCCCGCAGTAGCGGATGTGCCCCTGCGGGATGACCGCCGGCGGCATGTCGAGGATGCCCATGATCGCCTGCGCGGTGACCGACTTGCCCGAGCCGGACTCGCCGAGGATCGCGAGGGACTCGCCCTGGCGCAGCTCGAACGAGACGCCGTTGATCGCGGTCGCCACGCCGTCGGCCGTGTGGAACTCGACGTAGAGGTCCTCGACCTCGAGCAGCACGCCGTCCTGGGGCTCGTAACGGATCGCACCGGTGTCGGTGCGAGTGGTGTCCTGAACCGTCATGTCTTCTGCCTCACCGGTTCTTGGGGTCGAGGGCGTCACGGACCACGTCGCCGAGCATGATGAACGCCAGCACCGCCAGGGAGAGGAAGAGGCTGGGGAAGAACAGCATGTGCGGGGTGGTGCGCAGGCCGACGATCGCCGAGCTGATGTCGATGCCCCAGGAGATGGCCGGCGGCTGCAGGCCGATCCCGAGGAAGGACAGGGTCGCCTCCACCGCGATGTAGGCGCCGAGGTTGATCGTCGCGACGACGATCATCGGGGCCAGCGCGTTCGGGAGGATGTGCGAGCGGATGACCCGCCACGGGCTCGCGCCGAGGGCACGGGCCGCCTGCACGTAGTCGTTCGGCTTGACCTGGATGACGCTGGAGCGCATCAGCCGCGCCAGGCTCGGCCACCCGAGGATGACCAGGGCGAAGACGACCTTGAGGACGATGAGCAGGTAGTTGTCGTTGAAGAAGTCCGGCAGCGAGACGAGGAAGATGATCGCGCCGAGCAGCAGCGGGATCGCGAAGAACACGTCACCGATGCGGGAGAGCAGCGCGTCGACCCAGCCACCGAGGTAGCCGGAGATGACGCCGATGGTGCCGCCGAGCAGCACCGTGCCGGTCGTCGTGAAGAGCCCGACGAGGATCGAGGCTCGGGCCCCGTAGATGCACCGCGCGTAGATGTCGTAGCCCTGGATGTCGCGGCCGAACCAGGTGCCCTCGCCGGGCTTGGCCCGCGACTCGGCGAGCACCGCGAAGGTGGGGTCGGTCTTGGTGAACAGGCTCGGCCAGACCGCCATGAGGACGAAGACCGCGATCATCGTCGCGGAGATCCAGAACATGGGGTTCTTGCGCATCGAGCGCCAGGCGTCGGAGGCGAGCGACCGCTCCTCGCCGACGTCGCCCGCGTCGTGCGGGTCGGCGACGGAGCTGGACTCGGTGATGGTGGCTTCAGTCATGGCTGATCCTCGGGTCGAGCAGGCCGTACAGGAGGTCGACGATGAGGTTGACGACGAGGTAGACGATGACGAGCACCGTCACCGCGCCGACGACCGAGGCACCGTCCCGGGAGCGGATCGAGCGGAAGATGTAGCCGCCGATCCCCGGGATGTTGAAGATGCTCTCGGTGACGATGGCGCCGCCGAGGAGGGCGCCGAAGTCGAAGCCGATGAACGTGACGACCGGGATGAGGCTGTTGCGCAGCGCGTGCAGGCCGATGGCCCGGCGCTTGGTGAGGCCCTTGGAGATCGCGGTGCGGACGTAGTCCGAGCGCAGGTTCTCGACGAGGTTGGTGCGGGTCAGCCGGGCCACGTAGGCCACCGAGAGCGAGCCCAGCACCATCGCCGGCAGCAGCAGCTGGTAGACCGTCGCCTCGCCCGAGGTCACCGTGACCGGGAACAGGCCCCACTTGACGCCGAGGAAGTACTGCGCGAGGCCACCGATGACGAAGACGGGGATCGAGATGACCACGAGGGTGGAGACCAGGACGAGGTTGTCCAGGAACCCTCCCCGTCTCACCCCCGTCAACACACCGGCGACGATGCCGATGAGGGTCTCGAAGAGGATGGCCATGAGCGCGAGCTTCGCGGTCACGGGGTAACGCTGCTTGAGCTGGTCGGAGACCTTGATCTGGTTGTAGGTCTCACCGAAGTCGCCGGTGGCCAGCTTGCCGACGTACTTGCCGTACTGGACGAGCAGCGGGTCGTTGAGGTTGTACTTCTCGGTGAACGCCGCGCGGTACGCGGCGGAGCACGGCCGCTCGCCGCACTTCCCGGCGAGGGGGTCACCCGGCAGGGCGAACACCATGGCGAAGATGAGGAACGTCGCTCCGAGGATCACGGGGATCATCTGGAGGAGCCGTCGAAGGATGTAGGTGCCCACAACACCTCCTTGGTTCTCGGGACGCTGGTCCCGATCGGGGACGACGGCGTCGGACTGTATTCGGGGTCGAACCTAGACCATGGGGGTGGGCGTGGGTAGCGCCGGACCCGGCCGGTCGAAAACCCCCCGTCACACGGCCGTCGGCCTGCCAGCGGTGGCTGACAGGCCGACGACTCGTGTGGAGCTCGGGGACCTAGCGGCCCCCGGGGGTCACTTCAGCGAGACCGACGTGAAGTCGATCGTGCCGAAGGCGGTGATCTTCACACCGGTGACCTTGTCGGACCAGCCCATCGTGGTCTTGCCGTACCACATCGGGATGGCCGGCATGTCCTGGGCGAGGAGCGCCTCGGCCTGCTGGTAGAGCTTGTTCGCCTCGGCCTCGTCGGTCGCCGCGGCGGCCTGCACGAGGAGCTTGTCGAACTCGGGGTTGGAGTAGTCGCCGTCGTTCGAGGACGCACCGGTCTTGTAGATCGGGGCGAGGAAGTTCTCGATCGAGGGGTAGTCCATCTGCCAGCCGGTGCGGAACATGCCCTTCATCTTGCGGTCCGCGATCTGCGAGCGGAAGGTGGCGAAGTCCACGACACCCGTGGCCACGCAGTCGACGCCGAGCGCCTGCTTGATGCTGTTGCAGGTGGCCTCGGTCCAGTCCTTGTGGGCCGCGTCCGCGTTGTAGGAGAGGGTGATCTTGCTGCCCTTGAAGCCGCCGGCCTCCTGGAGGAGGGCCTTGGCCTTGGCCGGGTCGTACTTGCAGTACTCACCGCACTGGTCGGCCTTGTAGCCGTCGACGACCGGGGAGACCCAGCCGGTGGCGGGCACGCGGGTGTTGTTGAAGATCTGCTTGATGATCGTGTCGCGGTCGATCGCCATGGAGATCGCCTGACGGATCTTCGGGTCCGCGTAGTTCGGGTCGACCTTGGTCGGCGCGAAGGTGATCGTCTGGATGACGCCGGTCTCCTTCTGCGCGTTGCGGTCCGGGAGGTCCGACTTGTACTTGTCGTCGATCAGCGCGCTGGTCGGGATCTCGTCGGTGATGTCCAGGTTGTTCGCGATGACGTCGTTGTAGGCGGCGTCGGACTCCTGGTAGATCTTGAACGTGATCTTGTCGACCTTGCCGCCGAAGTCACCGTTGTAGTCGGCGAACTTGGACAGGACGATCGACTGCTCCTTGTTCCACGCGTCGAGCTTGTACGGGCCCGAGCCGACCGGCTTGTCGCCGAAGGACTTCGGGTCCTTGAAGAACATGTCCGGGAGCGGCGAGAACGCCGAGTAGCCCAGGCGGACCGGGAGGTTCGAGACCTTCTCGGTGGTCTTGATCGTGAAGGTGTAGTCGTCGACGACCTTGAGGCCGGTCAGCTCCTTGGCCTTCGCGTTGCCGGCGCCGGCGCACGGGTCGTCGCCCTCACCGGTGCACTGCATGTCGCCGTAGCCCTCGATGGGCTCCATGAAGTAGCCCGAGCTCTGGCCGTTGGGCGCGTACGCGGCGTAGTTCCACGCGTCGACGAAGTTCTTGGCCTTGATCTCGGTGCCGTCGTGGAACTTGCGGCCCTTCTTGATCTTGACCGTGAAGTTCTGGTTGTCCGTCGTGTCGATGGACTCGGCGATGTCGTTCTCGGGCTTGGCCGTCTCGGGGTCGTAGTGCACGAGCTTGGAGAAGATCGCGTCGATCACGTTGCCGCCGCAGGTCTCCGTCGTGTTGCTCGGAACCAGAGGGTTCTGCGGGTTGCAGCCGCGGACGGTGATCTCGCCGCCCGTCTTGCCGCCTGCGGCCGAGCTCTGGTCGCCCCCGCTGTCCCCGCTGCCACACCCGGCAGCGAGAAGAGCGATGGCGGACATGGCCGCAACGGCGACCGTGCGAGCAGTTCCTCGCATGGATGTCCTCCTGTGTGAAGTGGTTGACCACGCGGTGTCGTGTGGCCGTTCCGTGAGGTGCCCCGGTCGGGTGCAGCCTCGTGGCAGCGCCCTCCGGCGTGCCCGGTCCACCAAACACCACCGACCCGCGCGGAGGGAAGTTCCGCGACGCACCGAGACCCGATTGTGACCGAGTTGCGACCAACCCGCCGCCGACGCCGGAAGATCTTCGGTGGGAGCCGGTAGGTTGAGCCCCGTGCCGGGCTACGACGACGACCTCCGACTCGCCCACGTGCTCGCCGACGCCGTCGAACGGCTGACGATGGAGCGGTTCCGGGCCGAGGACCTGCACGTCGAGACCAAGCCCGACCTCACCCTCGTCAGCGACGCCGACCGCGACGCCGAGGAGCTCGTCCGGTTCCAGCTCAAGCGCACCCGCCCCCGTGACGCGGTGATCGGCGAGGAGCTGCCTCCGACGGGGTCGAGCCCGCGGCAGTGGGTCATCGACCCGATCGACGGCACCCACAGCTTCGTGCGGGGCGTGCCGGTGTGGGCCACGCTCATCGCCCTGGTCGACGACGGCCGGCCGGTCGTCGGGCTGGTCGCGGCCCCCGCGCTCGGCCGCCGCTGGTGGGCCGCCGTCGGGTCCGGGGCCTGGTCCGGCCGCAGCCTGACCAGCGCCCGCCGGATCCAGGTCTCGGGGGTCTCCCGGCTGGCCGACGCCTCCCTGTCCATCTCGAGCACGACGTCCTGGGACGACGTCGGTCGCCTCGACGCGATGCTCGGCCTCGCCCGCGCCTGCTGGCGCGAGCGGGCGTACGGCGACTTCTGGTCCTACATGCTCGTGGCGGAGGGCGCCGTCGACGTCGCCGCCGAGCCCGAGCTCTCGCTCCACGACATGGCTGCGCTCGTCCCCGTCGTCACCGAGGCCGGGGGGCGCTTCACCTCGCTCGACGGCACCGACGGCCCGTTCGGGGGCAACGCCGTCGCGACCAACGGCATCCTCCACGACGAGGTGCTCGAGCGGCTCTCCGCCGGCCGTCCGTCGGTGGTGCGCGACTAGAAGAGGACGGCCTGGTCGGCCTCGGTCGGCACGCCCTCGAGCCGGAGGAGGGCCGCCTTGCGCTCGAGCCCGCCCGCGTAGCCGGTCAGGGTGCCGTCGGCCCCGACCACCCGGTGGCAGGGCAGGACGATCGGCACCGGGTTCGCGCCGTTGGCCGCCCCGACCGCCCGCGACGCGCCCGGGGGCAGCCCGAGCCGGTCCGCGATCGCGCCGTACGTCGTCGTCGTCCCCCACGGGACGGTGGCCAGCACCTCCCAGACGCGCTGCCGGAACGCGGTGCCGCGGGGCCGGACGGGCAGGTCGAAGACCCGTCGCTCGCCGCGGAAGTACTGCTCGAGCTGGGTGCGCACCTCCTCGAGCAGCGGGCTCGGCGCCGGCGCCCGCTCCTCGGGGACGGGTACCGCGTCGAAGTGGATGGCCACGAGCGCGCCGTCGGCCTCGACGAGGCCGAGCCCACCGACCGGGGAGGGCACGACGAGCGAGAGCGCGCCGCCGGTCTCAGAGCGCAACCGTGCTCACCGGACCCGGGAGCCGGCCCTCGATGGCGGGGAGGACCGACTCGGCGTCACCGACGAGGACGACCGTCCACTCCCCCGTCGCCGCCCGCCGGTACGCGGCGTCGAGGTCCTCGAGGGCCAGTCCCGCGACGGCGGCGAGGTTGCGGGTCGTGAAGTCGAGCGGGAGGCCCTCCAGGGCGAGCGCGGCCGTCTCGTCGGCGACGGCGTCGGCCGTGGCGTAGCGACCCGGTGCCGTCTTGGAGACGAAGTCGACCCCGGAGCGCAGCTCGGCGGCGGTGAAGCCGTCGCGGGCGTCGTCGAGGATCCCGAGGAGCAGGCCGACCGCCTCGCCGGTGACCTCCGAGCGCACCGACCCCGAGGTGACGAACGAGCCCCCCGCGACGCGCGGCCGGAAGGCCGAGCGGATGCCGTACGTGTACCCCTTCTCCTCGCGCAGCACCGCGTCGACCCGGGCGTTCGGGGAGCCGCCGACGACGAAGGAGGCCACGGGGTGCGGGGCCCAGCCGAAGGGGGTCGAGCGGTCCGGACCCGGGCACGCGACGGCGATCTCGGTCTGGACCGACCCGGGGCGGTCGACGACGACGACCCGCGCCCGGTCGGCGGCCGGGACCGGCGCCAGCGGCGGCGGGGCCGGCACCTGCCGGGGCGCCTCCCACTGCCCGAGGGTCGCGTCGAGGACCGAGAGCGGGTCGAGGCCCGAGAGGTCGCCGGCGAGCACGACCGTCGCGCCGCGCGGCCCGACCCGCAACGCGTGGTGCTCGGCGACGGCCTCGCGGGTGATCCGCCCGATCGTCTCGGCGCTGCCGGCGGCCGGCCGGGACGCGCGGTCGGCGGGGTCCCACATCGTGCGGGCCACCTCGCGCGCCGCGCGGTGCGCCGCCGACGCGCGCTCCTGCTCGATCTCGGCGAGCCGGCTGCGCAGGATGCGGCGCACCTCGGGCTCGGGGAAGACCGGGGTGGCCAGCGCCTCGGTGACGAGCCGGGCCGCCGTGGGCAGGTGGGCCTGGGGCACGTCGAGGTCGACGAGGAGGCCGCCGTCGGAGACACCGGCGCCGAGCGCCATCCCGTGCCGCTCCATCAGCTCGGCGAACTCCTCCGGGGAGTGCTCGTCCGTCCCCTCGTCGAGCAGCCGGGCGGTCATCGACGAGATGCCCTCGAGCTCGGGGTCCTCGGTGGCGAGGGAGGAGGGCACGACGACCCGCATCGAGAGGACGTACTGGCCGGGCAGGTCGTGGACGAGGAGGCGGACACCGTTGGGCAGCCGGTGCTCCTCGGGGACCGGGAAGGCCCACGGGGCCGGCGGCCGGACGGCCGGCCGGGCGCTCACGCGACCGCCTCCGCACCCTCGGCGTCGTCGAGGAAGGCGACCACCGCCCGGCTCTCCGGCCGCAGCCAGCGCCGGGTCGCCTCGACCACTCGTTCCGCCGTCACGGCCCGGACCCGGTCGAGGTGGGTGTTGACGACGTCGGGGTCGTCGTGGAGGAGCAGGTAGCGGCTGAGCAGGTCGGCCCGCTCCTCCTGGGAGGCGAGGGCCGACAGCCAGGCCCGCTCGGCCTGCGCGATCGAGGCCTCCAGCTCGGCCTCGGTCGGCCCCTCCTGCGCGAGCCGCTCGAGCTCCTCGACCAGGCCGGCCTCGAGGGCGTCGGTGTCGGCGTCCGGGGCGGCGTCGATGACGACGAAGCCGAGCGAGACGCCGTCGACGAAGCCCCACGCGGTGGCGTGGGCGCCGGTGGCGCTCTGCTCGCGCCGGACGAACCGGCGCACGAGGCGCGAGCTGGACAGGCCGGCGAGGCAGTCGAGGGCGACGGTGGCCGCGACCAGCTCGTCCGTGCCGTCGACGGGGAGCCGGAAGGCCACGTGCAGCCGGTCGTTCGGCACCTTCTCGCGCCGCTCGACCCGCACCGGCGCGGTGAGCGGCTCGAGCTGGGGCAGGTCCGGACGCCGCTCCTCGGCCCGCGCGGTGAGTCCGCCGAAGTACCGCTCGACGAGGGTGAACCCCTCCTCGGGCGCGATGTCGCCGCAGAGCGTGAGGACGGTGTTGTCCGGGGCGTAGTACCGCCGGAAGAAGGCGTGGACGTCCTCGAGGCTCGCCGCGTCGAGGTCGGCCATCGAGCCGATCGTCGGGTGGTGGTACGGGTGCCCCTCGGGGAAGACCGCGGCGTAGACGTCGATGAGGGCCGTGCCGTACGGCTGGTTGTCGTAGCGCTGGCGCTTCTCCTCCTTGACGACGTCGCGCTGGTTGTCGAGGTTCTCCTGGGTCAGCGCGTCGAGGAGGTGGCCGTGGCGGTCCGCCTCGAGCCACAGGGCCAGCTCGAGCGCACCGGTCGGGACGGTCTCGAAGTAGTTCGTGCGGTCGAACCACGTCGTCGCGTTGAGCCGGCCACCCTCGGCCATCAGCGCCTCGAAGTGCTCGCCGCTGCGCACGCCCCGCGACCCCTGGAACATCAGGTGCTCGAAGAGGTGCGCGAAGCCGGTGCGCCCCGCCTGCTCGTGGCGTGACCCGACCCCGACCCAGAGGTTGACGGTGACGTTCGGGACGGTGTGGTCCGGGGACACGACGACCCGCAGGCCGTTGTCGAGCGTCCTCCGGTGGACCGGGTAGTCGAGCGGCATGGCGGCCACCCTACGGTCACTCCCCGCGCGGCGAAACGCCCCGGCGCTCAGCCCACCCGTCGCACCTCGTCGGGCACGGCGTCGCCGCTGCGGGCCAGCGCCCGGCGGGCGAAGACCTGCTGCTCGGTGGCCACCCGCTCGGACCGGCCACGGCCGAGGAAGCTGATCGCCCAGTGCAGGAGCGTGGTCACCCGGTTCTTGAAGCCGATGATGTACACGAGGTGCACGCCGAGCCAGAGCAGCCAGGCGAGGAAGCCGTGGAAGCGCAGCCGGCCGATCGAGGCGACGGCGCTGAACCGGGAGACGGTGGCCATCGAGCCCTTGTCGAAGTACTCGAACCGACCCTGCGAGGGCTTGCCGTCGAGGCGACGGCCGATCTCCTTGGCGGCGAACCGCGCCCCCTGGATGGCGACCTGGGCCACCCCCGGCAGGTCGCGCAGCGCCATCATGTCCCCGACGACGAAGACCTCGGGGTGCCCCGGGAGGGTGAGGTCGTCCTCGACGAGGACGCGGCCGGCGCGGTCGGTCTCGGCGCCGGACTGTTCGGCGAGGCGCGCCCCGAGCGGGCTCGCCTGCACCCCGGCGGCCCACACCTTGGTCAGCGCCTCGACGCGGGTCTCGTGGCCCTGGCGGTCCTTGTAGGTCAGGCCCTGCTCGTCGACGTCGGTGACCATCGAACCGGTGCGCACGTCGACCCCCATCTCCTGCAGCCGGCGCCGGGCGGCGCCACCGAGGCGCTCGCCGAAGGTCGGCAGCACGGTGTCCGCGGCGTCGAGGAGGATGACGTGCGCCTGGGTGGGGTCGATCCGGCGGAAGTCGTGCTTGAGGGTCCGCCCCGCGAGCTCGGAGATCTGGCCGGCCATCTCGACGCCGGTCGGGCCGGCCCCGACGACGACGAAGGTGAGGGCCCGGCGGGCGTCCTCCGGCGAGGTCGCGAGCTCGGCGACCTCGAAGGCCCCGAAGATGCGCCCGCGCAGCTCGAGGGCGTCGTCGACCGACTTCATGCCCGGCGCGAACTCGGCGAACTCGTCGTGGCCGAACCACGACTGGCCCGCTCCCGCCGCGACGAGGAGCGAGTCGTACTCGAGGACGGTCTCGGTCCCGAGCAGCTCGGAGGTGACGGTGCGGGCCTCGAGGTCGATGTCCGTGACCTCGCCGAGGACGACCCGGGCGTTCTTCTGCCGGGCCAGCACCTCGCGGGTGCTCGGCGCGATCTCGCCCTCGGAGAGGATGCCGGTCGCCACCTGGTAGAGCAGCGGCTGGAAGAGGTGGTGCGCGGTGCGCGCCACGAGGGTCACCTCGACGTCGTCGCGGCGCTTGAGCGCCTGCGCGCCGAAGAGGCCGCCGAAGCCGGAACCGATGACGACGACGCGGTGCGTGCGGCCGGTCTGGGTGGTGGTCACGTCGGGTCCAACAGGTCCCCCGGGCCCGGAGATTCCGCCGACACGCCGGTGTGGCGCAGGTCGCTCCGGGCGCCGGGGTGCCGGTTCAGCCGCTCCAGCCGGTGGCCTGGAAGGACAGCGACGCGACGCCACCGTTCCAGAACGTGCCGTCGACGAACGCGCGGGTCGAGCGGTCCATCGTCGCCGTGGGCTTCGAGGTGAAGTCGGTACCGCTGTTGACGGTCCGGACGCCGTGGCGCACGCCGTCCTTGGTCTGGATGCCGAGCTTGACGCCGAAGGCCGAGTTCCCGGCCGAGAAGTGCACGTGCGCCCAGTTGCGCAGCTCGGAGTAGCACCAGCCCCAGTACTGGGTCAGCGTGCCGACCCGCCAGGACGAGGTGCCGACGCCGTACGTGATCGCCCTGCTGTTCACCTTGTGCGGTGTCCCGCAGCCCGAGGGCGAGTCGTTGGCGCTGGCCGGGGCGGCGAGGACCGCCGAGCCGGCCAGGGTGGCGGCGGCGACCGTCGCAGTGGCGACGAGCCGACGGACGCGGGTCGAGGTGGACGTGGTCATGCTTCCCCCAGGTGGTCGTGGTGCGGTGCACCGGTCGGTGCCGGTTCCCCCCGGCTCCGCCACGCTAGCGGGAGGGCGGGGAGTCCGCACGCGGGCGGGACGTCGCGCTCGTGCGGCTCCCCGGGGGCCAGATCTGGTCATGCGCCCGTCCCGGCCCCGCCGTACCGTGGGTGCGGTCGAAGGGAGCCACCGATGCCCATCTTCATGGTCGAGAGGCAGTTCGGGGAGCAGCTGGACCCCACGATCGAGGGCCTGGCCGAGATCAACGCCGTCAACGACGAGGAGGACGTGCGCTGGCTGATGTCCTTCCTGTCGGCGGACAAGCGCAAGACCTACTGCCTCTACGAGGCGGAGTCGGAGGAGGCGATCCGTCGGGCGGCCGCGCGTGCCGGCATCCCGGCCGACGCGGTGACCGAGCTCGACAGCCGGTTGCTGCCGGACGCGTCACGGCTTCCCGTCGTCTGAGGACGGGTGGACGAGCCCGTGGCGCACGGCGTAGCGCGCCGCGGAGGTCCGGTTCCTCGACCCGGTCTTCATGAGGATGCTGCGGACGTGGTTGGCCGCCGTGTGCTCGCTGATGACGAGCCGGCGGGCGATCTCCCTGTTGCTCGCGCCCTCGGCGAGCAGGCCGAGGACCTCGACCTCGCGCCCGGTCAGGCCGTCGGGCACCGGGCGGGGCTGCGTCGGTCCCAGGATGCGCAGCACCCGGGCCAGTCCGTGGTGCGTGGCCACCTCGCGGGCAGGTCGCTCGTGCACCCTGACCCGGTCCGCGGCGGCTCCCGAGCGCCGGAGGTGGGCCGCCCAGTGGGCCTGCGTCGTCGCCTCGTGCAGGACCGACCCGGTGCGGCGGTCCATCTCGAGTGACCGCGCGAAGCACGTCTCCGCCCCGGGGAGCCCGAGACCTGCGCGGAGCAGCCCGATCAGCAGGTCACCGCTGCCACAGAGCGCGAGCATCTCGCCGCCCATGAGGTTGACCCCGACGAACCGCTCCGCCTCCGGCAGGAGGGCACGCATCGCGTCCTCGTCATCCAGCTCGACCGCCGCCTCTCCGAGGAAGGAGAGGGACGCGGGCCAGATCGCCGACCTCCTCAACGTGGTCACGTCCCAGCGCAAGGCGTCATGGAGCGCCTCTCGGGCCCGGTCCGTCATCCCCGTCTCGATGCAGAGCGCGACGACGCCGGGCCGCCAGGGGTCGGTGGGCTGCAGGCCGGACTCCATCATCGTGCGCGCGAACCCCAGGCGTCCGCTCTCGCGCCGGATCATGAACTGCTGCAGGCTGGCCGGCCCCTCCCCCGCACTGGCACCCGGCTCGAACCCGGCCTCGATGCGACGCCCGGCCGCCATCGTCGCGCGCGCCGCGGTCACGTCGCACCGCAGGAGCTGGAGTGACGCGGTGAACAGGTGCAGCGTCCAGGAGATGTAGGGCTGGCGGCTCTCGCGGGCCGCGACGCCGAGCTCCTCGAGGGCCGACGACAGCGCGGTCCGGTCACCGGTCACGTACGCGGCGTGGCACCTCACCATGGCCGCTCTCCCCGCGTGGGTCCAGTGCGGTCCCACCCGGGAGAGCTCGGAGAGCTCGGCGGCGTGCGCCGCCCTCTCGCCGAGGGAGTCCAGGCCCACCCCGACGAAGAGCGACTCGTCGAGGACGGTGGCCAGGAGGCGCCGGTCGCCGATGGCCCGCGCCCGTTCGATGGCGTCCCTGACGCACCGGCGAGCCTCGTCCTCCGCTCCCGTGAGCATGAGTGCGGAGGCGAGGGCCGCCGCGGCGCGCACCACGAGCGGGTCGTCGGCGGAGCGACCCGAGCTGCGGATGGCTCCCTGGAGGAGCGTGACACCGCGGTGGGCGCCGGCTCCGCTCCCGGCGCGCCACATGGCCGCGACGTAACCGATGGCGGCCAGCAGCCGGATCTTCGGATCGGTGGAGGCCGACGCACGCTCGTCCAGCTGCATGGCCCTCAGGCGCCGCCCCGCCAGCAGGTGGCAGCGCGCGGCGGCGAGGAGGAGCCGGTCCCGGGGCGGCCCGGGGACCTCGAACCCGGTGGCGCGCTCGTAGAACGCGGCGGCGTCCGACAGCGCGAGCTGGTCCTCGGCGCTCTGCCCGGCGAGCCGCAGGTGGTGCGCGGCCTCCGCCTCGAGACCGAGGCCTGCCGCCTGGGCGTAGTGGTGCGCCACGCGGTAGAGCTCCGCCGGGCCCGACCCCGTCCGGGACCTGAGGGCCTCCGCGATGGCCGCGTGGGCGCGGGCCACCCGGCGCGCCCCGAACTCGGCCTGGACCGCCTGCTGCGCCAGGACGTGGGCGAAGTGGTACTGCCCGGGGTGGTCGACGACCTGCTCGAGGAGGCCGACGGCCCGGGCTGCCTCCATCGCGGCCAGGGCGTCCTCCGGCGAGACCTGCCGGTCCGAGGCGCCGGCGACCACCGAGGCGTCGACGACGACCCCCGCCACGGCGGCCAGACCGACGAGCTCACGGTGCGCCTCGGTCAGCTCGGCCAGCCGGCCCGCGACGACCGCACGCAGCGACTCGGGAACCCCCAGGACGCCTGCCCGCAGCGCCTCGAGCCCACCGCGGGCGGTCACGTCGCGCCAGAGCTCGTTGAGCACGAACGGGTTGCCGCCGGTGTGGTCGTGCAGCAGCGCGGCCGCGGCGGCCACGGCCTCGGGAGTGCCCGCGCCGGAGGCCACGAGGAACCGGGTCACGTCCGAGACGCCCAGGCCCATCAGGTCGATGCGGTGCACGTCGTCCCGGCGCACGAGGTCGGCGAGCACCCCTCCGAGCACCTCCGAGCGGTCCGGCGGAGTCGCGCGGTAGGTCGCGAGCACGAGCAGCGGGACCTCGGACACGTGCTCGACGACGTAGCGCAGCAGGTTGAGGGCGGACCGGCCGGCCCAGTGGAGGTCCTCGAGGACGAGCAGGAGGGGCCGCTCCACGCAGGCCGCCGCCAGGAGTCCGGCCACGCCGTCGAGCAGGGCGAGGGGGTTGGGGACATCCTCACCGGCTGCCGCCGTCCCGAGCACGGGCGCGGCGACCTGGTGCACGGCCCGCAGCTCCGCGATCGGCTCACCGCCACTGGACACGAAGGACCCGAGGAGGCCGGAGGCGGCGGCCTCGACGAGAACGGACAGAGGGCGGACGAACGGGTCGAACGGTCGCCCGTCCTCGGCGGTGCACTGACCGTGGAGGACGGACGCCCCGGTGCGGTGCACCGCCCGAGCGGCCTCGGCCACGAGCCGCGACTTGCCGACGCCAGCGGCCCCCCCGAGGAGCACCGTCTGCGGTGCCCCGGCGGCCACGTCCGCCCACACGGCCTCCAGCAGGTCGAACTCACGCTCCCGGCCGACGAAGGGCGGGCGGGCGGCACGACCGGTCCACGGGCCGGGCAGGTCGGGGGGCGGCCAGCCGGGCATGGATCCACGGTAGGGCTCGGGCGGGCGAGGCACATGGGCATTTCTGGCCACCCGGCGCCGACCCCGAGTTGCCTCGTTCGGGTCAGGCGCTCGTCGCCCCGACGGCGGACCGTGGCAGGACGTCCCGAGCACGAGAGGAGGAGACCATGAAACGACAGCACCGAGCCCGTCGAGGGATCGCCGTCCTGGGAGCCGGCCTGCTCGCCGCCGGGACCCTCGTCGGCCCCGCCGAGGCACGCCAGGACGCGGGGCCGCCCGTCGGTGACGGCGGCGGCTGCCTGCTGGAGCGCGTCGGCGACCAGTTCGTCCGCTGCGACCTGCTGACCGGCAACGGCGTCCCGGCACCCGCGTTCATCCCGGAACGAGGCTGACCGGGGCCCGAGGGGCAGGACGCCGCGCGGCGGGCGCGCGGGGGGCAGGACGCCGCGCGGCGGACGCGCGGGGGCAGGACGCCGCCGTCGCCGGCGACTCGTTCCTCGTCGCCCGCTCCGGCTCCCGGCATCCCGACCACGAGAAGGGCCCCGACCGGCTGTCGCCGGTCGGGGCCCTTCTCGTTCTGGTAGCGGGGGCAGGATTTGAACCTGCGACCTCCGGGTTATGAGCCCGGCGAGCTACCGAGCTGCTCCACCCCGCGTCGTGGTGAGTCGCGCTCCGGAGAACGCGCTCGGTATGTCCACGAGGTTACGCGACGGTGGGCGGAGACCACAAATCGGCTACCCGGAGCTCGCCGTCGCGGACGGTGACGGGCTCGGCGACGGCGACGCGCTCGGGGTGGCGACCGTGGTCCCCAGCTGCGCGGCGAGCGCGTCCGCCTTGGCGATGGCGGCGGACAGCCGCTTCTGCGCCTCGCCGTACGCCGCGAAGTCGCTCTTGCTCAGCGCCTCCTGGCCGTCGGTGTAGGCGGTCTGGATCTCCGCGATGGCGGCCGCGAGCTGCTGGGCCACGGTCGTCTCGGGCGTGGGCTGGTCCGGCGTCTGCCCGCCGTCCCCGCCCTGGCTCTCGCCGAACAGCCCCGTGATCGCCTGCTCGAGGGTGTCGCCCCAGGCGACGTTCGTGCCGTAGACGGCGACCGTGATCTTGTTCTGCGGGAACGAGCCCGAGCCCTCCGAGGCCTGGACGTAGATCGGCTGCACGTAGAAGGTGCGGCCCTGCAGCGGGAAGGTGAGCAGGTTGCCGTAGTCCAGCTGCTTGCCGCCGCTGGAGTTGTTGGTGATGTACTGCGCCAGCCCGAGCTGCTCGGCGGGGTTCTGCGAGCGCACGTTCGAGTTCTTGATCTGGTTGACCACCTGGCCGGGGCCCGACGGCGCCTGGTTCGAGGAGTACTCGACGAGCCGGAGCTTGCCGAAGTTCGGCGCCGGCTTCCCCGCGGACGACCCCGCGTCGGCGTCCACCGCGAGCAGGCCACGCAGGATCTCCCGGCCTCCCTCGGTGTTGCTCGCGGGGACGAACGGGGAGGTGATCGAGAACGAGGCGCGGTCCTCGCCCGGCAGGGCGATGGACTGGAAGACGACCGGGATGTCCTGGGTCGAGACCGAGGGGTCCCGCGGGACCCGCCACCTGTCGTTACCGGTGAAGAAGTCGTCGGCGCGGGTGACGTGGTACTCGTTGAGCAGGTCGCGCTGGATCTTCACGAGGTCCTGCGGGTAGCGGATGTGCGACATGAGGTCGCCGGAGATCTCGGAGATGTCGCGCACCGACCCGGGGAAGGCCTGCTCCCACGCCTTGAGGATGGGGTCCCCGGTGTCCCAGCCGTAGAGCTTGACCGAGCCGTCGTACGCGTCGACGGTCGCCTTGACGGCGTTGCGGACGTAGTTGGCCTCGCCGGAGCGGACCTGGACGACGGCCGAGCGCTGGGCGACCGAGTCGGTCGTCGCGTCGGCGAGGTCGACGAGGCGGCTGTTGGGGTACGCCGACGAGGTCGTGAACCCGTCGACGATCCACTGCAGGCGCCCACCGACCACGGCGGGGTAGACGTTCCCGTCGAGCTGGAGCCACGGCGCGACCCGCTCGACGCGCTCCTTCGGCGTGCGGTGGTCGAGCAGGCGCGACTGGCCGTTGACGGCGTCGGAGAGGAGGAAGTTCGCCTCCCGGTACTTCACCGCGTAGGCGAGCCGGCGGAAGGTGGAGCCGATCGGGACGCCGCCACCACCGGTGTAGGTGTTCTTCACCGACGAGCCCTCGGTGCTGCCGGGGCGGTCGTACTCCTTGGGCTGGCTGCCCGTCGGGGCACCGACGACCGAGTACTGGGGCGACAGTTCGCCGAAGTACACCCGCGGCTCGTAGTCGCCGAGGCTGTTGCGCCCGCCGCCCTCGAAGAAGACCGGGTCGCCCTCGGGCGTGCGCTGGTTGCCGTAGGCGGCGTAGAAGCCGTAGCCGTGCGTGTACACGGTGTGGTCGTTGAGCCAGTTGCGCTGGCCGTCCGGCAGTCCGGCGAGGTTCATCTCGCGGACCGCGACGACGGCGTCGTTGACCTTCCCGTCGATCGTGTACCGGTCGACGTCCAGGGTGTCGGGGAAGGCGTAGAAGTCGCGCTCGCCCTCGAGCTGGCGGAAGGTCGGGGCGACGACGTTGGGGTCGATGACCCGCACGCCGGGGATGGACTCGGCGTCCGCGCGGAGGCTGGCCTGGCTCGGCGCCTGCTCGGGCACCGTGTTCTGGATGCGCTCCACGCGGTCGAGGCCGAACGCGGAGTTCGTCGCCGCGATGTTGCGCTGGATGTACGTCGCCTCGAGCGAGCGGGCGGACGGGCCCACCTTGAGCGACTGGATGAGGGCCGGGTAGATCGCCCCCGCGACGATGGCCGTGACGACGAGCAGGCCGACCCCGATGATCGGCAGCCGCCAGCTGCGGTTCCAGATCGCCGCGAGGAAGAAGGCCGCGCACATCACCGCCGCGACCGCGAGGATCGCCTTCGTCGGCAGCACCGCGTTGGCGTCGGTGTAGGTGATGCCGGTGAGCAGCGAGCCCTTCTGGGTCGAGAGCGAGTAGCGGTCGAGCCAGTAGGACGCCGCGCGGGTCAGCGCGATGAGCGCGCCGAGGACCCCGAGGTGCACGTACGCGGCGCGGGTCGAGGGACCGCGCCCGGGCAGCTGGAGCCCGCCGTAGACGTAGTGGGTGAAGGCACCGGCGATGAAGGCGAGGACGAGGACGACGGTGACGAAGCTGACGACGAAGCGCAGCCACGGGAGGGTGAAGACGAAGAAGCCGACGTCGAGGCCGAACTGGGGGTCCTTGGTGCCGAACGGCTGGCGGTTGGCCCACAGCAGGAACGTGCGCCACGAGCCCATCGACCCCGAGCCCGCGAGCAGCCCGAGGACGACCGGGACGACGATGATGGCGAGCCGGCGCAGCGGCTCGATCGCCTGGCGGTACTGCTCGAGCACCTGCTGCGCCGGGGTGACCGGGACGTAGAGCGGCCGGGTGCGGTACGCCACGGCGAGGGAGACGGCGACCGCGCCGCCGGTGACGAGGGCGGCGACGACGAAGATGCCCGCCTTGCTCAGCAGCTCGGTGACGAACACACCGCTGTAGCCGACCGACTGGTACCACCACACGTCGGTGAGGACGTCGGCGGCGATGCCCCCGAGGACGGCGAGCGCGATGAGGACGAGCAGCGTGGGGAGCAGGGGCCCGCGGCGGCGCAGCCGGCCCGGCCGGGGCCCCTCGGGGCGTCCGGCGCCCTCGTCGGGCCCGTCGGCTCCGTCGCGTCCGTCGAACCAGTCCGAGCGACTCACAGCTCTCCTCGTCCCGTGTGCCGGGGTCGTCCTGCACCAGTGGTGGTCAACCTACCTCGCAGACCCCAACGCACGAGCAGCGCCCGGAGTTCGGTCGGGCACGATGGACCCGTGAGCCACGACCGCCAGCCCGTCACCGACCCCCTGACCCTCGCCGCCCTCGACACCGAGCGGCACGTCGCCCGCACCGGGTGGGACCAACCGGTACGGCTCTTCGCCCTCGTCCCGACCGCTGAGCTCGTCGACCGCGAGCCGCAGCTCGCCGACGGGCTCGCGACGCACGACCGGGTCGCGGGTGCGCTCTCCGCCGTCGAGCAGGACGAGCTGCCGGACGCCGACGGCCTCGAGGACCTGCTGGCCCGGATCGCCTGGCCCGACGAGGTCGCCGGCTGCGCGGTCGCCGTCGAACGCGTCGTCCTCCCGCCGGCGGCCGAGCGCGACCTGCCCGAGGACCCCGAGGCCGCGGTGCGGGCGGTCGCCAAGCACCCCGACCGCGCCGACGTGCGCCTCCTCGTCGCCGTCACCCGCGACGGCGCCGCCCGCTGCCTGCTGCGCCAGCGAGCGCACGACAGCGACGACGAGGTCGCGCTCGGCGACGACATCGCGCCCGGCCTCGTGCACGCCCTCCGGGCGACCTTCGACTGATATGTAGCGGTTTCCTGTCAAGTGGGCAGGGTGAGGCGCCGCC
>NZ_DAOLAC010000013.1:3547-86649 GCF_035325325.1 Phycicoccus sp. | reverse complement strand
GGGGCAGGACATCGGCGCCTACTACGGGATCGTCGAGCCAGCGCGCTGAGCAAAACCGCGGGGCCTCGCAACCGACTTGGTTGCGGGGCCTCGTGCTACCCGGCGAGCGGGGTCCGGGCGGCGAGCTGCTCGTGCATGGCGGTAAGCACGGTGTTGAGCGTTCCGGGGGAGAGACCGAGCCGGTACCGGATCTGGAACTCGTCGCGCACGCCCTCGTCCCAGAGACGGAGGGCGGCGGCGACCCGCTCGGCGCGGGTGACGCGGATGCGCCGGGACCCGGACAGGAGGATCTCGACGGCCAGCTCGTCAACGAGGCCGTCGTCGTCGCGCAGCTCGCTACCGGGATGGGTGCGCTTCGGCATCTTCGACCTCCTGCGGGGAGACGTCCGGGACGCGCTGGAAGACGTCCTCGTAGTCGGGGAACTCGACGGGGGCGTAGCCGGGCTCGCCGGGCTTGGGCGTCCACTGGTGGCCGCAGCTCGGGCACTGGATGGGCTGCTCGGTCGCGGCGTCCTCGTCGTGCTCTGGCGGTTCCCGGTCGGGCAGCTCGCCGCCGGGTGCGAGGCTGCCGGTGATCCGGGCGATGTCCTCCTCGGTGATGCCGGAGTCCTCGCGGATCTCGGGGGAGAGCTCAGCCACGATCTCGTCGTAGATGTCTCGGTGCCAGCCGCCGCGCTCTCCGACGGCGTTGGCGGCGACGATGTAGCCCTTGGCGTGCTCGTCGTCGAGGGAGCGCCAGCCGCGGGTGACGTGCACGTGCCAGATGCCGTCGATGACCTCGATGCCGCCGGGGGGCTTCTCGCCGGAGGCTTCCATGTCAGCGAGGACCTCCAGTCGTCCGTTGCCGGAGATCAGCTCCTTGGTGCGCTCGTCGCAGACGATCTGGTCGGCGTAGCCGTAGCGGCGCAGGGAGGCGCGCAGGAGGGCGAGGTCGTGGTCCTTGGGGTTGATCTTCGCCCGGGTCAGGGCTCGCACGGCGACGAGGTCGGTGCGGCGCTTCCCGCGGGCTGGGGCGGTAGGGAGCTTCAGGACGGGCGCGGTGGGCACGCCGTGGATCGTAGGCCGGGCCGGGGCGCTGCGGGGATGGGTCACAGCGGACGCTTCACGGGGATCCACGGGGGCAGCTCGGCCGGGATCTCTGGCAGCCCGGCGGTGACGTGGTCGACCCAGACGAAGCACGCGTCGTCGTCGAGGAGGTACCAGCCGCGGGGGAGGTGGGAGGGCTGGATCCATGTCGGCACGACGAGCGGGTCCTCGGAGCTCTTCAGGAGCCACCCCGAGGCGTAGGACGCGAAGCGGTTGCGCTCGCTCCAGCCGTGGCATCCGGTCGTTCCGGATCCGCAGAGGTGGAGCCCGTTGCTGGGAGCCCATTTCCCGCCCTGACCTCGGGGTACGCGGTGGGCCCAGTTCGTTGCGGCGGTGGTCCGGCAGAGCTCGCACGTCCCGCCGGATCGGGCCGCGACGAGCTGCCTCGCGAGGGTCTCATTCACGTTATCCCCACCTTTCTCCACAGGCTGTGGGTGCTGTGATAGTGGCTCTGATCTGGGCTTTTACAGCGGGCGGTCCACGTTATCCACAGGTCGAAGCTGAGACCTACTACTAGAGAAGACATGGAGACTAAGTAGTTCGTCTTCAGTAATAGGAGATCCACATTTCTGTGGAAAAGGGCATGAACGCGCAGGTCAAAGCGGCTTTTCGACTGTGGATGACCTGTTGATAAACGGTGGATAAAGAGCACTCATTCTGAGGATCGAGTGTGCATAACTGCTCACCTTCCCGAGCACTTACTGCACCGCCTCCCGGGCCTTCCGGACGTGGTACGCGATCGCCGCATCCGAGACCCCGAGGCTCTGTGCCACGACCCTGATCGACTCCCCGGACTGCACACGCGCGACGGCTTGGGTGCGCTGCTCGTCGCTCAGCTTCCCGGGCCTGCTCACGGTCGGAAGCTCCTCGCTGGGCCGCTTCTCGGCAGGGCGGCGCGGACGGTCGCGGCGCAGCACCGTGCGGCGAGTGACGTGGTAGACGATGGCGCTGGCCGAGACCCCGAACTTGGCGCCGATCTGCTGGTAGGCCCATCCCTGCTCGTAGAGCTGGACGGCCTCCCGGCGCTGCTCGTCACTCAGCTTCCGGACCCGAGGGTTCGAGTAGCTGTAGACCGTGTCGAAGGGCATGGTCGCGCTCAGGCCGTCCGGAGCCTGCGGGTGAAGAACACCTCCGCGAGCTCCTCCTCGTTCTCGCCGAGAAGGCGGGCGTAGCGGCTGCGGTAGTCGTTGTTCAGCTTCAGGCCGTCCTCGGACTTCGTTGCGCGCTCGTACTGCCAGCGCAGGACCTCCCACAGCATCCCGATGCCGACCTTCCGGGCGCCGTTGCGGACGCGGTCGAGGGCGAGGGTTCGGAGGGCGTCGTAGACCCACGGGTTCGCCTCGTGGAAGGCGCGGAAGCGGGCCTCGATGCTGCCCTCGGGGCAGGCCGCGGCGACGAGCGTGGGGACGTCGTGGACGTCGAAGAGCGCGTCGGGCTGCGGCGGGTCACTGGGGGAGAGCGGGACGTGGGACGGGTGCAGACGGCTCACGAGGAGCTCCTCTCGGACGAGCGGGATGGTTGGCCGACGACGCGGATGAAGTCGTAGTCGGGGGTAGCTGGTGGCCGGGAGTCGGCGATGAGGCCGTCCAGAGCGCGGACGGCGCACGCGAAGCCGAGGGCGGAGACGATCTGGGACAGGTGCTCGGCGCAGCTCACGGCGAGCGGCCACGGGTCGCGCAACGAAGTCACGACCCAGACCGGCTCACGAGGGCAGGCGCTCTCCGCTTCGCCGGGATGGGCCCGGGGCTGGGCCTTGTCGCAGGTCCTCACGACGTCTCGGCAGTGCGTTGCCGAGCCTCCTCGTCGAGCTGGGCCTTGCGGACCGGCTTGACGCTGATCGAGACGTTCGACCGGCCGCTCTTCTGCGGGTACAGGAGGATCTCGGGGTCGTCCGGCGGGGTGCCGAGCTCGCGCGCGAGGCGCATGGACTCTTCGAGCTGGGTGACGCGAGCCTCGGGGTCCGGCTTCGGGGGGAGCTGGTTCCCTCCGGTCCACGACAGCACGACGTCGCCGTACCGGCCCGGGTCGGCGCCGGTCAGGAGCGCCTTCAGCTCGGTCTTCTTGCTCTTCGCCGGGGACTCGGCAGCGTGCGCCGCAACGTAGTCGACGAGGATCCGCTCGACAGCTTCGTCCTCGCGGGCGAGGAGCCAGTTCTCCGGGGTCCGGCCGGGCGGGACGTCGTCGAGGTTCCAGCACGTCTTCACGTGCGGGCAGAACCGCGCGCAGATCGGGTCGGTCGTCGGGCCGGTCCGGGTGCGGGGGAGCTCGCGTCCGGACTCCAGCGCGTCGACGAGCGCGTGGAGCTTGACCACTGCCTGCTCGGCGACGCGGCGGTTGTAGGGGCGCCGGTGGGACTCCATGACGCCGTTGTCGCGGTTGACGCCGATGACCTCCAGCTCGCGCACGTCGTACCCGGCAGCCTCCAGCCCGAGGCCGTAGGCGCAGAGCTGCTCCCACTCGCCCTCGGACGGGCCCTCGGTTCCGTACTTCTCCCACTTCCAGCGGCCCGCGCTCTTGTAGTCGATGACGCGGCCGATGACGGGGTCGAACTCGTCGGCCTCGCCCGGACGGTCGAGGCCGGGGATGTCGACCTTGACGTCGAACATGCGCCACGGGTACCGCTTGCGCCGTGCGCGCTTCAGAGCGAGGTCGATGAGCGAGCCCATCCACGCGGCGGTCTTGTCCATGGGGATCGGCTCGTGCCCGGCCGGGGGACGCTCGCGAAGCTCGATCGCCTTGGTGCACGCGTTCAGGTCGGATGGGCCGACGCCGAACACCCCGGCGGCGCGCGCCTCGCTGGTCTTCTTCGACCGGGCGCGGGAGTTGTCCCAGTCGCGCAGGGCGTCGGCGGGGTGGTCGTCGGCGCGCTCGTGGGCCTTCACGGTGACGCGCCACTCGTTGTAGCACCGGCGGCACAGGCCGCGCCGGTAGGTGGGCTCGTGGCCGCAGGGTGGCGGCGCGCTGGGGATCTTCATGGTCAACCTCTCGCTCAGGTCGGGATGGTGCTCGTGGGGTCAGGGGATCAGGGTGTCGGGCTCGTCGTCGCTGTGGGGCTGGCTCTCGGCGGCGGCAGCTCGGTCGGCGAACTCGCGAGCGTGATGGGCGTCGATCTCGGCGCTCTCAGCGATCCGAGCGGCGCGCTGTGCCGGGGTCTCGCGGGACTTCCCGCGGGCACGCTCGCGGGCGCGCTCGTGGTTCGCGGCTTCCCGGGCCTCCCGCTCTTCGTCGCTCTCCTGCGGCGCCGTGGGGGCCTCGGGAGCGTCCGAGACGGCAGCCTTCTCCTCGGCGAGCTCCTCCACGGCGCTCTGCGTGCGCTGCTGAGCCGCCTCAGCGGCCTGCGCGCGCAGAGACTCGACGAGCGTTTCGAGCTGCCAGCCGTCGAAGTCCTCCAAGTTGCGCCGGTACATTCGCACAGCTCGGGTGGCGAGCGCGCCCGGGGTGGTGCGCAGGAGGTCGGCGATGACGTCGAGCTCGGCGCGCAGCGGCTCCTTGTCGGGCTCGACGTCGGCGTCCTGCGCCTCCTCCGTGTGCTGCTGCGTCACCTCGCTCGGGACCACGTCGCCCGGGGCGGCGTCGGCGAGGTTCATGGGCTCGCCGGGGCCTTCCTCGGCGGGCTTGTCCCACGGGCGGCGGACGTACCGCTCCCGAGCCTCGGCGCGGGAGGCGGCGAGCTGCTCCTGATGCTGCTGCTCGGCGTCGACATCCGCGCGGGCGAGCTCCTCGGCGATGTAGGTGCCGTTGAGCTGGCGGGGGAACGCGCGCCGGTAGGCGAGGGCCTCGGCGCACTTGGCGGTCATGTGGGCGGGCATCTTGGCCCACATCGCGGCGGGGACGTCACGGCCGGTGCGCTGGCCGTCCTTGTACTCGGCCTTGGTCGCAACGAACTCCCGGTACATCGCCACCGCCTCGAACCGGACGGTCTCGCCGTCGATGGCCCGCTTCACGACGACCTTGGCGGCGACGGGCGGCTCCTCGGAGAACCACACCTCGGACCACTGACCGTCGGTGCCGCACCACCACGGGCCCTCGGTGCCGCGGAACTCGCCGGTGCGCTCGGCGACGTGCCGGTACCCGTCGATCGCGGTCTGGGAGGTGTACTTCACCCCGGAGGGGGCGGTGCTGTCCTTGCGGCCGATGAGGTAGATCTCACGGGCGAAGGGGTCGAGCCCGGTGCGCTGGCAGAGGTGGAGGAAGGCGACGGCGTCGCCCTGCGGGACCTTGTCGAGGCCGATCGCGGACAGGGCCGCGGCCTGCGCTTCGGTCCACCACTGCTGGCCGGGCTGGATCTCCAACCGGGCGTTGCTGCTCGTGACGAGCTCGGTGGTCGTGGGGGTCGGCTGGTCAGCCATGTCGGGTTCCTTCCGGGTGGGGCTGTGCGCTTCGCTCTGCGCTCTGTCGATGATGCCGCGTGGGTCTGACACGTGGCGATGGGTCAGCGGTTGTAGGCGGTCCAGCCGATCTGGTCGAGGTGGTCGAGGATCGCGAGGAGCGGCAGGAGCGCGACGAGCGCGAGCACGATGACGCCGCGGTCGGTGATGCGCAAGGGCCGCATCGGAGGCTCGGAGGGCCGGGGGTGGCCGCACTCGATGATGTCGTCGTCGTGGTTCACGGTGTGAGTCCTTCGAGGTCATTGGGGTGGTCGATCCGGACGACGGCCCAGCCGTTGGCGCCGCCCATGTAGCGGAGGTGGTAGAAGCCTCGGTGCTGCGGGTCGTCGTTCTGGGCGCGCGCCAGAGCGAGGCGCGCGTCGGGCTGGTTGAGGCCGGGCCCTGCGACTGTGACCGTGGCTGCCATGGGGGCTCCTTGCGGGGAAGGGACGGATCAGAGGAGGTAGGCCCGCTCCTGCCGGTCGACCTCCGCCTCCTCGTCGAAGTAGATCGGGCGGTCGTGCTCGTCGAGCGGGGTGCCGTCGGCGGCTTGCCGGAAGGCGCCGACCGCAACCTCTGCGGCCGAGAAGCGGATGGGGGTACGAGCGGGGCGGTAGTTGCGCGGCATGTCGGGGGTTTCCCTTCCGAGATTGGGGGGCGCCCCCGGGTGGAGGCGCCCCGAGGGGTGGGTCAGCCGAGGATCGAGAAGACCGCGTCGTCGAGGAGGCCGACGCCCTTCGCGAAGACGCCTTCGGCCTTGGCCCAGCGGATGAGCTCGCCCTTGATCTCGCGTCGCGGGGTGAGGTTGGAGACGTTCACGCCCTCGATGCGGACGCGCATCTTGCGGACCATTCCGTCCTCGTCGCAGTCGTGGCACTGGGTGGTGCCGAAGTTCTCACCGGCGCCGAAGTGGAGCTGCCCGGTGCCGTCGCAGGAGCGGCAGGGGCGGGCGGGGGCGGGAACCTCACCGTGGATGTAGGAGAGGTCGTAGCACTTGCCACGGCCCGGGATGAAGTCGCCGCCGATCCAGCGGACCTTGACGATGCGGCCACCGCGGGCGGCGAGCTCGGAGAGGGTGACGTTGCCCTCGGTCTCGACGTAGGGGGCCTGCTCGCCCTCGTAGGAGACGCCGTAGGAGTCGAGCTTCGCGTGGAGGTCGGTGGTGCTCATGTCGTGGGTTCCTTCGGTTGGGGGCCTCGCTCTGGCCCGGTAGAGACATAGTCCGGCATCCCACCGGCATTGTCAAGCACCTTCACAACATGAGGAAGTCGTGGTCGCTGCCGCGGGCCTGAGACCCGGATGCCGATGGACTCCGAAGCGAGGAGCGAGCTCGTCGGCGGTTCACCCGGGGTTGGAACCCGGCGGCAGTCGCGGCAGCGACCACGACTCGTTCAGGGTAGAGGGTCAGGAGGACCCGTCGGGGTCCTGCGGCCCCTCGGCGCTGCCCGTGTCGACGACGACGCTGGGCACGACGTCCGGCGAGTTCACGGCGACGTGCCGCGCGACGTACTCGCTCATGGGCTCGCCGGTCTCCGTGGCGGGGTCGGTGCGGAAGAACGCGAGGAAGGGGGCGAGTCGGCCGACGGCGTCGAGGACCATGATGATCTGCCCCTCGCCACCGTCGTCGATCCAGCCGATGACGCGGATGGCGGCGACGAGGGTCGCGAGGACGCCGTAGGCGACGGTCCAGTCGAGGCGCTTCGCCTTGATGGAGGCGAGCGCGAGGATGACGACGGCGAGCGCCGCGTCGACGAGCCCGATGACGTTGGCGACGGTGGAGTCGCTGGCGTAGCCGAGGGAGACGGCCAGCGTGCCGAGCACGCCGAGGACGCCGTAGATCGCCTTGCGCTTGGCGGGCATGAGCCACGCCGTCGCCTTGTCGATGAATCCCATGGTGGGGCGCCTTTCAGGAGGTGGTGGTGGTGTTCGAGGTGGTGGGCGTCGGCGTGGGGGTCGGCTTCTTCCGGACCTGCTCGGAGGTGCAGTCCGTCGGGGCGCTGTTGTCCTTGATCTCGCACGTCACGAGCACGGTGGTGCGCCGGTCGAGGTCGAAGTTGAACCGGATCGTGACGGGGTAGGCGTCCTTGCCGCAGACCGGCCCGAGCTCTTGTGTGGAGCCGTCGGTCAGGGTGGTGACGATGAGGCAGCGGGTGTCGTCGAAGGTGACCGACTTGATGCCGACGCCCGGGGCCCCCGGCGCGCCGTCGGCGCCGTCCTTGCCGTTGACGCCGTCCTTGGGCGGGTTAGCTGCGAGGTAGGGAATGACGACGGACTGGACCGCGTCGAGGACCTCATCCTGTGTTGGTCCGTCGCCCTTGGGGCCGGGTGTCTTCTCGACCTTGGCGACGGCCGCGGACACGATGGCGTTGACGGCGTTCGAGTCGACCGCGTAGGTCCGGACGACCTGTAGCGCGACAGCTCGGACCTCGGCGTCGCTCAGGGGTGTCGCGGCACGGCTGGGAGCTTCCACGACCGGCCGCTCGCCGTTCGCGAGGACTTGGTTGCGCAGGGCGTTGACGTCCGAGACGGCGTCGTCGAGGCGCTCGGCGAGCTCGCGCCGGTCGGCGTCGGCCTCGACGCGCGCCTGTGTCTCCTTGCTGGTGGTGCTCTTCTGCTCGTTGACGGCGTCGCTGAGGACGACGACCTTGTAGCCCAGCCCGGCGACGATGCCGACGGCGATCAGGGCCGCGGCGACCGCGATGGCGAGCCAGCCCCGTCGCGGGTCCACCCTGCTGCTGATGCGGTTCACTCCGTGTCTCCTTGGTCGATGCGTTGCCCCATGGCTTGAAGCTCAGCCTTCGCCTCTGCGATCTCTTCGTTGTCCTCGATGCTGTGCCGGTTCAGGTGGATGCCCTGTAGGCGGATCACCCGGTCCGCGACTTCGCGGTACTCGTGAAGGTTCCGGTTCTCGGAGCGGGTCGTTCGGTTCGCCCACCGTGATGCCTTGACCAGCGCGGCGATCGCCGTGATGATCGCGGCGATCCCGGTGAGGACGACCCCCAGCACTGCCTCCACACGTCTACCCCTTCGTCGTTCGGATGGTTGGCTCGATGCGCCGCGTGAAGACGGCGCCGTAGAGCATTGCGAGCTGGAACCCTGCAACGAAGAGGTAGGTGGGTGGGGCGGTGTTCCCGACGCGCGGGTTGGCGGCGCTCGTGACTGTGAAGAAGGCGTAGAGCGATCCCGCGGCCAGTGCTCCGACGACGATCCCCGCGATCCTCAGCCAGAAGCCGACCTTGTTGTGGGCGAAGAGGCCGAGGAGGAAGGCCGACCCGCCGACGATGAGAGGGATCCCCCAGAACAGGTGGGGCGACAGACCGAGCTCGTCCGGTACGAGCGTGATCCCTCGATAGCCCGGGCCGCTCATCCGCTGCGCTCCGCCGGTGACGATGCCGAGCCCGAGGTAGATCATCCAGCCGACGTCGAGCCACGCGAACGTCAGGAGCACGCCCCAGATGGCGTGGACCAGACGGGCGTCGGGGGCGCTACGTCGGGCTGTTCGCACGGCGGATCCCTTCGACTTGGTTGCGGACACGTTCAGCGTAGGTGGAGCTGGGCGGGTAGACGTGCTCGGCGACGGAGCTACGCGAGCGGCTGGAGAGCCGACCCGTCCCACCAGCCCTTGGCCCGCCCGGAGTTGGCGCCGGGCCCGACCGATCCCGGCGTGTAGACGACCTTGGAGACCGTCAAGGTGCTGGTGCCGTAGCAGGAGCCGAAGCCGATCCGCTCGTGCGTGAAGCCCCAAGCGAGCACGGGGGTCTCGGGGCTGTAGGTGACCCCGCCGTCGGTCGACGCCGAGGCCTTCCAGTTGCCGCCGCTGCCGTGTAGCCGCAGGATCGACGGCACGAGCGGGGTCATGTTCGTGACGGTGAAGGACCCGCCGTAGGTGGAGTAGTCGGTCATCCCGACTGCGAGGACGCCGCTGGGGGTGCCGTACCACGTTGCTCCGACACCTACACCGGTGCTCGATGTGACGTGCGGGCCGACGAGCGCCGAGGAGGTGTTGGAGTCGACCTCCACGTAGAGGTCGAGGAAGAACTCCGTGGCTGGGGTCATCGGCAGGTAGAAGGCGTCGCCCGGAGCGAACGCTCCGCTCAGCCCGGCACCGGAGTAGGACTCGCTGACGCTGCCCTGTTTGGCCCATCCGCTCGGCAGTGACCCGAGGGTGAAGTCCCACACCGTCGACGGCGGCGCCTTCTCGTAGACGATCGTCCCGATGGCCGTTCCTCCCGGGACGCTGTCGCCGGAGTCGAGGAGGATGATTCCGGTTCCGCCGCTGGGCGTTCCGGGCACCCAGTTGGTGCCGTCCCAGACGAGGGTGTTGCCGACGCTGGGCACGTCGGTGGTGGTGTCGACGTCGGTGAGGTCGTCGATGGACGTCGCGCCGCCACCGCCGCCGGTCTGGTCGACGGGGCCCCACCCGGTGCCGTCGTAGCCGAGGACCTGCCCGCTGGTCGCGCCGGTGGTGTCGACGTCGGTGAGGTCGTCGAGGACGGTGGCGCCGCCCCCTCCGCCGGAGACGGTGCCGGGCACCCACGTGCTGGTCCCTGCGTCGTAGACGAGCGCCTGACCGTCGCTCGGGCCGGGGGTGAGGTCGACGTCGGTGAGGTCGTCGAGGACGGTCGCACCGCCTCCGCTGATCGCGGCCGGGGTCCACTTCCCGGCGCTGTTGTCCCAGACGAGCGCGTCGCCGTCGGCCGGTGTGGGAGCGTCGACGTCGGTGAGCCAGTCGAGGTCCGGGACGGTGCGGATCCACTTCGAGCTGGAGGTGCTCCAGACGAGCACGTCGCCGTTGGCGAGTCCGGTGAGGTCGACGTCGGCGAGGCTGGCGATCTGGTTGGGCGCGGCGACCCAGAGCCCGGCGCCGTCGTCCCAGACGAAGATGTCGCCGTCGGAGGGGGTGGCTTCGACGTCGCTGAACTGGTTCAGGACCGGGATGGTGTTGATCCACTTCCCGAGCCCGGTGTTGTAGATGATGAAGTCGCCGTCGGCGGGGCTGGTGAACTCGAACGGCGAGGCCCCTGCTCCCTCGACGTGGACGGGCACCCACTGTCCTTCTCCGGCGTCCCAGACGAGCGCGTCACCGTCGGCCGGGCCGGAGCTGGTGTCGACGTCGCTGAGGTCGTTGATCGCGACGACTCGGTTGCGGGCGACCCACGTGCCGCTGCTCGCGTCCCAGACCGGCATCTGCCCGTCGGTGGCGCCGTCGACGTCGACGTCGACGAGGTCGGCGAAGGTGACGGTGCCGTTGACGACTTGCTTGATCGTGCCCTGAAGGGTGGTCGAGCTCGCGCTGGGCCCGAAGGAGCCGCCGAGCTGGCGGGCCATGATCCGGTTGAGGCGGGCGATGAGCTCTTCGCGGCGGGACTGGACGGTGACTTCGAGGTCGAGGCCCTCGTCGTCGACCTTCACGGCCATGGACACGACCCGGTAGTCGGCGGAGCCGTCGGCGACACGCTGGCCGTACCCGATGAGGTCGGAGACGGCGTAGTCGACGAACGCGCGGCGGTCCTTGCCGCCGTCGACGTCTTCGAGCTCCAGCGGGACCTTGAAGGTGCGGGAGGTGATCGGCTTCTGGAGGACGTTGAGGGCGCCGTTGACGGTGAGGTTGACGGCGTCGAGCTTGCCGGAGGACGACGTCAGGAACGTCTCGCGGCGGCGGTACTTCGCAACGGAGTCGGCGCTGGCTGCTCGGGCGATGACGCCGTTGTCGGCCTGCGCGTAGATGTCGTTGCGGAGCTGGGAGAGGTCCTCGGCGTCCTCGGCGCTGATGACGTTGATGCCCTCGAAGAAGCGGACCTTGCTGGTGCGGTTGAAGCCGAGGTTCGTTGCGGCAGAGATCGCCCCGGCGGGGGTCATGTGCCACTCGAAGCCTGCGGCCTCCTTGTACTGCTGGAGGAGGGAGAGGAGGTCGCCGCCGACGTTGACCTCGTAGTCGGCGAGGTCGGTCCACGGCTGCCCGAGGGAGTCGGTGGTGGCGCTGAAGGTGGGCTTGATGTCGGTGCTGATGGCGCCGCGGGCCTTCGCTTCGGCGAGGAGCTCCAGCCACACGTAGGCCCACGTGCGCTGGACGTACTTCCGCACGATCGCCTTGGTCTGGGTGGGCCAGTGCGCGGGCAGGACAGTCGCGAAGGCGAGCTCCTGCGCGCGGCCTGCGCCGCCGAGCTTGATGACGGCGCCGTTGTCGCGGGGGCGCTGTCGGCCCTCGTAGAAGAAGCGGAACCGCTCCACGCCGTTGTCCATGACGCGGTAGTAGTTCGGCAGTTCGAGGAGGCGGGTCGCGGGCAGGCCGTTGGGCAGCTCACCGGTGAAGACGTCGTCGTCGGCGTCGAGGCTTACCGACCCGTAACCGACGTCGCTCTGGGGGTCGAGGAAGGTCAGCTCGGTGAAGCGGCGGACGGACGCGAGGAGGTTCTGGGGCGCGAGGCCGTCGTAGATGTCGCACCACCACCCGACCCGCTCACGGGGGAGCGGGTCGAGGACGGTCAGGTAGAGGCTGTTGCTGCTGCGCAGTGTCATGGTCCGTCCGTCCTGATCCTGACCTCGAAGCCGGGGGGCACCGCGTCGGCGGGGACGGTGATCCCGACGATCGTGTGCTGCATGTCGATCTCACCGGTGGACTGGTCGAGCTGCCGGTCGTCGGTGTAGGCGTCGGCGGTGGGGGGGAAGGTCTGCCACGACACGACAGCGACGTCGACCCAGTCGGTCTCACCGATGACGCGGATCTGGACGTTCGCGTCGTAGGTGGTGATGAGGTCGCCCATGCCGAGGCCGTAGACGGCGACGCCGTCGAGGGGGCGGGCGGAGTTCGGCAGGAGGAACCAGAGGTGCGGGACGGGGGTGTTGCTGGAGACGTCGCCCTCGTAGACGTAGTCGACGCCTGCGCTGGCGAGGGTGATGACGACGCCGATGTTCTCGTAGATGTACTCGATGCCCTCGCTGGCGAGGATGTTCTCGACGCCGACGTTCCAGTAGAGGTGCTGAACACCGTCCGGGGAGGCGGTGTTGGGGTCGATGCCGACGTTCTCCCAGATGTACTCGGTGCCGTACCCGGTGTTGACGTCGACGACGAAGTTCCACTGGGGTGCGGTGTCTCCGAACCAGTCCGACCACGATCCTGTCCCGGTCTGGGAGGCTCGGGCTCGCCAGTAGTACGTCGTGTTCGTGGTGAGCCCGGCAGGCTGGTAGGTCACTGAGCCGTTGGGCCGGTTGGTGACGGTAGTGGTGGCGACGAGGTCAGCGAAGGCAGCGTCGGTGGCGACCTCGAACTCGACGTCGGAGTTGACCCCGGCAGTGGAGTCGACGTTGACGACGAGCGGCACTGTGGTCGCCGGGACCCGGTCGCCGATGTTGGGTTCGATGCGCAGGATCTCGATGGCCGCGACGACGGCCCGGGCCTCGGCGGTGAGCTTGTCGAGTCGCCCTGCTGCGGCGCCGTCGATGAACCCCATGGGCTACGCCGCCGTGGAGTAGATCAGGGTGCTCACCGGGATGCGGGGCTGGTCGCCAGCTCCGGAGACGAGGATGGGGTCGGTGAGCTCGCCGAAGTAGCGCAGGTTCCCTCCGGCGCTGTTGTCGAAGATGCCCCAGTGGGTGAGCTCGTCGGTGCCGACGGAGTAGGCGCCGGTCGCGACGGGCCAGACGATGCCGCTGGCCGAGTTCGTGATGGTGACGATCGAGCTGCCGATCGTTCCCCACAGGGTGGCGTCGTTGTCCATCGCGACGCGCGCGTACCCACCGGTGCTGTCGGGCTCGACGCCGATGCCCGCGGGGTCTCCGGCGAAGAGCGCGAAGTAGAGGATGGGCAGCGACAGGGTCGAGTGCCGGTCGGCACCGAAGTGCGACCGGAGGGTGAGGTTGCGCTCGAACGTCGTGCTCATGACGTCACGACCACGAGTCCGCCCCGGCGAAGGTGCGCATCACCCACGGGCCGAAGACGGCGTTGGACGGGGTGACACGTCGGAGCCGCACGATCGAGCTGATCGCTCCGGGGGCGAGGGCTCCGATGTTGACCTGCGCGACGTAGAGGGTGCCGTCGAGGGCGAGCGCGTGCTGGCCGACGACCGAGGGCGCGGTGTCGGTGAGGGCCTCCATGGCGACGCGGATGCTGTTCGCGGTGAGGCTGGGGGAGAGGTTCTTGACGCGGAAGGTGCGCTCCTCGCTGCTGGAGCGGGGGACGTCGCCCCAGTCGAAGTAGGCGGGCCCGACACGCTGGTCGAGGGTGGGGTGCCAGATCGCGAGCCGGTGCGGGTTCTCCCCGGGGACGGGCTCGCCGTAGAGGTGCATGGTTCCGAGCTGGGTGCCACCGGCGGCGGCGGTCGGCCGGAGCCGGAACGCCTTGATCCCGAGGGCGGTGGCGGAGACGATCGCGGACCGGTACTGCTGGCCGTCCCACGTGTAGTTTCCGGTTCGGTTGGCGGAGTAGGTGGTCCACGTGCCGTCGAGGCCGTTGGTCGAGTTCGGGGAGACCTGCACGTCGGCGAGGTTGGGGCCGATGTCGCCGTTCCACGTCGCGAAGTAGCCGTCGAGGTCGCGCTTCTCGGGGAAGATGAACGCGGCGAACGCGCCGCCGAGGGCGATCTCGTCGCTGTTCTCGTTGTTGAGGACGACGAGGTCGGCGTGGCTCATCTGGGTGACGACGCCGCCGCTGACCTTGACGCCGATGGTGCCGTCCCGGTCGATGGGCATTCGCCACGACGGGACGTCGGGGTAGTTACCGGCCATCGGTGCTGTCCTCCTCGGTGGTGGCGAGCGTGGCGAGCTGCTCGGTGGTGGGCTCCGGCTCGTCGATGGGGATGAGGTCGGCGTGCTCCCAGAGCTGGTCGTTCACCTTGCGCCACTGCTGCCCGCAGGTGCACGTCCAGAGGCCGTGCTCGTCGGGGGTCTCGCTGGTGGGGTCGCACCAGTGGCGTCCGTCGGGGCGGTCGATGGGCATGAGCTGGCTCCTCAGTAGAAGGCGGGTCGGTAGGTGATGTCGGCGGTCCCTGCTCCGGTGCCGTCGAGGGTGAAGGAGGGGGTGCCCTTGGGGATGTTCATGAACGCGCGCGAGCCGGAGGAGACGACGGCAGCGATGAGGTTGGCGCCGTCGGACTCGCGCACGGCGGTGGCGTTGCCGACGTCGACGGTGATGGAGTCGCCGTTGGCGATGGACACTCCGAGCCGGAGGTAGCTGGAGCCCCGGTTGAGCTGCGGGTTGCCGAGGCCTCCGGAGCCGCCGTGGAAGGTGATGACGGCGTCGTCGATGTCGAGGGTGCCGCGGTGGTCGATGGTGACCGGGGCGCCGCCGCGGGTGACGGTGACGGTTCCCTCGGGGCCGCGCCAGCGGGGGTCGGGGAAGGTGAGGTCGACGTTGAAGAAGGCCTCTTCGTCGGTGTCCTCGGCCCAGTCCGGGACGATCGGGTTCGAGCTCTCGGCGAGCGCGGTCCATGTCTGGTCGCCACCGAGCTCGTCGGGGAGGAGCATCTGCCGCTCGACGACGACGAGCTCGCTGCCGTCGCCGAACATCGAGAGCAACTCGCGCACGTTGGCGTTGCGGCGCCGGATGTAGCCCTCGGTGGTGTCGGGGTACGTGCTGTCTTGGTTGCGCGCGTCGACCCACATCGCGAGGGTCCGGGTCGCCTGATCGTGGACCTTCGGGGTCCATGCCCGGCCGCGGCGGTAGGCGAGCTGGAGGTTGTCGCCGCGCAGCCCGGGGGCGGAGTCGAGACCACCGACAAGCCGCATCCCGTAGCCGTAGGACTTGACCGACTTGCCCGCGACGACGACGTCCTGAAGCGGGGACCACGAGCTCATCCGAACACCCCCGCCGCCTGAAGAAGGGCCAGCTTGCGGGTGAGGGTGTCGCTCGCCGCTTCGTCTTTGCCGGAGTTGATGGTGTCGATGTTCACGATGACCCGCTTGTCGATGGGGCCTCCGCCGGTCGCGGCGGAGGGGCGTCCTGCGTAGCCTGTCGCGATCCCGGCGGTGGTGGGGGTGGCGATCGCGTTGCGGGCGGCGACGGTGGCGGTGAGGGCCGGGGCGCTGATTCCAGAGACCATGGCGCTCGCGGCGGCGGCGACGCTGGGGCCTCCGGCGACGAGGCCGTCGGCGAGCATCTTGGTGAGCTGGAGGCCGACGCCGCCCTGATTGAACTTGGTCAGGGGGCCGACCTTGACCGGCGAGCCGGGGAGGTGGTTGGCGATGATCTGGGCAACTGAGCTGATGGCTCCGCTGACGACGCTGGCTCCGGCGTTGATCCCGGCGGCGAGCATCCCCATGAGGCTGTTGCCCTTGGAGTAGAGCGTCGTCCCGTCGCCGAGGTTGGCCGAGGCCTTGCCCTCGAACCCGGCGAACTTCCCGGCGGCGGTGTCGACGTTGGACGCGGCGATGCCGGGGATGGGAGCGAGGTTGCCGCGGACGGCGCCGGTGACGTTGCTGGCGCCGGTGGCGGCGTTGCCGCGGGCGGTGCCCATGCCGGTGAGGATGTTCGAGGCCATCTTGCCGATCGCGAAGAGCCCGGCACCGGGGATGGGCGAGAGCGCGAGCGAGACAGCCGAGGAGATCCCGGTTCCGCCGGTCGAGGCGGTGGTCTGGGATCCGAGGAGGCCGGTGGCGAGCTTGGAGGACAGGAGGCTGGTGACGGCGGTACCGACGCCGGGGATGAGCCCGAGCGGCGCGGCGAGGGCGTCCTTGATGCTGAAGCCGCCCTTGGACGCGGCACCGGCCGCGTTCGCGGACCCGCCGGAGATCGCCGAGGTGATCTTGGAGAAGATGCCGGGGACGACGCTGGTGCCGAGGAGGAGGAGCGGGTTGGTCGCCTTGGCGAGGCCGCTGACACCGCTGATCGTGCTCTGCGAGAACTGGTTCGAGGGGGCCTTCACCTTGGCGCTGCCCTCGATGGTCGCCGCCTTGTTCCGCAGGGCCGTCGCGGTCTCGTTCTGCTGCTGGGTGAGGGTCTTCTCGCCCTTGAACTTCGCGAGGACGTCGTTGATGCCGTAGAGCACGGCGCCGCCGAACCCCTTCGAGCTGTCCTCGATCTCCTTGGCGCTCTTGCGGAGCCCGTCGGCGGCGTCCTCGCGGTCCTTCTTCGTCTTCTTCGAGTCGTTGTAGGCGGCGATGATGTCCTGCGCCGAGAGGGCCCCGGACTCGCCCTTGCTGGCTGCGCCCTCTGCGGCGGAGTTGACGATCTCGGGGATGACGAGGACGGCGGCGCTGGTCGCGAGGCCTCCGGCGGCGCCGCCGACCTTGCCGCGGACCTTGCTCGTCCGGGTCGTCGAGGTCTTCGTCGACGGCTTCCCGCCCTTGGAGCGGCCACCGCTGCCGGTGACGATGGGGGTGCTGACGCCGCCTCCTCCAGCGCCACCGACGCCTCCCGCAGCTCCGCCGCGGCCGAGCGCGCCCTTGCCGCGGGTGGCGATGGTGCCGAGGCTGGGCAGGATCCCGCCGAGGCCGGGGAACTTCCGGATCGCGGCGTACGCGAGTGCGAGGGAGACGAACTCGGAGAAGCCGGGGACGTGCTTCGCGATCCCGGCGATCGCGGTGGCGGTCAGCCCGAGGGCCTCGGCGACGATCTGGAGGGTCTGCGGGTCGATGGCCGCGATGATGTCGGTCAGGCTCGTGAGGATGTCGACGATGGCCGGGGCGAGGTCGCTGCTCTTGTTCAGGAGGGTGACGATCGCGGGCAGGAGGTCGGTGCGCAGCTTGCGGATGAGCCCGGCGGTGTCGGGGTCGCGGGAGAGGTCCTTGAAGGCCTTCAGGAGGTCCTTCCCGAGGGCCCCGAGCTCCTGCGCGACGGGCTTGATGTCCTCGAAGTACTTCTTGATCGAGTTCCGGCCGTCGGCGCTCTTCGTCCAGTCGTTGAACCGCTTCGAGGCGTCCTCGATGCCCTTGGTGAGGCCGTCGCTACCACCGAAGAAGACGTCCGCGCCGATACCGGAGATCCGGGAGATCGCGGCGGAGGTGTTGCCGATCGCCTTCGACAGGGAGATCGCGGCGCGCCCGGCCCGGTCGAAGAAGTCGGACAGCTTGGACCGGTTCCGGGTGGTGCTGGTGTTGAGGAACTTCGCGAACTGCTCGCCCGCGTCACCGAGGGAGCGGGTCATGGGGGCAGCGGCGACGGTGATGTTGCGGATGGTCGAGACGATGGGGACGAGGGATCGGCGGAAGTTGCCGAGGAGGGAGGTGTTGGTTGCGGTCAGGACCCGCAGGTCCTTCAGGAAGCCGCGGGAGCCGACGAACTGCCCGAGCTCCTTCCCGCCGAGGCCGAGCTGCTTGCCGACGTCGCCGGAGGCTGCGGCGAAGAGCTTCATGGCCGGGAGCGCGGCCTTCAGGCCCCTAGCGAGGTTGGGCAGCGCGAACCGCTGGAGGTTCTCCTTGGCGAGGTTCGTCTGCTTGACGAAGGGGACGAGCTCGGTGGCAAACTTGCGGGCCTCGGGGGAGAGGGCCTTCAACGCCTTCTGCGCCTCTTCGCTCCCGGCGCCGTACTCGACGATGGCGGAGGCAGCCTTCAGGGTGCCCTTGGTGGCGACGCTGAGGCCCTTGGTCACGGAGACGACGGCGCCGATGACCGAGGGCAGGGCTGCGACGGTGCCGAGGGCGGGGGCGATCCCACCGGCGGCAGCGATACCAGCCCCGCCGAGGGCGTTCAGGGAGGTGATGGCGGGGGCGATGAAGCCGGAGAGGCCGTAGAAGAGGGCGGGCTTCAGGAACGGCTTCAGCCCACCGAAGCCGCCCTTGGCGCGGCGGGCAGCCCTGCCGAGCTCGTCTACGTCGCGGGCGGTTCGGCGGCTGGAGGTGCCGAAGTCGTCGATGTCGCGCACGGTCCGGTTGGTGACCTTCGCGAGGTCGTTGGTGTTGTCCCGGACCTTCTTCACCTCGGTGGAGAAGTACCGGACCTCACGGGACGCGTCTCGGGTGGTGTTCCCGAATGAATTGACGTGTGCCTCACCATCTTTGATGGAGGCGTTGAAGCGGTTGAGGGTCTTCTGGGTGCCCTTGACCTCGCCGCCGAGGTCCTTCACCTTGCGCTGGGTCCGGCGGCTCGACGCACCGACCTTGTCGATGTCCTTGGAGGTGCTCTCGCTGGAGTCGCCGAGCTTCTCGGTCTCCTTGCGGGTCTCGCCGAGCTCCTCGCGGAGCTTCCGGGACATGGTCGCGGCACGCTTCTCCGCCGCGGCCATGTCCCGGGTGTCGACCCGGATGCGCTGCACGAGGGTGGGCAGCGTGATGTCGGACATCTACCTCACCCTCCTCTCCGTTCAGCGACGGGCCATGCCCGCCATCCGTGCGAGGTCCTGCGCCGTTCCCTTGCGCCGCTTGACCCCACTGATCTGCTCGATCACGAACTGGGACTGGGCTGGGGAGAGTCCCCAGAATCGGTCGACGTCGAGTCCGAGGCTGACCCATCGGGCGTAGAGAGCGGGCCAGTTGTGTCGACGAGCGGGTCGGTCTGGGTGTCGCGGGGGTCGTCGGACCCAGTGGCGAGGAGCTTCTGGAGGTCGATCTTCCCGGCCTCCTCCTGCCCCTCTTCGATCCCCTTCAGACCGGCCCGCAGGACTTCCCCCGCCTTCTCCGGCGGGATGCCCTGCGAGATCATGAACGCCGTGCCGATCGCGGTCGAGTAGGCCGCGTTCTCGCCGTCCAGCATCGCCTTCCCAGCGCGGCGCATGTCCGGCCGGGCTCGACCGGTGTCGCCCTCGATGACGATGTAGCCGAGCGCGAACGCGACGGTCTCGGAGAGCGCGCGGTGAGGCTGGGCCTCCAGCGCGTCCTCCCACCCGTCGAGGTCGTCCCAGTAGGTCTCGATGTCGGCGAGGACGGAGTTGTCGAACGCGACGAAGACTTCCTCCGTGACGGCGATCCCGCTCTCGTCGATCCGGCGCGACCAGACACCGGGCATGACCTCGTCGAGGACGTGCACGGTGACCGGGATGCCCCGGTTGCGGAGAACGGTCGCGTCCGGAGTCCGGACGGCGGTCACGCGGTGATCGCCGAGATCAGCTCGGCCATCGTGGTCGAGGTGGTCAGCGTCTCCGCCTCGTCGAGGAAGTCGACGTCGAAGAAGAGCTCGTCGTCGCTGGTGCACGGGATGCCCTCGGCCTCCAACGACGGCTGGCCGAACTCCTCGGTCGACTGCGACAGGAGCGAGCCGCCGGTGAGCTGGGCCTTGTAGAGGATGACCCGGACCTGACCGATGTCGGCGTCGTCGATGGTGAACGCGCAGCCCCAGTAGGGGAGCGAGTTGCGGCCCTTGAAGCGGTAGCGGGACTTGCCCGCGGTGCCGTCGAGGACGGTGCCGCCGAGGATGACCTTCAGCACCTCCTGCGCGAGCTTGCCGTAGGTGCCGGAGAGGTTGAAGCGGTCGACGCGGCCCTTCTTCGCGATGACCTTGCCGTCGCCCTTCAGCTCGGCGGTGACGAAGTTGGGGTCGAGGCCGACCTCGGCGATGCCGGGGACGTCGACGGCGACCGACGCGTACGTCGGGGAAGCGTCCGTGCTGTTGTCGCTCACGAGCGCCCAGACCTTGAAGTCGTGGACGTCGAAGACGACGGTCTCCTTGCTCTCTGCTGCCATGGGAACCGGCCTCCTTGGTCGGGCTGTGGATGGTGCTCGGGGTGGTGCTGGGGTGGTGCTGTTGCCGTGCTCAGAGGCCGGTGGGGTCGTGCCTCACGACGAGCGTAAGGGCGTGGTGGACGATGCGTGTGTCCCGCTCGTAGAACCGCTGGATGTCCCTGACGCGGAGCTTGATCTTGACCCCGGTGACGCCGTCGGGGAGGACGGCGCGGTGTAGCGTGCCGCGCAACCAACCCGGCAGCTCGTCGTCCTCTTCGGCCGCTTTCTGCCAGAGGTCGACCTGCGTCTCGCGCTCGAACATCGTGAGGTCGCCGCCGTCTCCGCTGAGGGCGGCGGCGACGGAGATCCCGTCGGCGATGGTGACGTAGGGGAACGTCGGGTTGTTGGGTGCGTCGTCGGCCCAGACGCGGTCGTTGACCCTCGCCGGGGTGGCGTTCTTGATGAGCTGGCGGATGCCGCCGGGCACGTTCATCCTGTTCCTCCTAGTCGTCGGGCCATGGCCCGCTCTCGTCCTTCGATGCCTTCGGCGACTTCGCTGCGGACCCACACGATCCGTCGGGCCATGAGCGGCCGGAGGTGGGGGCGGGGCGCCATCTTCGAGGTGCCGAACTCCAGATACGCCGCGTAGTCCTTGCCCGAGGCGATCTTCAGCTCGGTCAGGACGGGCGAGAGTCGGGAGACGCTCGCGCCGTAGGACGCGCGGAGGGCCCCAGTGTCGACGGCCGGGGGGCTGCCGGGGGATGACGCGCGGTGCGGCGGGCGACGGCCGATCGGGCGGACCCGGCCGCGGGAGTCGGTGAAGAAGTAGGTCGTGTAGAGGCGCCCGGTGCCGGGCTTGGACAGATCGAGACGGAGCTGGTTGACGAGCCGGACTCCGGCGCGCTCTAGGTCGCGGTGGACGCCAGCTCGCCCGGCACGCAGGACCTTCGCGATGTTCTCGCCCGGGTCGCCGCCGCGGCTGAAGAGCTCGATCTCACGTGCCATGGGGAGGCTTCTCCCCGACGATCCGGGACATGATCGCGCGGATGTGCGACGGGTTCGGTCGCACCTCGCTGATCTCGTACTCGCCCCACAGCCACGGCGAGGCGGCGGAGTCCGGGCCGCATACGAGGGTGGCGTGCTCGGCCTCGTCGGGGGGGATGGGGACGCTGTGGGGGATGAGGACGACGGCGTCGACGCTGATGCCGCGGGCGTTGCCGCGCTCGATGTCGCGGCGCCCGGGGGAGGTGATGTAGCCGTCGAACGCGACGGAGGCCGGGGCGGCGTACTGCCACCGGCCGGTGGCGTCGTCGGTGACGACGGACGCGCTCGTCTGGGGGAGGTAGACGAGCGAGTGGACCCAGAGGAAGTCCGGGTCCGGCAGGGGGAAGACCTCGTCGTAGCTCACAGGAGGAGGACCCGTCGCCGGAGCCGCTTGAACGCGGTCAGGGTGCCGACGGTGATCCGGCCGCTGCCGCCGTCGCCGCCGTCGGAGACGTTGCCGTAGGTGATGGAGGTGCCCTCGACGCTGTAGCTCTTGATGACGCCGGAGGAGGCCTTGACCCCGGCGAGGATGGTGCGGGCGATGATGTCGGCGAGCTGCCCGACGATGCCGTCGCCGGGCTCCTCTCCGGCGACGTAGGTGACGTTGACGCGGGCGCCGGGGATCCACGCCTCGGCGACGTCGAAGAGCGCGAGCGGGTCGGTGAGGCCTGCGAACGGGGCTCCGCCGACGTAGCCGACCGAGGTGATCGAGACGACGGGGCCCCGGTTCAGGGTGATCCGGCCGGACGCCGGGACGGTGTAGACCTCGGTGACGGAGCGGGGGTAGAGCCACCGGTTGAGCTTGATCTCCAGCGTGTCGATGAGCTCGTCGGCGAGGCTGGCCGCGCGGAGCGCCTCCTGCGTGGTGAAGGCGTCCTTCCCGGCGCGGATCGCCGCGACGTTGACGACCTGCTCGCTGAGCGTCGGCATCCGGTGTCCTTCTTCCCGAGTTGGTTGCGCTACCCGTGAGTGTATGGACGTGGGGCGCGGTGTGTGCTCAGGCCGGGAGGTACCGGCTGTAGACGTCCTCCCACTCGCGCCAGCGGGTGGCGATGGACTGCTCGGCCGCGGCGGCGAGCCCGATGTCGCGCACCCGGGTGCGCTCGGCGGGGTCGGTGAGCTGGTCGAGCGCGGCGCGCCACTCGCTGGGGGTGGAGGCGAGGATCCCGGCCCCGAGCTTCTGGTACTCGCGGGTGCGCTGGGCGACGAACGGGATCCCGGCCGCGGCGTACTCCAGCCCCTTGATCCAGCTCTTCGCGTGGTTGAAGGGCTGGTCGGTCAGGGGGACGATCCCGATGTCGAATCCGGCGACGTTGTCGGGGAAGTCCTCCGGCCGCGCGAGCGGCTTGCTCGGTCCGATCTGGTTGTCGGAGAGGCCGATTCGCTGTCCTGCGGTGTCGCGGTCGTAGGGGGTGACGCCGTGGTGGACGAAGGTCCCGGCGACGTCGTCGAGGTAGGGCCCGAGGACGCCGCGGAGGGTCTCCAGATCGCCGGAGCGGTGGGAGAGGCTGCCGGTCCAGCCGACGACGAGCTCACGGTCGGTGTCACGCACGTCCTGCTGCACCCACATGAGCCGGTCGATCGCGTTCGGGAGGAGGTGGGTGGTCACGCCCCACCGCTCGCGGATCCGCTTGGCGAGGAACTCGGTCGAGACGGTGACCGCGGTCGAGGCCTCGATCGCGGCACGGTAGTGGTCGCGGTTGGCGTCCGGGAACCGGCGGGGGTCGGTCGCGGCGTGGGCTTGGTTGCGCGGGTCGAGGCCCCAGAACCAGTCGTCGACGTCCTGAAGGACGACCTGCCCGGCGGCGCGGGCGGCGCGGATGGCGTCCGGGGCGTCGCGGTGCATCCACCGCTGGAGGACGACGACGTCGGGGTCGAGCATGAGCGGGACGTCGTCCATGTTCAGGGGGACGAGCTTGTCGTTGTGGAACGCGGCGACCTGCTGCGCGAAGACGATGTGGTGCCCGGCGCGTTCGAGGTACCGGGCGGGGGTGTGCAGCCGGACCCACGACGCGCCGCCGGGGATCTTGAAGGTGCCGTCGGGGGTGCGGCCCCAGTCGGCGGTGATGTAGGCGATCTTCATGCTCTGGCTCCTACCAGCGGGAGGGGAGCCCGGAGGTGTTGGCGCCGTGGTGGTGCCAGACCCATGTCCGGGCGGGGAGGTGGTGGATCTTGGCGCTGCGGTCGTTCATGCGCACGACGAGCCGGTAGTCCTCACCGGCTCGGTTGCCGTGCTCGTCGACGCCGGGGTCTTCGCTCTGGGCGGTGTCCCATCCGAAGCTGAACCCTCCGGCCTCGTGGACGGCGACGGTGCGGGCGAGGAAGGTGACCGGGATCTGGTGCGGCTCGGCGGGGTCCCACGGGGCGCCCTCGAACTGGGGGAAGGGGTCGGTGCCGCCGGAGCCGACGTCGAACCACGGGTAGACGAGGTCGGCGCCGGTCTCGGCGGCTGCGGCGAGGAGCCGGGCGAGGTGGTCGGGGTAGAGCTCGTCGTCGTCGTCGAGGAACGCAACGTAGTCGGTGGTGACCATGGAGAGCCCGTTGTCGCGGTTCAGGGCGGCGCCCTCGCGGTGGTGGTCGATGACGGCCACGATCGCGTCGGCGGGGCGGGTCTGCCTGGCGACGGACTCCAGCGCACGGCCGAGCATCCGCCCGCGGGGCGGGATCGAGGTGACGACGACGGTGACGGTGCTCATGCGAGGGACCTCCGGATCCCCTCTTCGAGGGTGATCCGCGGCCGGTGGATGGGCAGGCTGTTGCCGACGTACGCGACGCGGTGGTGGACGCCGGTCGGCTTGGCCGGGAGGTTGCGGATGATGCCGGTGTACCCGGCCTCGATCATGAACATCCGGGCGAGCTCGTTGAAGGTGACCGCGCGGCCGGTGCCGAGGTTGAGCGGGGCCCGGTAGTCCTTCTCGACGGCGGCGAGGGTGCCTTCGACGACGTCGTCGATGTGGATGAAGTCCCGGGACTGGGTGCCGTCGCCCCACACCTCGAACGGGTCGTCCCGGCGTCGTGCGCGGGCGGCGAAGGAGGGGAAGGGGTAGTCGAGGTCCTGATCCTCGCCGTAGCCGGAGAAGGGCCGCATGATGTGCACGATGACGCCCTGATCGGCGGCGAAGCGGGCGAGGTACTCGCCGGTGAGCTTGGCCCAGCCGTAGGTCATGTCGGGGACGCCGATGCTGCCCGGGCCGCGCTCGTCGACGGTGTCCTCCTCGCCCCACGTCAGGTCGTCCTCGTGGAGGTAGGGGTGCGCGATGTGCCGCCACTGGAGGTCGACGGGGTAGGCGGCGGAGCTGGAGTAGTAGACGACGCGGGGCTGCCCGACGCGCACGGCCCAGCCGAAGAACTCGGCGTCGATGGCGAGGTCGACCGCGACCGAGAGCGGCGCGCCGTCGATGGTCAGCCGCCCGCCGACGACGGCGGCGAGGTGGACGACGAGGTCGTACCGCTCGTCGCTGGTGCGGAACCAGTCGCGGACGTCTTCGTGGGGGCCTCGCTTGATGTCGAGGCCGGTGACGGCGTACCCGCGTGCTTCGAGCGCGGGGACCATGCGCCTGCCGACGAACCCGAGGTCGCCGGTCACGAGTGCGGTCTTCATCGGCATCCCCAGATCTGGTAGTCGTACTCGGTGTCGGTGAGCCGCAGCTCGTTGAGGACGAACGGCTCCCACCCGGCCGCGGTGAGCATGGCCCGCATGTCGTCGGTGCCCCAGCTCCAGTAGTGCTCGACGTTCTCGGAGTCGAGGTCCTCGTCGATCGGGGTGGAGAGCACGAGCCGGTCGGCGGTGCCGCGCAGGAGCGCGAGCACCGAGTCCGGGTCGTCGAGGTGCTCGATCGTCTCGGAGAGGATGAACGTCCCGACTCGCAGCGGGTAGATCCGCGCGCGCAGCTCGTGCACGGTCTGCTCGATGGGGCCGGTGAAGAGGTACGTCGGGGCGAAGTCTCCGAGGAAGGTCGCTGGCTCGTTGAGGGCGGTGGCGATCGCGGCGTCGCCGCAGGAGAGGTCGGCGACGCTGGTGCCGGGCTTGTGGACCCAGCGGGCGAGCGCGATCGTCGTCTGGACCCGCAGGACGTGGTCGGGCCACCGGTCGTGCCGGTGGGGGGCGGCGTAGATCTGGGCGAGCTCGGCCGGGCTGTGCGCGGGACGGAGGCGGGTCCTGCTCACGCGAGGGCACCGATCTTCGCCGCGTCACGGATGATGCCGCCGTCGGTGACGAACGCTTGGTACGCCTCCTCGTCGTGGGTCCACGTCTCGCTCGCGTTCGCCTGCGCGTAGGTCTCGTCGTGCTCGGCCTTGCCCGCGATGGGGTGGAGGTGCTCGATGACGACGCCCGGCAGGTACCGCAGTCGGCCGCTGGCGAGCCCGAGGTCGCGCCAGTAGTTGTCGAGGAAGAGGTGGACGAGGACGGGCGGGGCCATGTACCCGAGCGCGCGCACGATCGTCGCGGACATGAAGACGGCGGTGGGGAGGTTCTGCCGCTGGACGAGGTCGTCGGCGTAGACGATGCCGTGGCCGAGGTTGTCGAGCGCGGCCTCGATCTTCTGGTCCCACTCGGGGGTGCGGGGGAGGTGGTCGTCGCCCATGAACCCGATCACGTCGGGCAGCCGCGGCGCGGTCCCGGGCCGCGGCTCCAGCACCTTGTCGAGGACGGTCGCGGCGACGGCGTTGAGGGTGCCGTTCATCCGGAGCCGGGGCCCGACGATGACGTGGAGCTCGCGCAGGCGCATGTCGTCGGCGAGGACGTCGAGGTAGGTGTCGAGCTGGGGGTCGTCGTCGTCGAGCGCGACGACGAGCTGGGCGGTGGCGCCGGTGTCGTGCCACGCGGTCAGGAGGCGGGTGATGTTCTGCGGTCGCCCTCGGGAGGGGACGATCACGCACGTGCGGTTCGTCATGCCGGGAGGCTACGGGCGCTGGCCCGGACGTGGGGATGCCCGCCTCCCGCAGGGGTGGGAGACGGGCATCCGGTCCGGGGTGGGGCTTACTTGACCTCGAAGCCCTCGGCGTCGGCGTAGGCCGACAGGCGGGTGGCGAGCGCGACCGCGCTGATCTCGCCGCCCTCGGCGACGAGGAGGACGTGGCTGTGGACCTTCGTGCCGCGGGGGATGAACCCGACGCTGATGTCCTTCGTGGCGCGGTACATGCCGTCGCCGCTCTCGACGAGCCCGTCGGGGATGTCCTTCTTCCGCAGCTTCGGCTCGGGCTCCGGCGCGCCGGTCTGGGCGGGGTCGGTCGCGGCGGCGGGCGGGTTCTCCTTCGCCTTGTCGGCGGCGGTCTTCGCGTCGGCCTTCTCGGCGGTCTTCTTCGCGGTGGGCGGCATCGGGATCTCCTGTTCGTGCGTGCACGACATGGTGGGGTTCCCGCAGACCGGGCACGCGATGGCGGTGCGGGGCGAGCGGTCGAAGCCGATCAGGTTCGGGTAGCGGGTAGCCCACTCCGACCCGATCGGCACGATCTGCTCCATGCCGTCCACGGTAGCCCGCGACGTGGCGCTGCGGGGGTAACGCGAAGGGCCTCACCCCCTCGTGAGGGGTGAGGCCCTTGCGGTGCCCGGCTCAGTCGGTCCGGGTCACGTGGTCAGCTTCAGGAGAAGTTGACCTTGACGAAGCTCTCCGGGCGCTTCACGGCGAGCGCGAGACGCTCCTCCGCGAGGATCGCCACGGCGTTGCGGATGAAGAAGTCCGCGTGCTGCTCCGCGATGCGGATGTTCGCCTGCATCCGGTCGTAGAGCTGGGCCCCGAGCCCGAACGCGCCCACCAGCGCGGTGCCCTGCGCGATGGCCGGGGAGTCGACGACCGGCATCCGCCAGATCTTCTGCTCCGCGCCCATGGCGACCGAGACGGCGACCGAGTAGTGGCCGTCGGTGCCCTTGTCGAGCTCGATCTCCTCCCAGTCGTACGGGTGGAGCACGACGCCGGTCGGGTCGTAGTAGGCGAGGATCGCCTTGGTCGCGGCGCGACGGAGGGCGTCCTGCTTCTTGTCCGAGGCGTTGGTGCTCTGGTCGTAGGACTGGATCCCCGGCGTGCGCAGGATGCCGAGGAGGTCCTCGCCGGTGCCCGTGCCGTTGAGGATCTGGGCGTCCTCGGTGAGCCGCAGGCCGTAGAGGAGCTCGTTGTTGATCGTGCTCTGGAGCTGCGGCTCGTCCTGAAGGACGTTGCGGTGGGCGACCTCGTAGTGCGCGATCGTGCGGACCGAGGCCTGCGCGTTCTCGAACTTCAGGGCGCTGTGCGGCTTCAGGCCGAAGTTGCCCGCGGCGTAGTCCGGCACGACCGAGGCGCTCGACGAGAGGTCGAGACGGTCGGTGCCGAAGCCGAGGACCCGGAAGAAGTCGATGAGGTTGGCCGACGTCTGGGCGACCGGGAAGAGGTCGCGGACGCGGGCCCGGCGCATGTTGCGCGGCACGGTCGGGTCGAACTGGACCTTCCCGAAGCCGTGCGACGTGTCGTGCAGCGCGCCGCCCATCCCGGCGTAGACGTCCTTGACGCCGTAGGTGCCCTGACCGACGAGCGCGGTGGCGTCCACGCCCTCGATCTCCCACGCCGACGGCATGGTCGCGGCGCCCGAGCGGACGAGCGACTTGAACTCCTCCGACTCGGTGAACATGCGGCCGAGGTTCGCCGGGCCGTGCCCGGGGACCCAGAGGCCGGAGCCCTCGCCACCGGCGGCACCGGCGGCGGCGGCGGCGGCGCCGAGGCCCTTGCTCTCCGGCGTCTGCTGGAGGTAGGCCTTCAGCTCGGCGCCGCCCTCCATGTCGTCGAGGAGGCCCTTCAGCTCGCGCGCCTCGGCGAGGTTCTTGCGGTACGTGGTCGCCTGCTCCTTGGAGACGACGATCCCGTTCTCGTCCTTCTCGGCGATGACCTTCTCGATGCGGTCGTTCTCGTCGAGGATGGACTGGAGGCGGGACTTGATCTCGGTGACCTGAGACATGGTCTACCTGCCCTTTCCTCCCCCATGCGGGGGGTTGCTGGTACTGCGGGTTGCGGTGGTGCCCCCACCGCAGGGTCCGCACTGCCATCCCTTCGCGTTGGTTGTCCCCCTCGGTCAGTACCGGGACGGGCCGTACCTTGCGGCTTGGATCTCGTGCTGCGATCGAGTCTGCACACGCGCAACCAAGTGCGTGTGCTGTGCTCAGGAATCCGAGCGGAGAGCCTTCATTTCGTCGAGCTCGGCGCGGCTGATGAAGGCGGGCTCGTCGCCGTCGTCGTCGGGCTCGTCCTCGGGGTCGGCGTCGGGGTCCTCGGTGTCGGTCGGGTCCTCCGCGGGGTCGCCGTCGGTGTCGGCGGGGGCTGCCTTGGTCTCGGTGACGGCGATGACCTCGTCGCCGTCGGTGTCCTTGTCGATCATCGGGGTGATCGACTCGGTGAGCCGGACGGTGGTCGGCTGGCCGATGACGAGCTCGCCGTCGACGAGCTTGTAGGGGTAGAGCTGGAACTCGTCGTACTCGGTGCTCGGGCCGGACTCGCGGCTCTCGATGCGCACGACGACGGAGTCGGGCATGGTCGCGCGGATCCAGACCCACTTGCGGTCGTCGGTGGCCGCGACGCCGCCGTTGACGATCTGGTCGATCGCGGTGCGCAGCCGCTCGGTCAGGTCCTCGTAGGACCCGGCGAGGGCCTTGACCTCGATGGTGCCGTCGCCGAGGTCCTTCTGGCCGCGGGTGCCCGCCATCGGCATCGCGCCGAAGAGGACGGGGCTGTACTCGTAGAGGTCGAGGTTGTTGATGTAGCGCAGGCCCTTGCGCTGGTCGATCCGGGCGCCGCCGCGGGGGACGTTGTACCCGATGGACCACTCCTGCTCGTCGCCGAAGAAGACGACGTTCTCGTAGGCCTCGCGGCCCTGCTGGGTGGCGAGGTTGAACTGGGTCTTCACGGCGAGCGCCCCGGCCTCGGCGGGCCACGGCTCGCCGCGGGAGGTGGTCTTCGGCAGGTCGGCGTCGCCGGGCAGGAGCTCCTTGATGTCGAGGGTGCGGGCGACGGGCTTGTCCCAGTCGTGGGAGAAGACGCCCTTCGGGGTGCGCTTCGCGAGGGTCTTCGCGTAGGCGCCCGGGAGGATGACGTCCTTCACCTCGTCGGGGATGCCGGTGACGGAGACGATCGCCTCGACGATGCCCTCGTCCTCGCTGAGGACCTTCACACCGGTGACGACCGGCAGGCCCTTGTGCTCGCGGCCGGAGTGCACCATCCCGGACCGCTTGAACTCGATCGTGGTCGTCATGCTGTCCTTCTTCCGGGTGGTGGTGGGCTTCTTCGGCTGGGGGGCGGGTTCGTAGGCGTTCTGGCCGATGAGCCGGAACTTGCGGGTGTCGGGGTCCCAGACCCACCCGTTCTCGTAGATGGCCGAGCCGTCCTTGAACCCTTCGGCGCGTCGTGCGCCCTTGGGCCCGTACTTCGGGGGCTCCTTGCCCCACTCGGACGGCCACTTCTTGTCGTAGCGGCCGTCCTCGGGGGTGAGCTTGCCGTCGGCGAGGTTGCTGGGGTCGTGCACCTTCGGCTTCTTCGCGGCGGCGGAGCTGGAGCCGCTGCCGGTCTTCTTCTTCGCGGCGCCCTTGCCTCGGGTGCCGGAGCCTCGCTTGCCGGAGCCGCCGCCGGAGCGGCGCCCGCCCTTGCCCTTGGAGAAGGCGGCGTCGCCGCCGATGCTGGCGTACTCCTTCGCGAGGGCGGCGCGCAGCTTCGGCCCGAACCCGGTCTCGCCGGTGATGCCGTGGTTCTCCTGCGCGCGCTTCACGGCGGCGGCGGTCAGCGGCCCATAGGAGCCGTCGGCGGCGAGGTCGCCGTAGCCGAGGCGGGTAAGGAGCGTCTGCATCGCCTGCACCTTGCGGCTCTTGTCGCCTTCCTGCGGGCCGCGGTTGCGGTCGGCACCGGACGTGAACTTGCCGTTCTCGTCGCGGGCGTGCATCCCCTCGAAGGCGTTCTCTTGGCTGTTGCCGCCGTGCTGGGGTGGGGGCTTCTTCGCCGGTGCCGCCGCGGCGGCGGGCCTCTTCGCGGGCCGGGTGGTCGCCGGGGTCGCTGCCTCCATGCCGCCGTTGCCGACGGTGATCCGCTTGGTTGCGGTCATGCCGACCCAGCCGTTCATCCTGCTCGCCCCTCGCGGGCGCGGAGGGTCAGCTCGGCCATCGACCCGCCCTTCTCCTGCGGGTCGGCGTCGATCTCGTCGTCGGGGACCTCGGGCGGCGCCTCACCCTCGGGCGCCTCCTCGGCGGGGGAGTCGCCGGGCTCGCCCTCCTCGTCGTCGGTGGCGGGGTCGCCGTTGAGGGGGAAGTCCCAGACGTCGCCTGCGACGGCGACGGAGATCATGTCGAAGGTGACGGGGATGACCTCGTCCATGCGGTCGAACGGGTTGGGCTCGTCCGGGTCGAGGTAGGCGAGGGTGGTGTGGGGGGTGAAGCCGTGGTCGGTGCGCCACGCGACGCCCTCGTCGTCGAGGAGGTCGAGGAGGTCCTCCCGGAACGCCGACAGCTCGGGCACGTCGACGGAGGCGTAGAAGGCGTCGCCGTCGGGGATGGTGAACCGGCCGAAGCCGCTGTAGGTGCCGTCGATGGGCGCGGCGTCCTCGGCGAAGCCGCGGACGATCTCGATGAGCGCGTCGGGGTCGTCGACCTCGTCGAGCTCGCCGAGGAACGCGAGGGTGACATGGAGCTCTCCGACGGGCTGGGCGTCGTCGCCGATGATGTCGGCGAGCTGGGTCGCGACGTCGAACGAGGGGTAGAGCGCGATCATGACGCCGGTCGGGTCGTCGCTCGGCTGTGCGGTGTCGTCGCGGGCGTCGCCGGGACCGGCGAGGGCCTTGTGGCCGTGTCCCTTGCCGGGGGGCGCGCCGACGGCCTCCTGATGGCGGAGGTTGCAGTAGCCCTTCGCGCGGACGCCGAGGTGGGGGGTGAGCTCGGCGACGCAGCGCATGAAGTCGCCGTCGGTGCCCCAGCCGATGCGTGCGGCGCCTTCGCCGCGCACCCAGTAGTGGCGCAGCCGCTCCGCGTTGCCGCGGTTGCGGTCGGCGCCGCCAGCCTTGACCTCGGTCACCGCTGCCTCCTGACTTGGTTACGCATGTGGCCCACCGAGAGGCTATCTGGGCGGGCCACAGTGCATGGGGTGGCGTCAGAACACCGCGTCGGCCGGTACCGGCTCGGCGTCGGCGTCCTCGGCGGGCTCGTCGGGCAGGTCGCCGTCGACGGCGGTGATGGTGGTGGTGACCCGGAGCCACTGGAGGATGGTCCACGGGTCGTCGACGTCGAGCTCGAAGTCCGGCCCAACGGGGGGGAGCCGGAACGTCTGCCCGGCGTCGGCGTCGGCGAGCGCGGCGAGGGTTTCGCTGCCGCCGGTGAACCGGCCGAGGAGCGGCTCCCCCTCGCCGTCGATGACGACGGCGTAGGGGACGTTGAGCTCGCCGACGCGGCGGATGCCTTGCACGGTGAACATGGGGGTCCTTCCCGGATCAGAGGTGGGCCATGACGCCGAGGAGCCAGCGTCGGAAGTCGTCGTCGAGGTAGTCGCCCTCTCCGGCGAAGAGGTCCTGCACGCCGGTGGTGAAGAGCTCGTAGTTGTGCTCGTTGTCGCCGGTGAGCCCGAAGCCGTAGGTCTTCCCGGAGTAGTGGCCCTTGAAGTCGTCCTTGTAGCCGTACTCGGTCCGGTAGATCGCGCTCTGGCTCTCCCGCGTCCGGTTGTCCGGGTCGCCGGTGGAGGTCCGCTGCCACAGGAAGGCCCACTCGGCGTCGGCGAGGCCCGGGACCATCTTCTCCATGTGGTGGCCGAGCTCGTGGATGGCGACGCCGAAGAGGCCGTTGTCGCCGTCGATGGTCGGCTCCGACTTGGACAGGGTGATCGCGGAGCGGTTGCTCTCGTAGTGGCCGCGGCGGGTGCCGCGCTTCACGGTGACGGGGATGCGGGCGGCGTTCTCGATCCAGCTCGTGGGGTAGAAGCCGGTCGCCCAGTCGAGGGCCTTGCGCGGGGCGGCGGCGCCACCGAGGAAGCGCATCTTCACGCTGTCGGTCTCACCGATGGAGGTGACCCGGGCGAGGGTCTCGCGGTAGGCGTCGGAGCGGACCTTGGCGAGCTTCTTCTTCTTCTCCGGGTCCATGCCGCCGTGGGCCATGAGGGTGCGGCGCTCGACGACGAGGTCGTTGTACCCGTTGATCGCCTTGGTGAGCTCACCGAAGCCGTACCTCTCGGCCGCGGTGTTGAGGTCCCGCAGCTTCGTGAGCTTCGCCTCGTCGTCGGCGCTGAGCTCGCCGCTGCGCTGCGCCAGCGTCAGCCGGGACAGCTCCTTGGTGAAGGCGCCGTACGCCGGGGAGAGGGAGTACGGGCCGGGCTCGCGCCGGGCGTAGCCGTTCTCGTCGCCCCAGTGCTCCTCGATGTACTCGACCCGCTTGCCGGTGACGAAGCTCTGCTGCGCGTTCCCGCCGCGGGGGACAGCCTTGTTCGCGGCAGCGATCTCGACTTCGAGCTCGGCGAGCCGGGCCGTCGCCTTCTCCTTGTCGGCGTCGAGGGTGTCGAGGTCAAGACCGGCCTCCTTCGCGCGCTGCTGGAAGATGGCGTCGGCGTCGCGGTCGATGAGCTCACCCATGGTCTTCAGGGTGTCGATCGCGTCGAGGTGGTCCTGCGTGGGGCCGTTGTCCTTGGCGCGGTCCTTCACCCACGTGTTGCGCTGGTGGACGTTGTCCCACTCCTTGCGGCGGAACGTCTCCATGCCCTTGCCCAAGGTGCCGCGGAGGCGGTCGATCTTGTCCTCCAGCGGCGCGTCGTCGGGCAGGTCGAGGAACTTGGCGCGGTGCACCGGCAGGGCCGGTCGGTCGTCCGGGCGGACGTCGCTGAGGCCTTGGATGTAGGCGGGGAGCCCGCCGGACACGAGGGAGTTGGTCAGGACCTTGATGTCGGTGTGGGCGCGCTCGTCCTTCGCTGCGGCGGCGGCGGCGGCGATGCGCTGGATGGCGTCGGCCTCGTTCGTGTCGCCGAGCTCGGGGACGACCTTCGCGTCGAGGACACCAGCCGCGAAGCTGTCGAAGGCGCGCATGTTGGCGTTGCGCTCGATCTGGTCGAGGAACGGCCGCAGGCCTTCCGGGTTGCCTTCGAGGAGAGCGATGTTGCCGTCGACCCGGGCGAGGTGCTGGGCCCGCTGCTCCGGAGTCAGGTGGGACAGGTCGTCGGTCTCCTTCGACCGGCGGAGGTTGGCGATCAGGTCCGGGATCGGCATGGCGAAGCCCGCAACGTACTGGTCGACGAGGTCCTTGGCGTCGGCGATGACCGCGTCTGCGAGCCGCCCGGAGGCGGCCGGGTTGCGGACGTCGTCGGAGACGTTGAGGAGGTTGGCTCGGGCGTCGTCGAAGCTCTCGATCGCGTTGGCGCGTTCGAGGTCGCCGAGGGCGGCGTTCACGGACTCCGAGCGGAACCGGGAGAGCGAGTCGATGCTGGTGCGCCGCACCCGCTCGTCGGGCGCGATGGTCTCGTTCTTCGCCTGCTCGGCCTCGGCCTTCAGGCGGGCGCGGCGGATCCGGAAGCGGGCGGCGTTGTACTGGCGCCGCCACTCCTTCTTCGCGGCCTCCTCGTCGAGGCCCTGCTGCTCCATGATCTGCTCGACCGTCGGGATCTCGGCCTGCGCCTTGGCGCCGTCGCCCTTGCCGTCGTCGCGCAGCGCGCGCGGTCGGGACTCGCGGCGGACGCCGCGGGTCGGCGTGCCGGTGTTGCCGCTCGGCGGCGGCGTCGGGCGCTCGTAGTTCAGCTCGGCGTCGACTCCGAACGGGATCGGGTCGCTCTCCTCGACGAACTTGATGTCGCGCAGGTCGGGGTTCCCCTCCGCGGAGGGCCCGACAGACTCGACGGTGCGGCGGATGCTGCGGTCGGATCCGAGGAGGACGACGTCGCCGGGCTGGAGCCCGTCGGGACGCGTGGTCAGGCGCGGCGCCGGGTCAGGCGTCGGGGCAGGCGTGGGCTCCGGCGCCGTGGGGGCTGCGGTGACGAGGTGGGCCGGGACGAGCTGCTCCTCGCCGCGAGCGAACTGCACGCGGGCGAGCCCGTTCTCGTCGTAGCCGTTGAGGGTCGCCTCGACGGGCTGGTCGCCGGGGTAGCCGCTGAGCTTGACGTTGACCTTGCTGCCCTCGGGCAGCGGGTCACCGGGCGGCGGCGGGGTGACCATCGCGGGCTCCTGCACGCCGTCCTTGCCGCCGCGTGAGCGGTTGCTGGCGCGGACGACGACGATCTCGCCGTCGTCGGTGCGGACGCTGATGTCGTAGAGTCCGCCGCTCCCGTCGACCGCGGTGGCGCGCACCACGGTTCCGTCGACGCGCTCACGGGTGCTCGTGACGCCGGTGTCGTCGCGCGAGTAGACGGTGCCCATCACCGAGACGCGGGACCCGACGGGGTGCGGCGCGCCGCGGTCGGCGGGGGCCTTGCCCTCGGCGACGCCCTTGACACGGTCGGGGGCGAGCGTGAGGAGCGTGCCCTCGGCGGTGCGGATCTGGAGGGAGCCGTCGTCGGTGACGCCCTCCAGCGTGCCGTAGACCGGGTTCGGGGAGCGGGTGAGGTCGACGCGGACGTCCTTCCCGGTGAGGGGCCGGGCCTCGTGCGGGTCGGGCAGCTCCGGGGTCGCGGCGTCGCCGCTGCCGCGGTCGGCCGGGATGATCCGCTCGGTGCGCCCGCCGCTGCCGGGGCCGCGGGGGGGGCGGGAGCGTGCGGGGGCCGCGGCCGCCCCGCTCGCGGGGCCGGCGGGGATGCCCGGCCGGGCCGGCCCGCCGCTGCCGAAGCGGCGGTTGCCGCTCTCGGTCGGGACGTCGTAGAAGCCGCCCTGCTCGTCGAACTTGCCCGGGCCGGTGACCTTGACGGGACCGAGGTTGGTGTCGATGAGGTAGTCGCCCTCGCGCAGGTCGCTGGCGTCGACAGCCTCGGTGTCGGCGGTGACGATCCCGTCCTGCGGGTTGAAGGTGGCGGTGACGCCGTCGCGCTCCATGCGGATCGTGCCGTCGTCGTTGCGGGTCAGGGACCAGCCGCGCGACTCCGGGTCCTTCATCCGCTCCGGGAGGTCGCCGGACGGGGTGTCGGGGGTGGTGCCACCCTCCCTCAGCGCGGCGACGCGCGGGTCGCGGGACTTGGTTGCGTCCCACGCGACGTCGATGTTCTGCCGGGACTGGTAGGTCTCCGGCGGGTCGTTCGGGCCCATGCCCTCGAAGGTGACCTCGACCCGGCCGTCGTCGAGGCGGTTCACCGAGGACACCGTGTCGAGGGTGCCGTCGTCGAGGATGACCTCGTCGCCCTCCTTCAGCCGGTCGGGCTTGATGGTGAGCCGGTCGAGGGTGCCGTCGGGGGCGATGTCGATGGCTTCCTTGTCGCGGCGGAAGTCCTCGACGATGGCGTCGACCTCGGCGGCGTCGTACCCCTGCGCTTCGAGGCGGCGGCGGGCGTCGGCCTCCGTCATCGTGGTGACGTCCCACGCGTCGGTGCTCGGCGTGGGGGTCGGCGTCGGGGTGGGGTCGGGAGTGGGCGTGGGGGCGGCTCCCTCGGGGGGCATGGCACCGGCCTCGCGCCGGGCCGCGGCTTCGGCCTCCATCGCGTCGAGAGCCTGCTGGTTGTTCTCGGAGAGCTTGCCGTCGCGCTCCTTCATCGCCCGGAACCGCTCGATCTCCGACTGGAGCTGCTCGTTGCCCAGCGTGGTCGGGTCGGTCGGCTCGTCGGGGTTGCTCGGCGTCGGGGTGGCGTTGCGGTCCTCGCGCTTGCGGCGGTCGACCTCCTCCTTCAGCGCCATGACGCGGTCCATGTCGCCGTTCATGAACGCCTCGGCCGCGGCCTTGGCGATGTCGTCGAGCGTCATCTTGGTGAGGTCTTCGCCCTGCGGGGTGTCGGTCTTCTCGGGCAGGCCCTCGACGATGAACCGGCGCTGCGCCTGCGGGGTCGTGACCGAGCCGACGGGGTTTCCGTTCTCGTTCAGGGCGATCCACTGCTCCTGCGAGTCGATGCCCTTCTTGTCGCCGCGGACCCGGTTGATGGTCGCCTTGTAGAGCTTCGCGCCCTCGGGCAGCTCGCGCCCGTCGAGGTCGCCGGTGTCCTCGGTGATGCCGGTGATGACGGCGTCGCTGGGGTTGTTGTCGGCGAAGAGCTTCCGGGCGCGCGCCTGCTCCGGGGTGTCGTTGGCGGCGTCGCTCTCCGGCAGCTTCGGCAGGTCCGGCTCGGGCTTGGTTGCACCACGGTCCGGGGTGCGGTCCGGTCCGGGTGCGCCGTCCTCGGGCGGGTCGACCGGCGTGACGTAGAGACGCCCGGTCTCCGCGAGGTGCGCGAACTCCTTCGAGCGGGAGCCGCTGCGGGCGTTCTGCTCGCTGCCGCTCCAGCGCAGGACGCTGTAGGACTTGTCGGGTCCGGCGTCGAGCCTGTCGGCCTTGGCGTCGAGACGCTCCGCCTCACGGTCTCGCCCGTCGGCGTAGCCGCGGAGCTTGGCGCGCAGCTCGTCGTCGGTGGGGCGCTCGAAGTCCGGCAGGTTGGAGCCGATCGGGCCACCGGCGACGTACTCGCCGCCGACGTAGACGTCGACGTACTCGGCGCCTCCGCCCCACGGGCGCCGCGTCTCGGTGATCTTGCCGGTGTCGGCCTTCTTGCGGAGGTCCTCTCCCTTGGCGCGCTGGGCTGCGGCCTGCTCGCGGAGGCTCTGGGCTGCCTTGGCGTTGTCCTGCTCGTAGACCACGGCGTGGGTGTAGGTGCGGGTCTTCGAGTTCCGCTTCTCCACCGTCCCATCGGGGAGGGTGACGAAGTGGTCGCCCTTCCGCGCCTTCGGCTTCTTCGCGGCGGGCGTGGCCGGGGCTGCGCCGTCGGGGACGTCGGCCTTGGGCGGGTTGTCGCGCTTGATCCGGTCGTACCCGGGGGTGCCGGTGACGACGTTGATCGTGTCGCCGTTGTCGAGCTTGATGGCGACGCGGCGGTCCGAGGAGTCGGTTACCTCGCCGGGCCCGAACTCGGTGGAGACGCGCTCGCCGACCTCGGGACGCCCGGTACGGGGCGAGCCGGGGGTGTCGGGCTTCTGGGGACCGGCGTTCGCGTCCTCGATCGGGACGTTGGCGCTGCGGAACCGGAAGCGCCCGTTCGGGTCCGAGCGGACCGCATCGAGCATGTCGGAGGGGGCGCCGTCGCTGTAGGCGACCCACTTCCCGTTGACGTTCTTGTCGAGGACCATCGACCCGACGCGCAGGTTGTAGCCGCGGGCGCCGCGCTCCCCACCGTGCGCCTCGATGATGTCGTCGCGGACCTTGACGCGGGCTGCGGCGAAGCCACTGGTGCCGGTGAACTCGTCGGAGACGCCGGTGATCGCGGTGCTCTTCGCGTCCGGGGTGTCGGGGGCGTTCGGGGCGTCGGGGGTGTCGGGCTTCGCCGGGCCGGGGCCTCGGACGTCGCGGGCGTTGACGTTGACCATGGTGCCGGAGTCGAGCTGCACGGCCATGCTGTCGCCGACCTGCCGGATGGCCCGGCCGTGGGCGCCGTTGGAGAGCTGCACGTCGGGGGTGTCGAGGAACCGGCCGTTCTCGTCGCGCGGGTGCGCGTTGGGGTCCCACGCGGCGGAGAAGAGCCGATCGGCGGTGGCCGCGGCCCGGGAGAAGCCGCGGCGGGAGCGGGCCTTGCCCTCGGAGGTCCAGTCCTCGGGGAGCATCCACGCGGCGCCGAGCTCGCGGGCGCGCTTCATGATGTGCCGCTTCGCGGCGTCCTTGTCCTTGGCCCGGCCGTAGGCGCTGATCGCGTTCTTCAGGTCGTCGCGGTTCTTGATGGGGAACGACCCGTCGGGGAGCGCATCGCCCTCGTCGGCGGCGTCGTCGCGCTCGCCCTTGGAGAACTTCCGCTTCTCCTCGCGCCGGTTGCTGTCGTCGGCGAGGTACTCCATCGCGTCGGCGATGAGCTCGGGCGGGGCGCCCGCTCCGAGCTCGGTGGTCAGGAGCGCGACCGCGAAGGCGGACTTCTGCTCGATCTCGCCGTGGGCTGTGAACGCCTGAGCGAGGGTCATGGACGACCCGTCGACTCGCGTGAACGTCGTCACCGCGACGCCTCCTCTTGGTTGCGCTGGACCTCTGCTGCGAGGGTACGGGGTGCGTCGCGAGTGCTGGGCTCGGTCAGGAGACTGCGGCGAGCCGCTTCCATTCGAGGGAGTCGAGGTCGGCGAGGTCCTGATCGAGCTCGGCCTCGAAGTCGCGCTTGGCGAGCTGGTAGATCATCGTGCACCGGCAGTTGATCCACTCGCTGATCGTGGTCGCGCCGCCGGTGGGGTCGCCCGGGCAGATGAGTGCGACACCGCCGACGATGAACGGCTGCCCGATGGGCTGCACCTGACCTTCGGCTTCGCGGTGGGTGTGCCGGGTGCGCTCGTCGTCGGTGGCGAGCCACCGCTTCCGGACGGCCCCGGCCTGTCCGGCGCCGAGGAGGGACGCCGCGTTCATGGCGCCGACGACCGCGCGGGAGCCGGTCTCGGCCCACGTGTCGGAGCGGGTGTAGGCGTCGCGGACGCGCTCGGCGATCCGGTCGAGCGGCTCCCCGGCTTCCTCGGCGTCGGTGATGATCTCGTGGAGCTTGCCCCATCGGGCGTCCATCGCCTCGGCGATGACCTGAACGCTGCGGGTCACGATCTGGTCGACGACGGTGGTGAGGTCGAACTCGCCTTCGACGTCGAGCTGCTCGAACACGGCAGCGCCAGCGGCGGCGGCGGCGGCGCGCACGATGTCGCGGATGGCGGTGACGAGCTCACCGATCCAGCGGGCGCGGTCGAGGATGTAGCTCGGGTCGAGCGCCTTGATCTCGTGGCCGACGGGCAGCGGCGTCCAGTGCCGGGTGTGGCGGCGCGCCTTGGCGCCGGTCATCCGCGCGAGGACGACGGCCTGCTGCCGGTCGAGGACGGCGAGGATCGCGTCCTTGACCTGCGTCTCCCACTCGGTCAGGAGCGCATCGTGGGCGGCACGGATCTGGTTGAGGTAGCCGGGTTCGGGCCTGCCCTTCGTCTGGAGGTCAGGCCCGAAGGCTTTTCCCTCCAGTAGCGCCGCGATCTCGGAGTCGTCGACTTCGGTCGTCGGGTCCGGTGGCAGGTCCGGTGTGGGTGCGCCGTCGGGGGCGGCGCCGATCTGGAGCTGGTCGCCGCCGGGGCCGGGCGGGAGGCCGGGCGGCGCCTGCTCCTGCCCCTGACCGAGGAGGGCGTTCACGTCCTCCTCGTCGCCGATGGGGGCCTTGCCGGACGGCTTCCAGAGGACCTTCGTGCCGGGGACGCCGATCTCGTCGCGGCCGGTCTCCTTGCGCCACTCGTCGATGCTGATGCGGCCTGCGGCCTCGTCGTCGTCGAGGACCTTCTTCCGGGCCCGCTCATCGCGCTGGAGGACGGAGACCTTGGACAGGTCGTGGACGATGAACTCCTCGTCGCCGTCGATGCCGTCGTCGGTGAGCGGCTCGAACCCGGTCGCGAAGAGCCGCAGCTCGCCGGGCATCGTGTGGCGCCAGAAGTTCTCCTCCTCGGCGTCGGCGTTGTCGAAGGTGCGGCCGGACGCGTCGCCGATGACGGACAGCGGGGTGCCCGCGGCCACGAGGATCTCGCGCTGGGTCAGGCCGCGGGACTCGACGTACTGGGCGTCGCGCGGGCTGGTCGACAGGTCGGTGTACTCGACGTTGCCCTCCCACAGGGCGATGCGCCCGGCGTTGGCCGGTCCGCCCTGTAGACGGGCGAGGAGCGCCTGCGCGTCGGCGGGGTCGACATCCTCGTCGTCGTCGTCGGCTCCGCTCTTCCCGCCGAGCGCGAGGACGCCGCCGGGGCGCCCGTCGTTGAACATGAAGTTCCGGTTGAAGAGCCGCGCGTAGTAGTCGAGCTCGATGCTGATGCCCGCGGCTTCGAGCCACGTCTGGGAGCGGTAGGGGTCGGTCGGGTGGGGCCGCTTGATCCAGAGGACGCCACCCTTGCCCTTCTCGTACGGCATGAGCTGGTCGAAGACCTCGCCGCCCGCCAGACGCATCTCGAACCGCTCGACGAACTTGTCGGGGTGCGGGACGGGGAAGACCTGCGAGGGGTTGAGGAGGACGAGCTCGCGGGGGGTGCCCATGCGGTCTTCGAGGACCTCGACGAAGACGCCCTTGCGGGAGAGGTCGGCGAGGGTGTGGAACCGGTAGCGGAAGCTGTAGGCGTCCTCGTAGCGGTTGGCGCGGCGGTTGAAGAGCCGGTCGAGGGGGTGGTTGTGGATCTTCTGCGCGTCGTCGCCGAGGCCGTCTTTGACGTCGATCGGCAGCTTCGCCGCGTTCGACGCTCGGGCGTCGATCGCGCGGTAGACCCAGATGACGCGGTTGTACTGCTCCTTGACGACCTTGTCGACGTCGTCACCGTCGATCGGGGAGTACGGCACCCCTTGGAAGACGAAGTTCGGCGACGAGGAGTAGCGCCGGTCGATGGCGCCCTTCGTCTCGGGTCGACCACCGCGGAACGCGTCCCAGAGACCCATCACTTCACCCCGAGGAGGAGGCCGACGAGGAGGACGACGGCTCCGGTGGCGAGGAGGCCTGCGCCGAGGCCCCAGAGGAGCCCGGCGCCGATGCCGATGAGGGATCCGCCGATGACGACGAGGAACAGCGACACGAGGGCCGCGACGAGGCCGTCAGGCAGGGCCCGGACCACGCTCTCGCGTGCGACCTTCGGGCGCCCCTCCGGCCACCGTCGCCCGCCCCACATCGCGGCGCCGACTTCGCTCTGCTGCTCCGACACGGCAGGGTCCTCCAAGGTCCGGGTTCGCGTCCAGCGGGTGAACCGGTCACCCGCTGGACGCAAGCGTACGGACTACCCCTGCGGTGTGGTGCTCGCTCCCGGCAGGTCGGCGAACGCGGCGGTCTCTTGGAACCGCTGCCACGAGGTGGAGAGCCAGCTCGTCATGGGCCCGTTGACGACCTCGGCGAAGTTGGTCCCGGTGAAGACCTCGCCGAGCCCGGCGACGATCTCGACACCGGGCAGCTCCGCAACGTAGTCCGTCGTCGGGTCGGGCTCGTCGCCGGTGATCTCCATGGCGATGAGCTGGAGCCGGAAGCGCCGCTCGACCGATGTGGCCGCGGTGGGGACCGGGTCGTCACCGGGGCAGACGTCGTGCTCGAAGACGAGCTGGGTGCCGAGGAGGGCGGCGTTGTTGATGGTCTGCTCGTCCACTTCGATGGTGTGGCCGCAGCCCTTCGCGCACGCGACGGACATCTTCATGGTGGTGGGGTCCTTCCGGAGGGTGATGGGTCCGCGCACACCGTAGGCACGGACGCTGGCTGGCGGGGATCAGCGGCGGCGGCGAACCACGCCAGCATGGATCAAGCGACTGACGTGAGGGTGGGAGACGATGGCTCGCTCTGCCCGACCCGCGAGGGCCGCGACCGCTTGGTCGAGCTGAAGCTCGGTGTCGGCGTCGAGCTCGACCTCGATTCGGATGGACACGCGTCGTTTCATCGCCATTGGGGGTCTCCGTAGGTGCGGGCGAAGGTAGCGCGGTCGATCTTGAACGCGCCGTTCGGGCGGGGCGAGCTCTCGTAGCGGTAGTAGACGAAGTCGCGGGTGACGCGGGTGACGACGCAGCGGGCCTTGGGGGCGGAGGCGTACTTCTCGCCGGGGCCGGGGCGCCACGTGGGCTCGATGAGCCGCGTGTGGGTGAAGGTGTCACCCACACGCGGCCCGGTGGTGGTCGGGGTCACTGCTGCTCGGCGCGCAGGAGGTGGCGGGCGTAGGCCTGCCAGCGGAAGCCCCACCAGTCGGCGGAGGTGCCGGGGAGCTGGTCGCCGCGGGCGTTGAGGACCTTGCCGAGCCGGTTGGAGTACCACGCCGGGGTCGCGGGTCCACCGGGCGAAGCCGCGGCCGGGTTGCGGTTGCCGTAGTAGTCGAGGCTGTCGAGCATCCCGAGAGCGGCGCTGCGGGCGTAGTTGTCGATCGGGGCGGGCTGCTCCGGGCGCACCGAGACGTGGCCGTACCGGTCGAGGTGGGTGATCGGGCCGAAGTGCTCGGCCTCCCACGCGGCGTGCTCGCGGTCGCTGTCGTTCATGCCGCAGAAGGCGCAGGTCCAGACGTTCCACGTCTCGACGACGGTCCAGCCCTCGGCGACGTGCCGCTCGTAGGCCTCTGAGCCGACGATCTCGGTGGACCTCTCCGGGTTGAAGAGGAGGCCGGTCATGGGGTCCCGGCGCTCCTCGGCGTTCTGGAGGGTCGCCTTCTGGAAGGTCTTCGGTGCGGTGCTGGTGGTCACGGGTTCCTCCGTCGGTTGGGGGCCCTTCGCTCGGCCCGACCCCCTCATCATGGGGCCAACCTGCGCGTCTGTCAAGGTGCTTGACCTATTAGGCGCCGACGCGCTCCTCTGGGTCGTCGTCGCGCTTCCTCGGCCCGCCGATGTGCTGGGGCCCGAGGACGCAGTTGGACTGCGCCTCTCGCTCGTCGGTGAGGGTTCGTCGGCATCGGCGGCAGTACACCTCGACGACACCGACCTCGACCGAGGCCGGAAGGATGAACTTTCCCCTGCGCGCTACCTTGGCAGCGGCGGATCGAGGCACTGACACCTCGGTCGCGGCTACCCAAAGGTGTTGCGGCACAACGGTTCTCCTTTCATCCGAGGAACCTGCCTCGCTTCTTCTTCTTCCGGGTGACCGGCTCGTACACCGACAGGAGGAGCGCCTCAGCCCGGTCGGGCGACTTGATCCCGCGCTCCTTCATGCTCTTCTTCGACTCGACCACGGTCCGACCCGACGCGTTCGTCGAGTAGGTCGGCGCCGAGAGTTGAGCCTGCGTCCTAGTGTCGATGTCGAGCGTCCACGCGGGGATGCCTGCCGAGTCGGGCGTGAGGAGCTCGCGCCCGTTGAGCCACAGCTCGTCGCGCTTGCGGAAGGGACGCCACTGCGACTTCGGGTTATCCGGCCGGTCAGGGTTCTCGGAGACGTTGACGCGGATGATCGTCGCGCCGTGGAGGCCTTCGCTGCCCCACGCTTCGAGGATGCCCGCGACACCCCAGCCGACACCGATCGAGTCGATCTTGACGTGCACGGGCCGAGGAGACCCGAGCGCGGCGTTGAGCTGCTCCGCGGCGTGGATCTCGTGGAGGACCTTCCCGGCGACGTCGGTGGAGTTCTCGTTGGACGAGCCCGACTCCATGAGCCGGATCCGGCCGATGCCGCCCTCGTCGCGGGCGATGACGAGCTCGTCGCCACCGTCGGCGGCGACGTCGACGCCGAGGCGGATCCACGAACCGATGCGGGGCTGGTCGGGGTAGGGGCGCCCGTCGCGGTCGAGCGACGCCGGTGCGGCGAGGAGCTCGCTCTCGTCGGGCTCGAACATGCCGAGCGCCTCCATGCCGCACTCGACGTAGCTGGAGGGGATGGTGCGGGCGGAGCCGCCCTTGGGGAACCCGGCGTCGACCTTGGCGATGACGTACGGGGCGTCCCGGCCGTGCTCGCGGATCGCGTCGTCGATCCACGCCTGATCCACGAGGTGCTGCCCGAGCGAGTGCTTCGGCACCTCGGCCGGGCAGGAGCGGCAGACGACGTACTCGCCCTTGACGGCTGGGGAGTCCCACGCGCGCAGCTTGATCGTGATGGTGTCGGTGCGGGCCGGGTCCTCACCGTTCATCGAGCCGCCCTCGAACCACGAGCCCTCGTTGTCGGTCGGCGGGTTCCCGATGGCGAGCATCCGGGCGTCACCGGTGAGTAGGTTGCGCGTCGAGGAGCCGATGGTGGGGCCGATACCACCGGCCTCGTCGACGACGAGGAAGAGGCGGGGCGCGTGGATGCCCTGCATCGCGGCCTCGTCGTGCTCGGGGGCGGTGAAGCCGTAGGCGACGTCCATCATGACGCCGTCCTTGTTCGGCATCCTCCACTGGAGGGTGTCGCACTGCCCGGGGAGCTGGGCCTTCTTCTGGAGGCGCCGGACGTGGGGCCAGAGCTGCCGCTGGACCTGCCGCATTCGGGTCGCGGTGGTGACGGTGACGCCGGTCCCGACGGGCCACACGGACGCGAACCACGCGACGGCGCCCCCGGCGACGTGGGTCTTCCCGAGGCCGAACCCGGCGGGCACGAAGACCTGTTTGATGCCGGGGGTGACGAGCGCGTTCAGTACGTTGCGCTGCCCGGTCCAGATGGTCTCGCCGAGGACGACCTCGTAGAAGCCGCAGGGGTCGTCCTGCCACATCGCGTAGGTGGAGCCGCCCTCGCGCTTCGCGACGGCCATGAGCTGGGCCATGTCGGCTTGGTCGAGGGTGAGGAACCACTCCTGCCGGATCTCCGGCGGCATCGACATGAGGTCGCCGAAGAGGCGCGCCGCGAGTTGCGACGTCACCCCCACGGTCTCGGCCTCGCGGCCTGCCTCAGCGATCACTCCCACACGCCAAAGGGTAAGCGGCTACGCGTGGGGCTGGTGGTGACCTGCGGGGATCCGCGGGCCGGGTGTCAGCGGCGGGTGATGCGGGAGCGGCGGCGCTTCAGCTCGTACCGGGCGATCTCCTCGGGGGTCGGCGGCGGCGGCAGCGCGCGCGGGGCGCGCAACGAAGTCCGGGACGACAGCTCGCGGGTGATGTGGTTGGGCCAGTCGTCCAGCGTCCACACGTCGGCGTCGGCTCCGGCGTGGCGGAGCTGGTGGAGCCACCGTCGCTGGGGGACGGTGACGGCCGACGGGCGCGTGCTGATCTTCAGCTCGCGGTAGATGATCCGGCCTCGGACGAGCACGAGGTCGGGGAAGCCTTCGACCGAGTTCCGGGAGTCGTGGGTGTGGTACCCGAGCCAGCCCAGTGTGGTCGCGGCCTCGATGATCCAGCTCTGGAGGTCGGCCTCGCTGGGGCTCACGCGCTCGGACGCTCCGGCTTGCTGAACCGCTGGGCGACGGCTGAGCGGGTGATGCCGATGGCGCGGGCGACGTCGGCGAAGGTGGCGCCGTCATTGAGCATGGACTGCGCTGCCTCGTCCATGACGGCCCGGATGTCGCGGACCTTCTCCTCGGTGGGCGCGAGAAGCTTCGCCGCAGCGCGGGCGCGCTTCTCGGCGTCCTTGATGTTCTTGACGCGGGCGATGCTCACTGGGTGCCTCTCAGGGGTGGATGTGTAGGTGCTTACGGTGATGCCCCGACGGTAGCTCACCGTCGGGGCATCCGGGGATGCCGGTCAGGAGGCTCGACGCTGCTCGCGGGCTCGCGCTGCGCGGCGGCGGTCCCACTCCTTGGCGCCGATCTCCATGCGGTAGTCGACGGGCTGGGGGAGGTTCTTCCGGCGGGACATGCGGTGGTAGTCGAGGCAGACCTCGTCGGGCCACTCGCGGGGGTCGGTCGGTAGCGCCGGGGCTGGTGGCTCGGAGCTGACCGCGAGGAGTGACGGCTGCATGTAGGCCTCGGCTGGGGTCTCGTCCCACGTCACCCACGCGAGGAGCTCGCTGGGGGTGCGGTCGGGGTCGACCATGGCGGCGAGGACGACGCACAGGGCTGTCCGGTGGTTCGGGTCGAGGTCGGCGAGGACGCGGGAGACGCCGGTGATGCCCTCGTCGTGGACGGCGCCGACGAGGCGGGCCGCGACGGGGACGAGCGCCTCAGCGAGGTCGCCGAGTGCTTCGGGGGTGGGCATCCGTCACGCGGCGCGGCGGCGGCGGTTGCGCTGGACGAGCCACTGCGGGTCGTCGCCGTGGACGGCGACGCACCTCGTGAGGTAGTCCCGGGCGTCGGCCTCGGTCTCGACGAGCTCGACACCGAACGGGAGGTCGGGCTCCCACGTCTCCCACCCGAAGGGGGCAGTCTGCCGCTGGAATACCCAGCCCCACCGGGACCCGGTCCACTTCGCTCGCCACCCCTTCCCCTTGGTGGTGAGCATCCGGTGGCCGTCGACGCGCTTGTCGTCGATCTCGTCGGTGACGCCGAGGGCTTCGAGGATGTCGAGCTGCTCGGGCAGGGCGGTGGTGGTGGGTGACATGGCTCGCTCCCTGTCAGGTTGGTTACGGATCTTGTGTAGCACCTTGCGGGTCAAGGCGCTACTCGACGGGCGGTGTGTTGGTCGAGAGGTCGAGGAGCTCGGGGATGAGGCCGCTGAGCCGGGTGGCGGCGACACGCAGGCCGTGCTCGTCGGCAGGGTCGGTGGCGGCGCCCGCTTCGGTGGCGAGCTGCTCGGTGAGCTGGTGGAGCCGTCCGGCGGCGTCGGAGGACCACGACGCGCGCCAGAGGTCCTCGGGATCGGGGACGACGGTGAGGTCGGCGTCGAGGAGGAACACGGGTCGCAGGCCGTTGTCGACGAGGAGCTGCGCGAGCTGCTCGAAGTTCTCCCGCAGCTCACCCTCCGGCTCCTCGGCGAGCCGGATCGCGGCGAGCTGCCCGGGCCGGTACTCGGGGAGGGTGGCAAGGACGATGTCGACGACCTCGTCGACGGTGACCTGCGTGAGGTCCTCGTGGCCGTGCGCGTAGAGGTGCTCGCGCACGGCCACGCGGGCGGCGGAGGCCCGCGGGTCGGCGGTCACTGCCCGGCCTCGATCTGCGGGATCGCGGCCTCGCCGGTGCCGAGCTCGCGCACGTCGACGCGGTACCGGTCGGCTGCCGCCATCGCCATCGCCTCGATGTCGGCGCGGGCCTTGGTGACGACGTCCTCGGTGTGCTTGGTGATGGAGTCGGCCGCGAACTGGAGGTTCGCCGGGAGGTTGCCGACGGCGATCGCCAGCGCCCGCACGTTCGCCTTCGTCGGCTTCTCCTGCACGGCGGCGAGCTTCTCCTCGACGTCGGCGAGGGCCCGCTTGGCTGCGGTCCGGGTCTCGGCCGCGGTGAGCGCGAGCCGGGCACTGAACGGGGCGTCGGGGACCATGTAGTCGCCGTCGGCCACGCGCAGCGTGCACGAGGACGGCCCGGCGCCGATCGAGGAGACCATCTGCGCCCACTGGGCCTCGCTCATCGAGACCTCGGCGACGACGCGGCCCTCGTGGATCCAGTCGCGCTGGAGGTCGCGCTTGCGGGTCGCGTGGCTGATGGTCAGCGTGATCGTGTGCTGGTGCAGCGTCTCGGAGTCGAAGAGCGGCCGGGGGGCGCCCTGCGCGCGGGTGACTCGGATGCGCCCGTAGGACGGGTGGGTCTCGTCGCCGTACTCGTCGAGGGTCGGCTCGACGGTCTTCCGCAGGCTCATCGGATGACCCACGATCCGCGGGTGGTGCCGACGGCGTCACGGATCCGGCCGCGGTCGCCAGCGAACTGGTCCCCGGCGACGGCCGCGCCGAGCTCGGTGCTGTCGGTGCCGAGGTCCTGCGCGACGGTCTGGAGCATCCGCGCGATCTCGGCGACGGGGTCGTCCGCGATCGCGGGCCCGTCGAGGTCGATGGTGACGATGAGCTGTGCCATGGGGTGGTTCTCCGTTCGGGGGTCAGAAGGTGGAGCGACGGCAGGTCGCGTTCGTGCAGTCGCCGCGGGACTCGGAGTCGCCGTCGGGGAGGGTCTGGTACCAGCGGTCGAGCGGGGCGCCACAGGGGCACGTGTCGGTCCGCGGGCCGGGGTTGACGGCGATCAGGCGCCACTCGGTGGCGTGGATCGGGCCGAAGGTCGCCTCGGTCGCCCACGCCCCGGTCATGGCGTCGACGAGCTCGACGTAGCTGGAGCCGCGGTAGATCTCGCTGCCGTCGTGGGCGCGGGTCGCGACCCAGTCGCCGACCGCGGTGCTGGAGTCGGCGGGGAAGGGCCCGGCGGCGGTCACGACGCGGATGGCGGGGACGCCCTCGACGAGGACTTCCCAGCCGCCCTCGACGGGCGACATCCACGGCTTGTAGCCGTCGCCGACGAGCTGCGCGACGAGGTCGCCGCCACCGGGGGTGGTGAGGCCGACGGACATGGGGGTCAGAGCTCCTTCGCCATCGCGACGATCGCGGCGGCAGTGATGTCGAGGGCGAGCCCTCGGAACTGGGCGGCGCCCATGATCCTGCCCCGGCGGGGCAGGACGCGGGCGACGCTGATGGCGTCGGCGGTCACGACGACGCGCAGGATGGTGTCGGCGCCGGGGTGGTGGACGTCGAACGAGGCGGTCGGGTCGGCGGAGTCGGTGACGTTGGCGCCGGTGGCGGTGACGAGGCCGCGGAGGCGGCGCTCGTGCATCCCGGCAGCGGCGTTCCAGTGGGACTGGGCCTGCTCGGTGGTGGTCATCGCACGAGCTCGGTGTCGGCGTCGAGGAGCGCGATGACGCGGGTGACGGTGGCGGAGTGGTCGACGACGAGTTCGCCTGCCGCGGGCCACTGGTCGAGCGGAGTGCCCGGTACGACCGCCATCGCAGCGGGCTCACGGTGGTCGCGCTTCGACGTCGCGCCGACCGAGCCGGTGACCCGCGCCATGGTGACTGCGTTGCGCGCCTCGGCGAGGCAGTCGTCGCAGTCCTCGTGGAGGAGGTGGGTGATGGCCCACGTGCTGTTCGCCATGTCGGGTTCCTTCGGTTGGGGGCCCTCGCTCGGCCCGTCTTCGCCCATCATGGGGGACGGCCCACGGTTGTGTCAAGCCACTTCACATTTCCCGTCGGGGGAGGCGGCAGCGGCAGGTCACGCCCATCCCGTACGTGCCGCGCACGAGGACGAGGGAGGTCCACCCGTGGGCCATGCACGGATCGACGAGGTCGTCTCCGGGCTCGTGTACCTGCGGGCCGTACCAGTTCGACCCGTACCACGGCGAGCCGCCACCGGCCCGGGTGGGCACGGTCTGTCCGCACGGCACGCACAGCCCCACCGATCGGGACCCGGGGATCTCGACCCAGAGGTGCTGGTTGATCTTCCCCGAGCCGGGGCACACCTTCGGCGGGTCGATGTGCGGGGTGAACAGGAGCTTGACCCCGTCCTCGACGGTGACAAGCTCGCTGCCGTGCCCGGCGCCGATCGCGCGGCCCTCACACGTGCCGCAGATGGGCTCCTTCTGAGGGAGGTCGTCGACGCCGAGGCCGCGGCTGGAGAACGTGGTCGTGCCGCACCAGTGGTGCCACGCAACGTACTCGTGGCGCAGCACCTTCCCGTCGTCGTCGATCAGCGCGTCATGGCGGGCAGCGGCGCGCAGGCGGTGCCAGCGAGTCGCCTGCCGGGACCGGACGTAGCGGGGTCCGGTGGTGAGGACGTCGTCGTGCGTGACGCGCCCCGCACCGAACCCTCCGTAGAAGGGGCTCTGCCCGAGCGGTAGGAGCGGGACCGGGCTCACGACTGCGGGAAGCCGGGGAACGCGGCCGACGGACCGACGTGGTAGCTGCCGCGGAGCAACTGCTCACGCATCGCTGCCCCGCGGTCGGCGCGCTCGGCCGCGAGCCGCAGGAGGTCCGGCGCCAGCCCGGCCATGTGGTCGATCGCGGCGCGGAACTCCGGGCTGGTCTGGTACCGCGTCGGGTAGGTGTCGTCGAACTGGAGCAACGCGGCGACGAGGCGAGCGTTGTTCTCGGCGGGGTCGTTGATCTGGACCATGGTTCAGCCCTCCACGACGACGCGGACGAGCTCGACGGTGGTCCAGACCATGGGCTGCTGCTCGCCCTCTTCGTCGACGACGATCGCGGAGTAGATGGAGGACTGGGCGCCCTCGCCCTGCCGGATCCGCAGGACCCGGGCGATGCCTTGACCGTGGGTGTGCTTGTCGCCGAGGAGCGCGCCGAGGCCTCGGTTGGGGCAGGGCTTCGGGTAGAGCACGCCCATGCCCTCGCGGACCTCGTCGGCATAGATGAGCCGGTTCGGGATCCGCTCCGGCTCCTCGTGCTCGGACTTGGTTGCGCGGGCCTCGGTGCGGGCGCGGGCGGAGTTCAGGAGCGCGGGCTTCCCGTCGTCGAGTTCCTCGACGACGTCATCACCGAGGTTGACGGGGATCGCCGTGCCGGTGGCGGGGTTGTAGAGGAACGCCTGCGCTTCGCCGTCCTTGGTCCCGTCCATCGCGAGGGCGAGGTTCGGCCGCTCGGTGCGAGGGTGGGCGAAGCCGCCGACGGGGACGGCAGTGCAGTCCTCGCTCGTGCAGCCGCCCTGCGGGGCGTACGGGCAGGGGTCCCACTGCTCGGCGGCGGCGGCGAACGAGTCGCGGCGGAGCTGGACCTCGCCGCGACGGTCGTCGTCGGCGCTGAGGACGTCGAGCTCCTCGTCGTAGAGCTTCGCGGACCGGCGCAAGGCCTCGGGGTAGGTGAGGTCCTCCCCCGGGGCGGCGTCGATGACAGGGGTCAGGATGTCGGGCATGGCGGGTTCCTTCGGTGGGCGGGTCAGACGCGATCGGTGAGGCCCCACTGGGTGACCTCGGTGCGGTCGGCGTGGCCGACGTCTCGGACGGGGACGAGCTTCGCGGGGGCGCCGAGCTGGGCGATGAGCCAGTCCTGCACCTCCTGCTCGGTCGCAGCTTGGAAGACGATCGGCTGCGCGCCGACGGTGGCGGTGAACAGGCGCCGCCCGTCGGGGTTGACGTGGACGATGTCGCTCATGAGTCCATGACACCACCCTCGTCGTCGGGGAGGGTCTCCTCGTGTGTGGCGTAGGCGGTGCCCTCAGGGTCGTCCTCGTCGGCGCCGTCGCGGCGGATGAGGACGCCTGTGAAGCGGGGGTGGGTGTCGATGCCGATGACGATGCCGCGGAACCAGTACCCGCGCCGGGCGGAGCCGATCCAGACCTTCGCGCGGGAGCCGACGGTGACGGAGCTGCGGGTCTCGCTCACATCCGCTCCTCCGCGTCGAGCCACTGTGCTCCCGCGGCGTAGCTGCGGAAGTCCTCCCGCATCTGCACCGGCATCGCCTCGATCTGATCGCTGGAGCCGCCAACGACCACGACGGAGCCGCCGCGGATCGCCGGGACTCCGAGGAGCCGGAAGGTCGCGTACACGGCGTGCATCGCGGCCTTCGAGCGGGGCGTCTTCGTGTTGGTGTTGATCCGGACGCCGATCTTGCCGGGGGAGACGTGGTCGAGGTACGCCGCGAGGAACTGCCCCGGAGTGGGCCACATGCCGTCGACTCCGACGAGCGGCTTCCCACGGAACCCGCAGGGGTCGCACTCAATGCCGATCTCGCCGTCGTACCCGAGGGGGACGACGCGGACGTCGTGCTGGGTCGCCATCACGCACCTCCCTCGAAGACGGTCGCGAAGTGGGTCATCACGAGGTCCTCGGCCCACGCCATCCGGGCGTCGACGTCGTGCTCGATGACGAGCCGCTGACGGAAGTCGCGGCCGGATTCCCACAGGATCTCGCGGATCGCGGCCTCGCACTCGCGCTTCGACGGGCGGTTGCCGCGGGCGTCGTCGTCGGCGAGGTAGCCCTTGGCCGAGGCGAGCGCGACGACCATGGCGTGCCGAGACAGGATGTGCTCGACGACGATCTTGGTTGCGGGCCCCTCGTCGGAGGTCGGCAGCGTCGCGCGGCGGAAGGTCACGACTGCTCCGCCGGGATGTGGCACGAGCACATGCACGTCTCGGGGTCGCGCTCGTCCTCGGTGTAGCCCGTGCACCGCACGTGGTCCCCGATGTCGCAGCGTGACTGGTCGAGCGTGGGTTCGTTCGTCACGACGTGCTCCTTCCGGGGGCGACCTCGATGCTCAGGCCCTCGTCGTGCTTCCAGTGCTTGGTGACGGTGAACCCCTCTTCCTCGATGAGCGCGATGGTGGCGGTGACCTCGTCGTCGGTGAAGTTCCACAGCTTCCCGCCGCGGCGGGTCTGGCTGTAGGGGCTGTGGTGCTGCACGGAGAGCCAGCCGCGGTGCCCGTCGACGACGACGTCTCGGCTGGGCCGGTCCGTGCCGGGGGCGCAGGCGTCGCCGTGGTGGCTCTCTGGGACGGTGCGCTTGCGGATCTCGTCGAGGGCGTTGCGGATGCCCTCGCGCTGGGCCGGGGTCGGCAGCTCGGGGCGACGGCTGAGGTTCAGCTCGTCGATCTGCTGCTCGATCTCCCGGGCTCGTCCGACGAGCCGCTGCCGCGTCTGCTCGTACTCCTTCCGGATCCGCTCGTGCTCGGCGACGAGGTCGAGCACGTCCTGCGGGCCTCGGTTGATGAAGATGCGGTCGATCATCGGGTCGCCTCCCGCATCTGCGCGACGGCCCACCGCTTCAGCATGGAGCGGGCGAACGAGACGTTCATGGCGGGCACGATCGTGCGGCCGATGATGCGCTCGACGAGCTGCTGCACGGCCGGGTCGATGAGGTCGTGGGTGGGCTCGACGTTCGGTGTCGAGGGCAGGAGGGCCGGGAGCTCGCGCTTGAACGTCTTCCCGGTGGCGACCTCGTAGGCGACGATGTCGTCGCGGGTGGTGGCGTCGTGGATGGCTGCGTCCCGCAGCGCCTTCTCGGTGACCGTGGTCATCGGGGTCCTTCCGTTGGGGGTCCGCCTCGCTCGCGGACCCGATGACGGACACCATAGACCATCTTCGGCGCTCGCGGTCAAGGGTCTACACATTCGGCGGGTCTGCGGGGTGCTCTACGCTGTGTCGTGCGAGAGGTCAACGGTGGGCCGACGCAGAGGGCCCCAGCTCGGAGACGAGCTGGGGCCCTCTTGGTTGCGGGGGGCGGGTCAGAACTTCTTCGACCCGTCCTTCGCCTTGTTGAGCCGCTCCTGAAGCGCCATCACGGCGTTGCTGCGGGGGTAGGACAGGATCTCGTCCATCGTGGTCCCGAGGTGCCGCTGGAGCGCCGCGATCGTGTTCGACGGCCCGGCGTTGCGGGAGAGGTTCGGCAGAATGCCCTTGCCGTCGACGACGAGCTTGCGCCCGTGCTTGTCCCGGCGACCGGCCGCGTTGAGGTAGACCTGCACCGCGGCGACGAGCTCGGAGCGGGGGTAGCTGATGACGCTGTCCGGGGTGGTGCCCATGACGCGCTGCCACTTGGTGACGGTCAGCGGGCCCATGCGCCCGTCGATCGCGAGCTTCGCCGAGCCGCTGCCGCCGGGGTAGGTCGGCGTGGTCGGCTTCGGCACCCCGTCCTTCAGCGCCTTGCGGAGCCGGTCGAGGAACTCGGCGTACGGGAAGGTGTTGTGGCCCTTGTACCAGAACGGGTCCGACCGCTGCGAGGGGTTGAGCACGTGGTGGTCGGTGAACCCGACGGCGAGCTCCTTGGCGATGAGCCAGTCGATCTTGTCGCGGTCGAACTGGTACTCGATCGGCCAGCCGTAGTGCTCGACGCGCGGCGCCCAGTAGATGACCATGTTCGTCATCACGGCCTCGCGCCACGCCTCGCCGATCGCAGCCCAGTTCGTGGTTCCGCAGCCGATCTCCAGCGACACGAAGGGGCTGTTGAACGAGTGTCCGGAGACGCCCTGCGCCCACGCGGTGTAGTCGTCGGGGAGGCAGTCGACGATGCTGTCGCTGTCGAGGATGCCGGTCCACGAGGCGTCGACCGTGGTGGTCTGGCCGTAGCGGATGGTGCCCTCGGCGGAGGTGTCGGGGGCCGACTGGTCGGTGACCCCGGCGGTGATGTGGTTGACACCGCCGAGGATGGGGAGGTTCCGGGTGGGGTGCCACTTCCGGTTGGCGAGGAGCGGGTAGTTCGAGACCGTCTTCGGCTTCGTGGGGTCGAAGCGGTACGCGGCGGGTGTGGACATCTGCGGCCTTTCGGTGGGGGTCTGCGGTGGAGCTGACGCGACCCATCCTCCTCTCTCGGGCGGACTGGGTGGGGTGAGGTTCCGGGGTGCCCTGCCGAAGCGAGTTCAGTCAAGTGGCTTGACAGGCCCATGGGGAGGTCCCACTATGGGTGTCGTCAAGGCCCTACACCAACCCACCGACAAGGAACCCCGGTCATGAACTCCCTCACCCGCCCCGGCGACTACAAGCACCCCGTCACCCCGAGCCGCACGGCCATCGACGCCACCGCGCAGGCCGTCGACGCTGCCCGGGCTGCCCGCGTCAACGGCGCCGACGAGGACGAGTGCAGCCGCATCTACGGCGAGGTCTACGCCGCCGCCATGCGCGAGGGCGCCCTGTGAAGCGCCACGGGCTGACCGTGGCCGACATCGAGCGGCGCCTCCACCCCTACGCGGGGCGGCACCGGGACGATCGGTCCGTGCCCGTCCTGATGCGCGGCGTCCGACACCCCGAGGACCGGGCCATGTGGGAAGGCGTCATCGACGAGAACTTCACCCGGGTGTGGCGGTGCGGGCACCGGCACACGTCCGAGCTCGCTGCGGCTCGGTGCGCTCGCCGTCAGGCGTCCTCGACCTCGCGCAGCGTGTAGTGGTCCTCGTTCAGCCGGAGGCCGCAGTTGCCGCACCGGTGGAACTGGGACGTGATGGCGTAGCTGAGCGGCCCGTCGGGGAGTGAGCCCATCGGCTCCATGCCGGTGATGACCCGCACCGGGCGGTGCTTCGCGAGGCGCCACCGGCACCGCGCGCGCCACAGGTCACGAAGCACGCTTCCCGCCCTTCGGCTCCGCGCGTTTCGTTGCGACCCTCTGGACGACGATGCCCTGCGCAGCGGCAATCCCAGCGACCGTCGTCGGAGAGACTCCGACAGCCTTGGCGACCTCACGCTGTGATCCTCCCTTGACGAGGAGCTCTGCGATGGCGTCGTCGCGGATCTTCTTCACGGTGGCGAGGGCGTCACGTCCTCGATCGAGGAAGCCCTCGGACTCCTTGGCGCGCGCGGCAGGGTCGGCGATCTTCTTGATCTCCTCTGGGGTCACTGCGGGGTTCCTCTCTTGGTCTCGTTGCGACGGATGCGCTCCCTGCCGGTCTGCACCGCGAGCGTGAGCTGGCGGCACAGGTCGAGCGCGTCGTCGAAGCTGAGGTAGGCGGTGGCTGTGACGTCGTCGCCGCCGTCCTCGACCCGCAAGCGGATCGGGTACGGGTCTGGATACTCCTCCGACCCGGGCGGGTGGAGGGATGGGTCGCCGACGGCGAGCCCGACCGAGACGGCGTCGATCCCCGCGTCGGGAACGATGGTGCCGACGAGCTGCTCCCACGGGCCGTCGGGGAGCTCTGGGGCTGGGTCGATGATCCGCAGGGCGCGTTCGAGGCCCTCCGCGAGTCGGCCGGAGTGCGTGCGGCGGTCGTCGAGGGAGTGTCGGGCGAGCTCGTCGCGCAGGGACTTCGTTGCGGACCGTCGGCCTTGGACGTAGAGCGACCTCGCGTAGCCGTTCACGCGGCACCCGGCCCGGCGTGCTTGGCGACGTTGGCGCCGCACTTCGCGCACTCGGCACGGACGACGCGCCCGTGGGGGAGGAGCTCGGTGAGGAGGAGCTCGCGGTCGTTGTCGGTGATGGCGCCGAACTCGAAGCGCAGCTCGACGGTCCCATCGTGGCTCTCGGCGGAGACGACGTTGACGATGCGGTCGCTGTGCCGCCCGATGAGGCAGGGCAGAGCGGATCGGGGGATGAGCCAGCCGAGGATGCCCGCAGCGACGGTGGCCGCGAAGAGCATCCACAGCATGGTCGGGCCGTAGTGCTCGTCGATCGCCGCCTCGGCGAAGAACCCGAGGACGAGGAGCGCAAACCCGATGGTCTGCCACCGGTTGATCGACAGCTTGGTTGCGCGTGGCCGGGCGGAGCCGACTGCGACGAGGATGCACCCGGCGAAGTAGAGCGCGTTGTTGAGGTACTGCACGGTCAGCTCCCTACGATCTGGAGGAGCTCGGACGGCATCCGGCCCTCGACGTACGCCTGCTCGACGAGCGGCGCGACCTCCTCGCCGACGGTGCGGCCGGAGGGGAGCACGGTGGCGTGGAGGAACTCGTCCTCGAAGGTCGCGATGCCGGACTGGACGACCTCCAGCTTCGCCTTGATCGCGAGGGCGAGGCAGCGCCAGAGGCGCTTCTCCTCGGCGATGAGCGCCGCCTCGCGCTGGACGGTGGTGCGGTTCTTCCCAGCGGGGGTGCGTGCGACGTCGTCGAGGGTGGGGGCGGGCACGGCGAACCGGACGTTCCGGTCGTGGGCGCGGAACATCACGAGGTAGCGGTTCTCGTCCTGTCCGAACGCGAACCCGGTGGCGCCGTAGGCGGTGAGGGTCTTCCGGATCTCGCTCTGGGAGCTGGAGACGGAGACGGTGGTGCCGTCGGCGTAGCGGCGGGTCACGGGGACTCCTCGCGGGTGGGGTAGGTGATCGGCTCGGACAGCGTGACGAAGGACATGGGGAAGAACGCGTCGAGGAACGCCTGACGGCTCTTGGGGTACGGCCAGTAGGGGTTGTCCGGGTCGGGCTCGCCGATCGGCCGCGGCTCGTCGATGACGACGTCGGCGGGGATGACGACCCCGAGCTCGTCGAGCACGAGCCCGGCGGTCTCGCACGGCCACGCGATGGGGTGGTCGCCGTTCCCGCAGGCGACGCAGTCGCGGCGGTCCCAGTCGCCCTCGCCGTGGTGGTGCAGACGGAGGAGCCGCGCGGTCAGGTCGTCGCCCGTGGAGTGGACGGCCACGCGCGAGAGGAACACCTTGGTCTCCTCGTGCGCGGCGACCTGCTCGGCGTGGAACCCGACGAGCCGGGCCCGGGCCGTGGTCACCTCCTCGGGGGTGGGCTGCTCGAAGCCGTAGCTGAGCGCATCCTCGCGGGAGATCCGCATGGTGAAGCTGTTGCGATGGAGACTGTCGTCGTCCACGTGCCGCACCCCTTTCTCGCTCGGTGGTGAGTGCGTTGCTCACAGTACCGAGCGCGGGGGTCCCCCGGGGATGGGGTTACGGGCCGGACTCCAGCGCGGTGACCCGCGCGGCGAGCTCGTCGAGCTGCGCCTTGGTGGCGTACTCGATCGGGAGCGCGTTCTCGGAGGCCGTGGTGACCTCGTCGGCCGCAACGAAGATGCCTTCGACGAACGGGTGGAGCGCACCGTCAGGGTCGGTGAGGGTGACGATGAGCCGCCCGGTCCACCACTCCCACTCCTCGGTGGTCGCGGCGGGGATGTTCAGCTCGACGCGCCCGTCGGCGGCGAGGGTGACGTGCCCGGAGGCGGTGGTGAACGAGGCGAGGGTCCGGCCACGGAGGTCGGTGAAGCGGGCCTCTCCGGACCACGCGGAGACGTCCTCGGGTGCTGCCTCCGTGGGGTAGGTCCATGCCAGCGCGACGTCCTGTCCGCGCTGGATGGTGACCTCCACGAGGTAGCTCATGCCGTTCAGCGTAGAGAGCGGCCGGGCAGTGGGTTGGCCGCGCGCCGGTGTCTGCTACGACTGGGGCGGGTGGTGCGCGTAGAGCTGCTCCAGCCAGACGTCGAGGTCGTCGGCGAGCTGGACGTAGCCGAGGTCGCGGGCCTCTTCGATGTAGGCGGAGAGCGCGGCGAGCGCGGCTGGGTCGTGCTCGGGGTCGAGCACGAAGTACCGGCAGTCGGTGTGCTTCTGGGCGGGGTCGCCGTCGGCGCGCTGCACGAGGTACTTGCCGTAGAGGCCGCGGTTGAGGTCCGGGTCGGTGTCAGCCATCTGGGGTGTCCTCCGGTAGCGAGTTCTCGTCGATGTAGGGGTACGAGCACCGGGGCTGGCGCTCGACGTGGGTGAGGATCCCGCGGCGGAAGTGCACCGGGGTCTGGCACATGGAGCACCGCAGGCTGGGGGCGTACCGGGCGAGGACGGTGCTGGCCCTGACGGCTCGCTGCCGGGCGGTGGTGAGCTCGTTCTGGGCGCGGATCCGGGACGAGACGGCGGCGTCTCGTTCTCGGAGCGCGACGACGAGCTGCGCGGCGGTATCGCCGTCCTCGGCGGTCCGGATCCGGGCCTCGGCGCGCGCGGCCCGCCGGAACGCCTCGACGGTCGCGCTGTAGGGCAGCTCCTCCGGGGTTTGGTTGCGCGCGGCGCGGCGGCGCACGGTGGTCGCGGTGGGGGTGACCTCGTAGATCCCCCAGTCGGCCGGGATGGGGTCGTCGGCGTGGACGAGGCCCTTGGGGGTGGCGAGCCAGAACTCGTGGCACACGGAACGGATCGGCTCGGACTTGCGGAGGTCGTCGAGCTCGTGCTTCAGGTCGGAGCGCGAGACCTTGATCTCGACGCCATGGCGGAGGTGCCCGCCCGAGCGCCATGCCTTCACGAGGAAGAGGTCGGCGCGGCTGCGACCACCTCCGGGGTAGAGCGAGAACTCCTCCAGCGCAGCCCACTCGGGCGGGAGCTGGGCGTGGCCGTTGAGGCAGCCGTACCGGCGGCGGACGCCGTCGGCGACCTCGGTAGCGGTCATCTTGGGTGCGGGCACGGTCACCACCGGGGGCCGGTGCGGTTGACGTGGATGTCGACGACGAGCTGGCTCCCGTCCGGGAGGGTCAGCGGCAGCTTCACGTCCTCGTTCTCGCTGAGGGCCTCCCCGACGAGCTGGGCGGACAGCATCGACGTCACGCCGCTGATGCTGCGCGGCAGGGGCAGCCGGGGCGGGTCGACGTCGGTGAGCCACTCGATGGCGGCGGTGTCGAGCTCGTCGGCCTCGCGCCGGTAGAGCTGGGCGACGTCGTGGTAGCCCTGCTCCTCGACGGCGTCGGCGCGTGCGCGGAAGCCCTCGGTGAAGCTGCTCAGGTCGAGGTAGACCTTCCCGTCGTGCACCGCGGCCTTCAGCGGCCGGACCCCGGCAGCGTCGGGGCGCTCGTCACTCATCGCGTGGGCGGAGCGCCGGGGGCACGGTGACGAGCCCGCTGGCGTCCGGGTCGGGCGCGAGCCACGCGACGTCGGCGAGGGACTCCTCGAAGTTGGCTGCACGGATGGCAGCGATCTGGAGGTGGGCGTTCGCGGCGAGGAGGTTCTCGACGTAGTCCTCGTGGAAGCTGTCGCCGGTCTGCGGGGTGACGCTGAGGAACCACAGGCCCCTGCGGTAGTGGTCGGCGGCGGTGAGGACCACGTCCTCGCGGGGGAAGTCGACCGGCAGGTCCGGGGCGTCGATGGGGTCGCTCATGGCTGGTCCTCCCGGGGCCAAGCTTCGGGGTCGGTGACGTAGCTGATGGCGCCGTCCCACTGGTCGAAGTGGAGCCCGTCGCCGACGAGGTAGACGCGGCCGGGGATGGACGCGCGCCACGAGAGCTCGCTCTGGGAGAGGGGGTTGCGCCGCAGGATCGGCGGGGTGGGGACGCGCCGGACGACAGCCTTGCGACCGGTGTAGGTGGTCGCCATCACGGGGCCTCGATGTAGCGCCACTCGATGCGGGTGACGAAGTCGGAGGGGCGGATGCCCTGCGGCTCGAAGAAGCGGCGGATGAACTCGTCCGGGCGCATCCCGGGGTAGCCCTCGCGCTCGACGTCATCGGCGGTGAGCTCGCTGAGGGGCTCGCGGCGGATGTCGACGATCTCCACGTAGCCGAGGGTGTCGGCGGTCTCGCCCTTCTTCAGGCCCATCGTCTTCGTGACGAGGTGGAGCCGGTCGCCGACCTTCGCCATGGTCCAGCCCTTGCGTCGGGTGACGGTCTTCTGGCGGGCGATGACGGCTTCCTTGGTCATCGCGCAGGACATGCGTCGCATCGGGTTCTCGCTCTCCCCGTGGTGGCCGGTTCAGGTGGCGGGGTCGGCCCGGGACAGGGTTCCCAGCTCGGGGACCCGCCTCCGCTCTTCCGGGGCTCCGGGGGGGTGAAGCTGCCGGTGGCGGAAGGGGATCTGCGCCGGAGCCGGGAGGCACCGGGTCGACCCCGCCGCGGCTCATCATGCACGAGAAGCGGCGCCCGTGGGGATGCCTCCCTACGGACGCCGCTCCTGACTCGGTTGCGGTGGCCGGATTTGAACCGACGACCTCCGGAGTATGAGTCCGACGAGCTACCGAGCTGCTCCACACCGCGCGGTGCAGCCTACAGGAGGAGCGCGGCGCGGTCGCGGGCGTACTTCGTCTCCAGCCGGGCCCGGTCGCCCTCGGGGAGGACGGCGAGCCGGGCGGGGTCGGAGTTGTCCGCAATGTCGGCGAGCTTGACGAGCACGGCGCCCGGCCCGGCGGCGCGGATCCGCGCAACGTAGTCGGCGCGCGGCTCGTTCCGGACGTGGGTCAGGGCGTGGACGAGCTCGACGACCGGGGCGGGGTAGCCCCAGTTCGCGAGGTGCCCGATGGTCAGGCGCGTGTCCTCGACGAGGTCGTGGAGCCACGCGACGGCGATCAGGTCCGGGCGGTCCGGGCGCTGCTCGGCGACGCGACGGGCGACGCGGGCGAGGTGGCCGAAGTACGGCTCCCCGGCCTTGTCGACCTGCTCGCCATGGGCCTCGTACGCGAGGGTCTGCGCGGCGAACGCGAGGTGGCGGGGCATGGGCATCTGGGTCTCCTTCCGGGGGCTGGTGGCGCCCCGGCGGATCCGAGGTGCCCTACGAGGCGGCTGCGTAGATGGACTGGGTGGCGTTCTGGCGGGCGAGGTGCTTTTCGCCCACCCAGCCGAGGACCATGTCGCCGTCGTCGACGTAGACGATGCGGGTGCCCTCGGGGTACCGGAAGCCGCAGCACGCGCAGTCGCCTGCGTACTGGGCAGTGATGGTGGCTCCGATGACCGGGCGGTCGATCATCGTGGTGTCGTGGACGGCCCGCGACTCAGCGATGCAGTCGGGGCAGTACGCGGCGGTTCCGCCGTGCTCGCACCGCTCGAACTCTGCGCTCATGTATATGAGCATCGCACAGGGGGGTGACAACCGTCCAGAGAGAAACACCGGAAGGCGCGTCAAGCCCCTGACTGCGGCGGTCAGAGGTGGGACTTCAGCGCGAGGAGGTCCGCAAACTGGCGCTGGATCTCGCGGCGTCCCTGCTGGCGGAAGTGCTCAGCCACCGAGTCCGGGATGACGAGCTCGAACGCGCCACCATCCGTGATGGCGACGTCGTCGGCGGTGAACTGGTAGAGGTAGCCGCCGCTGCCGGGAGTCCCGATCTTCGCCCGGACCGTCCGGACCGATGCCGAGACGTGCGGCGGGCGCGGTGGCCCCTCGATGAGTTCCTGCACCCGCTGGGTGGTGAGGGCGAGCGGGTTGGCCGTGACCCACGTCGCGATGCGGTCGTTGACGTACCGCTCGGGCGTCAAGTCGCCCAGAATCGCGGGGCCGAAGAGCTCGGCCAGCTCGACGAGCCGGGCGGCCCGTGCGTCGATGGCCGCCTTCGCTTCGTCGTCTGGGCGGTAGCCGTACTTCATCGAGCGGGTGACGAACCCCTGCTCGGCCAGAAGACGGTTGAACTCCTCGCCGCGCTTCGCGGTGGCAGCCATGGTCGTGCTCCTTCACTTCGGGGTACTTCGGGGTTGGACGGGTCCACGGTAGCGCGCCACAGCGGGAATGCGCGGGGCCCTCGACCACTACCCGGTCGAGGGCCCCGCAGCTCGTGCGCGCCGGGTCAGAAGGGCGGCTCGTCGTTCTCCTCGGGGATGGGCCCACCGAGGCGGTCGAGCGCGATCCGCAGCTCCGACAGGGCGCGCTCGTCCCGGTCGATCCGCGCCTGCTCCTCCTCGATCTCTGCCGTGCGCTCGCGGAGCCTCTCGCGGCGAGCCTCGATCGACTGGTTGATGCCCTCGCCTTCGAGCACGGCGATCTCGCGCATGAGCGCGAGACGAGGAGCGTTGGCGGGGTCCTCGTGGGGGCTGGTCATGGTCAGGCACTCCCCTTCGCCGTGGCGCGGCAGGCGTCGGCCTTCTCGTTGTAGGCCGACACGAGGTCGTCCATGCCGAGGCTGTTCAGCTTGGTGGTCTCCTTCTCGGCGACGGCGGTGATCCGGTCGATCTCGTCGACGTCTCCGGCGAGGATCGCGTCGATGAGGTTGGGGATCTCGCCGAGGACGTTGGCGGCGCTGGTGAGGCCCTTGCCTCCGGCGCCGCTGACCTTCTCGCCCGCGTCGAGGGCGTCGAGGCAGACCTGCGGGACGACCTCGACGTCTCGGGTCTCCGCCTTGGGGGTGGCGGTGACGGTGACGGTGGGCGCCGGGGCGGCGAACTCGCCTGTCTTTGCGGCGCCGCCGCAGCCGGTGAGCGCGAGCGTGCCCATGGCGGCGACGATGAGGAGCTTCTTCATGGTGGGTTCCGTTCTCTCGGTTCGGTTCTCGCTCTAACTTGGTTGCGCTGGCCCGGTGTCGGGTCAGAGCTCGTCGCGGATGGTCGCGAAGAGGATGCGGGACTTCAGGGTCCGCGCGGCCCGGCGGGCGTTGGCGTTGGAGTCGTACGTCTCGGTGGTGGCGAGGATCTCGCGGTTGGTGTCCTCGATGGTGATGTAGGGCCCTCCGAGGCCCCGCTTGATCCGGATGATGGTGCGCTTCACGTGCTCGTCCTCTCGGTGTGGCTGGCGGGGACTTCCCACCAGTGGAAGGTGGTCTCGTGGACGTTGACGTAGCCGTCGTCGTCCTCGGAAGGCAGGTACGACGCCATCTGCAAGCCGGGGGCGAACCGCCACACGGCCTCCTTCTGCTCGTCCCACGTCGGGTACCGGCCGGGCTGCGGGTCGTCCCCGTTGGTGCGGTGGCTGATGGACACGTGCGTCAGGAACGGCCCGCCGGGCTCGTGCTGCTCGCGGGTGCGGATCACGGTCAGGTGCGTGCCGGGCTCGGCCTCGCGCATCCACGACCGCACGCCGGGGCACGCCGCCACGAGGGCGCCGGAGCTGACCGGGACGCGCCGCCACGAGCTCACGGCGCGACGATCTTGGTTGCGGGGTAGCCGTCGTGGGTGACGCCGTCGAGCTCACGTCCGGCAGCCTTCTTCCCGACGCGCTTGATAAGCTCGCCGACCGGAGTCGTGGACCCCGAGGGGAAGCGGTCGGAGCTGTACTCGATCTTCGAGGTGAAGAAGCCGCGCGGGGTGAAGCCGACTGCGCCGTCGGTGTCGGCTGGCACGGGGGCCCACTCGCCCCATTGCTTGAACAGGAACGCGACCCCGGCAGCGGTGCACTGGTCGCGCAGCGACCGCGCCCAGTCGGGGTGCATCGGCCGGGCGCCGGGGCCGGACTCGCCGCCCGCGATGACCCAGTCCAGCGCGTCAGGGCGACGTCCGCACTCGACCTCGACGTCGAGCCATCGCGTGAGGTCGACCGGGCCGAGGAGGGGCTCGGCGGAGAGGAACCGGACCGCGGCCGGGGTCTGGAGGAGCGCGGGGATCCGGAGGTCGGCGCGGGTCTGGTCCTCGACGGTGACGCCGACCCAGACGTTCGGCAGCGGCCACGCGAACGCGTCGCCCTTGGGGAACGATGGCACCTTGCCGGGGTGCTCGGCGAGCCACCGGTTGCGCATGTTCCACGCGACGTTCCGCACGACGTCCTCGAACGTCAGGGGCCCGCTGGGGCCGTCGATGACGCACGGGTTGGTCAGGAGGGACCGCAGGCGCCCGTGGCGCTTCGTGAGGAGCTGGAAGGTGTGCCGGGGCGCGAGCGCCATCACGGCGAAGACCTCGGCGATGAACTCGTCGGGGATGTCGTCGTGGAAGAGGTCGCTCAGCGAGTTCACGAAGACCCGGCGCGGGCGGGTCCAGCGGAGGGGCTGGTCGAGCCGGTCCGGGTGGAGGAGCACGCCGGTCGAGCCGCCGACGCCTTCCTTGTGGAAGGCGCGCCCGTTCATCCGGAACGGCGGGGTCCGGTCGATGTAGCAGTGGTCGCAGCCGGGGGAGACGCGGGTGCAGCCGGTGGCCGGGTTCCACGTCGCGTCGGTCCACTCGATGTTCGTGCCGTCACCCATCGGTGCATCCCTTCTGGTTGCGCTCCAGCTCGGCGAGGAGGCTGTCGCGGGCGTCGTTGAACCACTGCTCGTCGCCCCAGATCATGGCGCTGGGGTGGGCGAGCTTGACGTGGCGGACAGCGAGCTGGCGGAGCTGGGGGAGGTCGTGCTCGGCGCCGCGCTGCGTCCAGCGGGGCCGAGCGAGGTACTCGTGGAGCGGCTCGGGCACACCGACCTCGAAGACGGCGATCCGGGCGCGCCAGCGGGGGCGCCACGGCGCGATGCCGGTGCACTCGCGGGTGCCGGAGCGGAGGGCAATCCGGTCAGCCACGGCGGGCTGCCTGAGCGAGCCGGACGCGACGGTCGTTGAGGAGCTCGATCATCTGCTGTTCGAGCTCGTGGGCGCGGTACATGAGGACGCAGGCGCCGACGCCGCCGCACTCGTCGCGGTTGGGGTGCACGAGGTCGTGCCCGTTCTCCAGCGCCTCCCACTCGCGGACGACCTCGTCGAAGTCCCACCCGTACGGGGAGGAGAGGTCGTTGATGGTCGCACTCCCGGCGGAGATCCGGGAGGCACGCTTGCTGAGCTCCTCGATCCGCGCGTGGCGGTCGCTCTCGCTGCGGATGTGGCCGATCATCGACCGAGGTCCTTGCCGGTGATGGCGCGCTCCCACACGTAGGAGTCCTCCTCGCAGAGGACGGTGACGCGCTCCTCGCCGTCGACGACGACGTAGACGACGTCGCAGGCCTCGAACGAGGCCGACTCGCGCTCCCGGCCGTAGGAGTCCTCGGTGGTGTGGAGGGTCACCCCGACGGCAGCGCCCTCGTAGGTCGTTTTGCCGTCGATGATGGACCGCTCGCGGGCACCGGCGCAGGCGTCACCGAGGTCGCAGGAGGCGCCCTCGTAGTCGAGGAGCTCGGCGACGCGCTCGAAGAGCGGCCGGGGGAGGTCGGTGAAGTGGCCGGGCAGCTCGCCGGGTCCGTTGGGCGTCAGGCTGCGGGGGTCGGCGTGGAGGTCGACCCAGAGCACGTTGCCGGGCGCGGTGTGGATCATCGGGTGCATGGTGCGGGTTCCAATCTCGCTCATGTCAAGGGACTATACACGGTGGCCCCGGGTCAACGGGATGGGTCGACGTGGATGGACCAGCGGACCGGCTCGGGGGCCTCGTGGTGGTACCGGTACTGCTCCATGCCGTACATCGTGGCGAGCGTCCACAGCGTGACGGCGTGCGCCTGTTCGAGGACGGCGTGCACCGTGTCGAGGTCGAGCTCGCCAACGAGCACGAGCCGCCGTGGGCCGAACTGACACCGATCGGCGATGAGCCCACCGGGGTACGCCCACTGCGCCTGACGGACTCGCTCCTCCTGCGTCTTTCGTGTCCACCACCGGCGCTGGAACGGTCTGTCAGGGAGCTGGACGTCGCAGGCGGACCGGTACCGGTGGATCGTCATGGAGACGGGTTGACGGGGATGACGCGGGGCCCGTCGCGCAGGAGGCGGAGGACCTGCTCGGTGGTGCCCAGCCACTCGGGGTCTTGCCCGAGCCACGCAAGCTCGTCGGCCATCCCGCTGCGCACGATGAGCCGGGCCTCCTCGGCGATGTCGTCGAGGCTGGGACGGAACTCGGCGGCGGGCCTGCGGTAGGTGCCGATGAAGATGACGGTCTCGTCCGGGCCGGGCCCGAGCGGAGGGATCTGCGCAACGTAGACGTGCCCGTCGGGCATGGCCGACGCGAGGTGCACCCGCACCCCGGTGAGAGCGGCAACCGGCACGCCGAGGACGTCCGCGACGCGCGCGTCGTACTGACGGGCCGCGGTGCGCACGAGGTTCTCGAAGGAGTTCTGGGCGGCGTCGGAGGCGCGGGCGAGCACCCGGAGCGCCTCACTCACCTCGTCGAGGATGTTCGGCTTCGGCATGAGGTCCTCGCGGCTGATCGCGACCGGCGCGAAGCGGAACGGCTCAACCACGACGGCTCCTCTCCAGAGCGGCGTACCCGGTCACGAGCGCGGCGTACGCGTCGACGAGGATGTACCGGCCGGTGGCGTCCTGCTGAAGGTGGGGCGGGGTGTGCGGTGGCTGCTCAGCCCGCCGCGCGAGCTCGGCCTCGACCTCGGCGACGGTGTCGGCGAGCCGCTTGGTTGCGTACTGGAGCTGGCTCACGGCTCGGTGCTCTCCTTCGGCTTCGGGTTGAGGCGGGCGTCGAGCTCGTCGAGGGCCCGCTCGACGTGGTCGAGGGCGTCAGCGATGACCCGGCGGCGATACCCGAGGGGGACGATCCCGAGGGCGTCGTTGGTCTCGACGAACCCGCTGAGGGACCAGTCGAGCTCACCCGGGTGCTCGTACAGGGTGCGGGCCTCGTCGAGGGCGCGGCGGACCCGCGCGAGCTGCCGCTGGAGCACGACGTCAGGGTCGATGCCGGAGTCCTTGACGACCTGCCACGCGACGATGTCAGTCGCGGACTCCAGCACGGACAGGGCTCGCTCCCCGTCGCCGACGTCCCAGTTGAGCTCGATCTGGAGGTCCGGGGTGGTGATGACGTCCCGGCCGTCGCCGTCACGGACGGTCGTGGACGAGACGGCGTGGTCGAGGTGAGCGCGGGTTCTGGCGACCATGGGTCAGCTCCTCCGGGTGGCGCGCAGCACGCGCCGGGACGACGGCACGGTCCGAGGGTGCATCACCTTCGGCCGGTCGTGGTGGACGGGTTGGTTGCGCGGGCGCAGCGACATCCCGGCGAGGACGCCGAGGACGAACACGGCGGCGGCGGTCAGGGCGATCACCACGGCCAGATCCTCACTCCGTTGCGTCGCGCGCGGGCCTGCCGCTGCTCGGCCGTCGGGTGGTAGACGCGCATCCGGTCGGGGTAGCGGTGGTGGGGGCAGTCGGGCGAGCACACCGGCCCGGCGGGCTGCCGCTTCGAGCGGGTCACCGACCCAGCCGGTCCCGCGGCGGCTCAGCGGCGGCGGAGACACCGGCGAGGAGGTCGTCGTGGATGGGGTAGAGCCTGTCGGCGAGGGACAGGAGGAGGTCACGGATCGCGCCCGCCTGCGCCGCAGCCTTCAGCGGGCTCCGGAGGCGGGCGTTCACGAGGCTGGTGCGCAGGTTCGTGGCGCCGGTGGAGCCGTGGTTGACGGTGTCGGCAACGGCGTAGGCGATGCGCTGGAGCTGCTCGATCGGGTCATCACGGTCCTTGGTCATGGCGCGCTTCTCCAGCTCGGTGCCGATGTAGAGGAGGGCCTCGATGGCGAGGTCGAGACGCTCGCGCCACAGCTCCTCGACGTCGTCGACCTCCTGCTGGATCGCGGTGCGCTGGTTGCGGCGGGCCTCCTCTCGCAGCGTCCCGGCGAAGTTCTCGATCGCGGCGCGGTCGCTGAGGACGACGGACTTCACGTCCACGGGGTCGTCGACGCTCTTGTCGACCCCGTTCTTCGCCTTGCCGAACTCCATGAGGCGGCGGATGACGGTGTGGGTGTCGAGCTCGGTGCTCGCATGGGCGCGGTCCTTGACGGGCTGGTAGACGACGTGGTCGATCTTGGTCACGGTGGTGTCCCTTCCGACGGGGGTTGGGCCCCGGGGCGCCCGCTTGGTTGCGGGCGCCCCGGGGCGGGGTGGGTCAGCCGAGGCGCGTGCCGCGGCGGGGGCGGTGCGCGTACGCGAGCCCGAGCACGCCGAGCGCGATGAGCGCCGCACCGGTGAGGCCTCCGTAGAGGAGGGTGTCCGAGCCGGTCTGCGCCAGCATCGGCGGGTTCTTCACCGGCGGGGCAGCGGCGGGCGGGGTGCCGCCGGAACCCGGCGGGGTCGGCGTCGGCGTCGGCGTCGGGGTCGGGGTGGGCGGGCACTCCTCGACCGTGGCGTCACGCGTGGTCACGCTGTCGGTGACCCACCCGCTCCACTCGCCCCACACGACGGCGTTGTCCTCGCCGTAGTACGCGGAGCGGCTGCGGGAGTCGTGGTACGTGGCGACGGTGCCGCCCTCGTCGGTGCAGACCGGGGACTGCGGGACGTCACGGGTCTCGACCTCGTCGGCCGGGAGCTGCGGGCACTCCTCGGTCGTCGCGTCGCGGGTGCCGTCGCTGTCCTCGACCTTCTCCCACTCCGACCACTCGCCCCACACGATCTCGTGGTCGACCCACGAGGCCTCGCGGTGGCGGGACTCGGTCCACGTCGGGACGACGCCGTCGGCGCAGACCGGGGTGCCCTCGGCGGGGCGGGTCTCGGTCTGGGCGTCGGGCAGCTCACCGGCGGGGCACTCCTCGCTGGTGGCGTCGCGGGTGCTGTCGGACTCGGGGACCTTGGTCCAGTCGGTCCAGTCGCCCCAGACGAGCTCACGGCCCTCGTAGTGGGCCTCGCGGCTGCGCTGCTCGGTCCACGTCGGCACGGTGCCGCCGCCGTCGGGGTAGCAGACGGGCTCACCGGCGCCGGGCCGGGTCTCGACCTGCGGCTCGGGCAGCGGCGGGTTCGGGCACTCCTGAACGGTCGCCGGGCGGGAGTCGCTGGAGACGACGGTCCACGGGCCCCACGCGCCGGGCACCCACCGCTTGCCGTCCCACGTCGGGGCGTCCTGCGTGCGGGACTGGTGCTCGGTCGTGACGGTGAGCTCCTCGCAGTTCGGCGGGAGGGTGACGTCGCGCGTCTGGGTCTCGCGGTCGGGCGCGCTCTGGCAGCCGGTCGCGATGAGGGAGAGGTCGCCCTGCGCGGGCCACGAGAACGTCTTCCCGTTCTTGGTGAACGACCCGGAGGGGTAGATGTCGGTGCCGTGGTCGACGTGGCCGGACTGGTAGAACGCGAAGACGCTGGTGTCGATGACGTTGCCGTTGTGGCAGAACTCGATCTTCTTGTCGACGCCGGTGGTCTCCCCGCAGGGGCCGACGTCGCCGGTGTAGGTGCGGTCGTAGGCGTTCGACTTCGAGTCGAAGACGACCTTCCACCCGTGGATCTCGCCGTCCTGCGGCGGGGTCGCCGAGGCGTTGAGCTTGCCGTCGTTCCCGGCCTTGTCGTCGGCGACCTTGGCGCCGTCGATGTAGACGGTGACGGTGTCGCCCTTCTCGTAGGCGGTGCCGGAGCCGGTGACGGCCTGACACGTGCCGGAGGCGCTCGGGGTGTGGGCCGAGCCCGGCCCGGCGGTCACGATGACGGCGGCGCCCGCGAGGGGGATCGCGAGAGCCGTCGCGGTGAGCGCCGCGGTGAGCCTGTTCTTCATGGGGTTCCCTTCGCTCTGGGTTGCTCAGATGGTTGAGCGACGCTCACGGTAGCGCGCATCCGGGGTCCGTGGGGATGGATTGCGTCAAGTTGCTTGACTGCGCGTGTCAAGGGGCTTTACTCTGGACCCATGAACGACACGCAGCCCACCACCGCCCTCTACGTCAACTCCTACTCCGAGGCCCTCGACATCCTCGCCACGAGCGTCCGGCTCATGCTCGACCACACCCCCGGCCTCAGCATCTACGACGCCGTCCTCCGGGTCGCCGCCTCCACCGTCGAAGAGGGCGACCTCGCCGCCGCCCGGTGCGGGCGCTGGGCCGCGGAGACCACCACCGCGCAGATCGAGAACGCGCTCTTCATGGCCGTCGTCGCCGAGGACGTCATCGACGGCACGGTCGCCCGCCCGTCCGTCGGCAACATCCGCAACGCGCTCATCCACCGGGCGGCGCGGGCATGAGCACGGCGACGAACTCCGAGCTGACCGCCCACCTCAGCTTCGACGAGGTGATGCGACTGGGGATGAACGATCTCCACTGCACGCGTTGCAAGGCTGTTCCCGGCGAGCCGTGCCGCAGCCGTAGCGGCGAAGAGGTCGGCGAGCCCCACAAGGCACGCGTGGACGCCTACTGGGCCGCGGCGGCGGACGCGAAGCTGCGCGAGGACGCGGGATGTTGACCACGGCCACGGTCGGTCCCGAGCTCGTCGGGAAGGTCGCGCGGCTGCGGAAGTGGCGCACGGGCGCCTCCCCGGTCCAGCGGGTCCGCGTGACCCGCATCATCGACCTCGGCTGGGAGGACGGCAGGGTCATGGTCGTCGGCGATCTGCTGTACTCGCCGAGCAACACCGCGTACGGTCCCCGGGACTCGCGCGGCGTCTTCACCTCGCTCGCCTACGTGCCGGGCGAGACCGTCGAGACCGAGGAGGGGTCCTGATGCGCGGGGCGTGCTCGTTCTGCCGGAAGCGTCGCGAGCTGGTGCCGATCGGCCGGTACGGCGGCGGCACCTACCGGCGCGGTGGCCGGACCTACTGGGGCGGGATCTGCGAGGAGGACGCGCTCCGGCTCGCGGTGTCCGGGTGGGGGCAGTCGTCGTCGTCGCGCTACTCGGTGTCGGGCCTGCGGTCCGCGGTCGAGACGTTCTCCGGGTGGTCACGGGAGCGGACGGAAGAGTTCCTCACCGACCAGAACCGGAAGCACTGGGAGGTCCTGAACGCGCGGGAGCACCCGTGGCAGTCCGGGCACTACGACCCGTGGCCGGACTACGTTGCGGCGAAGGGCTCCGAGGGCTGACCCTCGCGAGCTGCGGCGACGACCTTGGCCCGGGCGTGGCGGGTGAAGTGGAAGCCGCTGCACTCGTCGCAGCCGTACACGGCCCACGTCGGTCCCGGCTCGCCGCCGTCGGCCCACGCGAGGCCGGTGGCGAAGTTCGCGGCGAGCTGCGCCGACAGGAACGACTTCTTCCCGTCGCACGTCCGGGCGCGCCACGGCAGGAGCGGCGGGTTCACGCGAGGCCCCGGTCGGCGAGCCCGATGAGGCCGACGCGCTCCAGTTCGGGGCGGCACCGCCACGAGTGGTTGGAGTACCGCTGTGGCGCGAGGATCCCGATGAACGTGACCCCGCAGCCCCGGCACGTGTGGTGCTGGAGCTGAGCGCGCGCCCTCGCCGTCACGACCGCTTCGGCCTGAGCTGCCCGAGCTCGGCGCGGCAGGCGCGCAGGTCGTGCTCGGCGTGGTTCGCGCGGATGGTCGCGGCCGACAGCTCGGCGGCGAGGAGGACGACCTTGTCGTCGACGGGCCCGAGGACGGCGGCAGCGATCTCCTCATTGACGTGCTGCTCGAACCGGGCGCCGCGGGAGCCGATGCCGCCGGGCTCCAGCTCGTCGGGCTCGTACCGGGCGCGGTAGCCGCACTCGCAGGCGAGGTCGGCGGTGCCGTCGGCTACCTCGCGGTGGGTTCGGCGGGTGTGGGCGACGCGCTCGGTCGCTTCGGCGTGGAGGTCGGTCATGACGTCCATCCTCACCCTCCCGGGGTACGTGTGCGCCCGTAGAGCCGGTCAACGCTCGCGTCGATCCGGGCGATGTGGGTGTCGGTGACGCGGCCGGACGCGGCCCGGCAGGGCTCGTCGGCCGCGGCCTTGCACCGCGGGCAGGGGACGCCGTACCGGGCTGACGGGGCGGACGATGCCATGGTCAGCTCTCCTCGGGAGTTGGTTGCGGGTGCTCGTCGCGGAGGTGGTGGGCCCGGTCGCGGTAGGCCTGCGAGCGATCGCTGCCGCGGTGCTCGCCCTCGACGCCGCACGAGCACATGAACATCCAGCCGCCGGTGCGGTGCTGGGTGACGGTGGTGTACGTCACGGCCCGGTGCACGTGACGGTGTCGTCGACGGTCATCCGGTCGGTCATGGGCAGCTCGAACGGGGACCGGCCGCAGCACGGGGTGACGAACTCGCCGTCGGGCGGGCAGGCGTGGACGGTGACGTCGGCGACGAGGTCGGCCAGCGCCATCCGAGCCTGCTCCTCAGCGGCGGCGCGGCGGCGGGCGAGCTCACCGATCAGGCCGTCAGTCAGGTGCGGGTTCGCCTTCGGGTCGGACGAGCCGCCGATCCCGAGCCAGTGCTCCCAGAGCGCGAACGTGGCGCGCTCGCGCTCGGTCTCGGACCGGGCCGCGGACCACGACCAGAGGACGACGACGTCCTCAGCCGCGTTCAGGCGGGCTTCAAGCTGGGCTCGGGTCAGGGCGGAGTAGTCGCGGCTCACTGGAAGATCCCCTTCGGGCGGTACGGCTCGGGCTGGAGGTCGGCGCGCAGGTACAGCGGGTGACCGGGCGCGCCGACGGCGGTAACGGACAGGGCGGTGACGACGTCGCCGTCGGCGAGCTCGAAGAAGCGGCGGACGCGGTCGAGGCGGGCGTGGACGCCCCACGCGGCGACGACGAGCCCGGCGTGCTCGACCTCGTCGCGGATCGCGTCGTCGTTGCCGGGGCCGACGATGTCGTAGCCGAGGGTCTCGGCTGCCCACATCGACGGCGGCTTGGTTGCGCGGTAGGCGTAGAGGTTGACGACGTGCATGGCGCTGAAGCCCCAGCCGCGGGCGTACCCGATGCAGCGGCGGATCGTGGGGTCGTCCTGCCGGTGGTCGGCGATCGAGGGGTTGAGCATCACGAACACGACGGGCGCGCCGGGGCCCCACCGGCGGGTGAGGCGGTACCGGTGCAGCGGCGGGTTGCCTTCGTCGCCGAACACGGCGCCGCGCTCGATCCCGTCGCCGCGGTCGGGCACCTCGATGGGCAGGAGGTCGCTCACGGGGTGATCCCGGCTCGGCGCGCGACGTGCGCGATGTGGTCGTGGAGGGCGGGCAGCGCCATCCCGGCGTTGCCGTGGCGGTGCTCCCACGCCCCGAGCGCGCAGAGCGCGACGTCGAGGAGCTCGTAGTCGACGTCGCCGGGCTGGTGGGTGACGCCCTTGCGGGGGTTCTCCCCGATCGAGCCGCCGAACGCGCCGATGACCTCGCCGAACTCCTCCCCGACCTTGGCGATGCGGCGCCAGTCCGCGGCCTCGGGGGACAGGTCGATCGGGTAACTGTCGTCGATGTACTGGGACAGGCGCGCGATCAGCTCGCCCGGTGTGGGGCGACCGGAGCCGGGCGTGGAGGTGACCGCCCCTACGCCCGGCTCAACGGTGCCCTCGGACCCCGCGTCCTCACCGATCGGGGAAGGTACCGGCTCGGCGGGGGAGGTGTGGGGGAGCTCGACCCGGCCTGCGGCGGCGCGGGCGGCGTCGATCGCGCGACCGAGAGCTCCGACGAGGTCGCGCGGGTCGTCCGTTCGCGTGGCGTGGCCGCTGGTCGCGCAGGGGCACGCGCCGATCGCGTCCTCGCCGGAGTCCATCGACGTTCCGTCGCAGTTGCCGTGCTTCCCGGCGCGGCACTCCGGGCACGGCAGGTCCGCAACGAAGTCGCTGCTCATGCGTTGCCCCGGGTGTGCTGGTGGCGCGACTCCCACGCGGCCAGCGTGGCGCGGCCGATGCCGGTGTTCGGCTGATCCTCGTGGTGGCCGCGGTTGCAGTGGGCGCGGAGCCACTCGCGCCCGTCGTCGCCGGGGAACGGCTCCCGGCGGGCGACGTACCACGGCGACGTGAACAGCACGCCGAGCTGGGCGTCCTTGGGCAGGTGGATCCCGGCGCGCGGGTCGCTGTAGCGGGCAGTCCACGTCGCCTTCCCGTCGCGGTACCGGCGGACGTACTGCCCGCCGAACGAGCCGCCCCACCGGTCGACGTGGAGCTCGGCGCGGATGTGCGCGGCGGCGAGCTGGTAGTCGTCGGTGCCGAGGACGAGGAGCCCGGACAAGGTCTGGACGATCTTCAGCTCGGGCTTGGTTGCGGTCGTCGTCTCGCTCACGACGGGCCTCCTTCGGGTGTGGGGAGCCACGGCCACCGCGACGGTAGCCCATCGTCGGGGCCGCGTGGGATGACGTGGATGTGGAGGTGCTTGACGGACTGGGTTGCGGGCTTCCCGATCGAGGTGAGGATGTTCGCGGCGCCGGGGGAGAGCTGGTCGGCGATGGTCGAGGCGTACCACATGGTGTCAGCGGTGACCTTGGGGTCGGTGGTGGCGTCGTCGACGTGGACCTTGGGGACGACGAGGAGGTGCCCGGGCGCGTGCGGCCCGTGGGGGACGAACGCGATCGCTCGGGTGCCGCGGAACACGACGTCGGCGAGCTCGGCGCCGTCGACGATGCGGCAGAACACGCACGCCGCGCGCGCAGCATCGACCGGGGGCGGAGCATCGGCTCCGAGGGGCTTCCTCATCGGTCACAGGCTCCTTCGGGGTGGGTGAGCCAGCACGTCGTGCACACGGGGTGCGCGGCGGCGAGCGGGTCGCGGGCGACGGGGCAGCCGTCGTGGATGGCGCCGTCGTCGGTCATGACGATCGGGTCGCCGGGGCGGATCATGGCGTCGCAGTCGGGCAGGGCGCACCCGGTGAGGTACATCGCGAGGCGGGCCATCACCACCCCCGGCGGGGGACGGGCACGTACACGACCCGCGGCGGCGGCTCGGTGATGACGATGTTCGCGATGACCGCCCCGCCACCGGGGACAGGCAGCGCCCGGCCACCGGTGACGCGCTCGGACGGCCGGTCGAGCGCGGCCTCGATCAGGTCCGCGGCCCGGGTGCGGGAGAGGATCCCGCCGGGGTTGGTTGCGCGGAGCTCGGCGATCAGCTCACGGACGTGGGCGTCGCTCACGAGGACCTCCAGACGCGCCGCCACCACGGCGGCGGGACGGGGGGCAGGACGGCGCCGGTGGGCTCGTAGTGGACGTGGGTGGCGGGGATCAGCCCGCGGTGGCGCTCGACCTTGGTGACGCGCACGAGGCGGTAGTTCGCGCGGTGGCGGCGCCCGACCCGCAGGTAGGGGTTGCTCGGGTAGCCGAGGGCGATGAGGTCGCCGGGCTCGGGATGGTCGTCGAAGAGCGGGTACCACGACACGCTGAGGTACCCGGGGCCGTCGCCGACGCGGCCCCAGACCCGGCCGGGCTCGTGGACCCATCCGTCGTCGGGGTGCGCGAGCTTGATCCCGAGCTGGCGCAGGTAGTCGCGCCACCCGGCCTGAGCGTTCTCGTGCATCCCGAGGATCAGGGCGTAGAGCTCGGTCGCCGCGGCGGTGGTCGTGCGCGTGCCGTCCGCATGGGTGAAAGTCACTGGTCCCACTTCCGTCCGTAGAGCCGCTGGCGGCACCAGCCCTCGCAGCCCCAGTAGACGCCGACGTCGTCGTGGTTGACATGGCCGCGGTGCCGGAAGGTGACGATGCACCAGACCCGGTGGAGGGTCTCGAAGAGCATCCGCTTCCTGCGGTCGCTGCGGGGCTGGGCTGGGCCCCGGACGGCGTGGATGACGAGGACGGGCAGGAGGCACACGTAGAGGTGGAAGCCGTCCGGGCGGCGGTCCCAGAACAGGCCGACCCAGAGGTCTCTCGGCTCGAAGACGAACCGGGCGCGCCAGCGGGTCACGACGCGGGCTTCCGGCTCTGCCACTCGCGCAGGAACTCGGCCGCGGTGTCGGGCGCGTACTTGCGCATCGCGTCGTACCACGACCACCCGTCGATCGGCGGCAGGCCCTCGACGCCGACGTACTCGACGGTGTGCCGGATCGCCTCGGTGAGCTCGTGCACGGCGCGCTCGTAGGAGACGAGCGGGACGGAGCCTGCCGGGGCCTCGCCGGGGGCGTACCTGCCGTCGCGGCCGGGCTTGCCGCAGTGGGGGCGCCCGAGGGCGCGGAGCACGAGCCGCGCGAGGGGGCCGTGTTCCTCCTGCCAGCCGATGGGCTCGGCGGGCACCCACCGCTTCAGGTGCTCATCGAAGACGAGCGGTCGGTTCTGGGTCATCGGGGGACGTCCTTCCATTCGGTGGTGAGGCGACGCTGGAGCGTGTCGTCGTCGAAGAGCTGCACGGTGGACCGGTCACGCTGGGGCACGCCGAAGCCGCTGGTGCCGTAGACGCCTGCGCTGTTCGGGTTGCGCCACCGCCACTCCTCGTGGGGCGCGTCGCCGCCCCAGAGCTGCTCGGCGACTTCGTTGCGCGCGGCGGGGTCGGCGAGGAGGTCGCGCAGGAACCGGGGCCCGTCGAACCACGCGTGGAGGCTGGGCGCGGCGTGCAGCTCGCGGTCGCGGCACTCGGGGCCTTCGGGGCAGGTCTGGTCGTGGAGCGCGCGGGCGGCGGCTGCGGCGAGGGTCACGGTCGTCCTTCCGAGGGGAGGCGCGGGTCGCCGTCGCGGCCTTCTCCGAGCCAGCGGGCGATGTCGTCGTCGGTCTCGCGTTTCGCCTGCTGCGCGGTCCGGCGCAGGGCGAGGGTGTGCGCGGCGGCGGCGATGAGGTCGAGGAGCTGGGACTCGGTGAGGCGGATCTCGGTGACGCGACCGGCGGGGGTCTGGAGCTCCAGCACGGGCACGAGGGTGCGGGTGTGGGTGAGCCGGACGAGCCGGTGGCGAGACGTCGGGGCCATGGGTCAGCCCTCCGCGCGTAGCGGCCGGAGGGGGCCCCACTTCTTCTCGACGTGCTCGCGGGGGAACGGGCGGGTCTCGTGACTGTGCATGAGCCCGTCGTCGCCCTCGCGCCAGATGTCGTTGTGGCGGTCGAGCCAGCCGACCACGTCCGTCGCGTCGAGCGCGTCTCGCAGGTCGCTAGCGCATCCCTCGGCGAAGGCTCGGGCGGTCACGGTGCCGGGGGTGCGGTGCTGCCCGAGCCGGTCCTCGATGGTGGTCTCCCATCGCTGCGGCAGGTCCCGAAGCCGCTGGCGGAGAGCGGCGGTGGTGCGTGCCTGCGCGGCGAGCCACTGAAGCTCCACCGTGGGGATCCGGTAGCCCTGCTCGGCGTCGTGGAGGACGTCCTCGATGGCCCTCACTGGAGCACCGTCCTCCAGCTCTCGGGGAGCTCGGCGCCGGTCCAGTCTCGGCCGTCGCGGTCGGTCCACGTCGTGCGGTCGAAGGTCGCGGCGTCGATCGTGGCTGCGGCGGTGGCGAGCTGCGCGTGGACCGCGGCCTGCGCGAGCATCGCGTCGAACATCCCGACCGGGGTCATGCTCCCGGCCCTGTCGGCGAGCTCGGCGATCTGCGCCATGATCTCGTCGGCGCGGCGGTAGTGGGCGGGTCCGTCCATGGTGGGTCGCTCCTTCGTGCTGGGTTCCGCGGCCCATCATGCCCGCTCGGGTGGGTGAGCGGGGATGGGTGTCCTGAGCACGCGGGAGGCCGGGCCCCCGACGGCGAGAAGGGGACCCGGCCTCGACCGGGGGCGGCTGGCTCGACAGCTCCCGGGGTGGAACCTTACTCGGCGACGTCGTCGAACGTGATCGCGACCTCGGCCCCGAGACGCTGCTCGAACCACGGCAGCGCGGGCCCGTTCACGGTCATCTTGATCTCGCCGGACGGGGTGGAGGAGGCCCACTCCTTGTTGTCCTCGCCGCGGGTGACGGGGCGGAGGATCACCTCCCCGAACGGGGCGGGGTCTGCGTAGCCGGGGCGGCTCGTGCCGTGGGCGTAGCGGGTGGACTGCGCAACGTAGAACTTCGCTCGGACAGCCATCATCGTCTCCAGATTCGGTTGGGGGGTGACACCGTGCGGTGCACCTATGACGTGGTGGCTGCGAGGGGACGGTCATGTCCAACCCGACCACGATCAGGGTACGACGGGCCGGTCGCTTCGGGGGGTCAGGGTGAGGGTCACGAGGTCGGCGTGCCAGTCGTTGACCTCGGCGTCGACGCTGGTGACGTGGAGGAGGCGCCAGCGACTCGCGTGGCCGTCGATCGCGCGGCGCATGTGCCGCTGCGGCAGCTCGGGGTCGGCGTAGAGGTCGTCGCGGTGGAAGGTCCGCACGAGCGGCGTGGTGCGGTCGCGGTACCGGCGCCACCGCTCGGGCCCGACCCGGGGGCGCCGCGGCTGGGCGGGCACGGCCCGGCCGAACGCGTCGGAGACCACGGAGGCCCTGCGCATCGTCAGCTCTCCGGGGGCTTGGTTGCGATCGCAGCGTTGGCCCACATCACGGCCTCACGGACGGCATCGCACGCCCGGCCGCGGTCCGGGCCTGCCGGGGCGTGGCGGAGGATCGCGTCGGCGAGGAGGCGCCCCATGCGACGGATCTCCTCGTACTGGGTGACCTGCTCGCCGGTGGGCGGGTGGTACGTGAAGACGCGGTCGATGTACTCCTTGCGGGCGGTGTCCTCGGCCTCGCGGGCGTCCTCTTCCTCTTCGAGGCGGGCGTCGCACGGCGCCTCAGCGGTGCACGAGTGTCCAGCCCCATCGCCGGGGGGGAACGTGCTCCAGACCTTCGCGCCGGGACGGCGGATCAGGATTTGCCCGGGCCCAAGGCGGCAGTCGCTCTTCACGTCGATGCCGCCGTGCCAGTCCGGTGCCCGCTTCGCACGCTCGGTCAGGCACTCCTCCTCGTCGTGGTGCAGCTCGACCGGGAAGGGGTACTCGCCGCCGCACTCGACGCACACGGCAGTCGTCGGCCGGGCGGCGCCGGGCGCCGGGTCGCCGTCGACCTTGGGGAGGGCTGCCGGGGGTTCGCTCTGGCTCTCGGTGCTGGACAAGGTGGGGCTCCTCGGGGGTTGGTATCGCGACGCGCGACACGCGCCACGGTAGCTGCGGTCAGGGCTCGGCGGGGATGTCCCACTCGGCCCGCAGCTCGTCGAGCTGCTCGCGGGTGACCTCTGATGTCCGGGCGAGGGTGCGGAGGTCGCCGGACGCGATCGCGGTGACGGTGCCGTCGTCCTCGACCCGGCCGACGTAGCTGAACATGCCGTCGCCGACGTCGACGACGACGTCGATCAGGGTGCCCTCGACGGTGGGGACGTCGGCGAGCTCGACGCGGCGTCCGTCGAGGAAGATCGCGGCCCGGACCTCCCGCTCGGCGTGGCCGGGGCAGTCGGCGTCGCTGGTGGCGAACCCTTCAGCGGCGCAGTCGGGGCAGGGGGTGCGAGCGTCGCGCTCGGCGTCCCATGCGCGGTCTTCGGCGGTGCTCATGGCGTCTCCAGCTCCTTCGGCATCCGGTCCTCGGGTCGCTTCCCGACGCCGATGAACGCCATGACCGCGCCGTGGCAGTCGAAGCACAGCTTGACCTCGGACCACATCGGGTTCGGTTCCGCGCGCTTGGCGTAGCGGATGGTGGTCACACCGACGAGGAGGCGGGTGGCGATGGCCGTCTCGGTGACGGACCGGATGAGCGCCCCGAGGAAGGCCCAGTCGGTCCGCTCGTGGTGCTTCACCAGTGACCCGCCGCAGCGGTAGCAGGTTTCGCCCATCACGCACCTGCCTCGTCCGTGTCGGTGTCCGTGGGCGCGGACGGGACAGCGGCGTCGAGGGCGCGGTAGGGGTTCTCGGGCAGGGACTCGCCCTGCACCAGCCGGGCGACCTTCATCGCCTGCGCACCCTCGTCCCACGCTGTGGCGACCTGCCGCTGGAGGGCGTCAGCGCGGGCCTCCGCAGCCTCGGCCTGCCGGTGGCTTGCGTCGCGCTCGGCCTCAACCTCGCCACGCTCTGCCGCTTCGATCCGGGCGTCGGACTGGTCGAGTGCCTCGGCCGTGTCGTCGAGTAGTCGCGTTTGTTCGAGGTAGCCCTCCCGCAGCCGCTCGTTCTCGGCCTCCAGGTCGGGGACGCGCAGCCCGGCACGAGCCAGCGCGACGAGGGCGAACGTCTCCTGCGGGGTGATCGTCGTCTCGGACAGGCGCATGGCCAGCCGGTCGATCTTGCCGCCCTCGACCCACGGGCAGAGGTCGTGGTGACCGGCACGGTTCGTCTGCGCACGCGAGCAGGTGCAGAACCCGAGCGCCTCGGCCAGCGCGCGGATGATGTCGAACTTCCGCGCCCGCGCCTCGATCGCGTCGAGGGTGGCCGCGTCCACGTCGGGGGCGGGCTGGCGCGTGGACCGGTCAGCGGCGGTCATCGGTCCCACCGCCCGGGCGTGACGATCTCGTGACCGCACGCGAGCCGCACGACGTGGACGGGTCGGGCCTGCTCCTCGAACCCGATCTGGTGGTCGAACTCCTCCTCGACGGTCTGCGGGGCACAACACTCGGGGCAGACGGATGAGCCGTCGCCATGCTCCGGGCATCCGGGGTCGCGATCCCACAGTGAGTTGGGCTCGATGCCGCCGCCGTGGCCGTACGACGCGCCCGACAGCCACGTCTCGGGCGGGGTCATCTGGCAGGTACAGGTGGTGTGGTCGTGCCCGGTGGTGGGCGTCTGGTCGGTGCTCATGACCACTCCTGTCGGTAGCCGGGGCGGCGGTTGAACGCGGTCGCGACGACGCGGAGCGCGGCGTCGGCGGTGCGCTGCTCGGGCAGGCTCCCGGCCTGCCGGGTAGCCCGCACGAGCTGGATCAGCTCGGCGATCGCCCACCGCAGCTCGACCGCGACGTCGGCGATGCCCTCATCGAGCTGGTAGGCGAGCCAGTCGATCAGGTCGGGCGGGTTGGTTGCGGGGTCGGCCGCGGCGACGATCGCTCGGGCTCCGGCGGGGCAGCGGGTCAGGATCGAGACCCCGCAGGCGCAGTCGCGGGCGTGGAGGACGCGCGCGGCTTCGGTGACCATCGGGTCGGCTCCGGCGGACAGGGTGAGGACCTCGGCGCGTGCCTTCGCCTCGTGGTCGGCTCGGCAGTCGCCGCAGAGGGCGGGCCCGCCGCAGCGGGCGACGACCTTGTCTGGGCGGGGGAAGATGTGGCCGTGGCCGCTGTTGCGGAGGTTCTCAGGCATCGAGGCGGTCTCCTCGGGTGACGGGGCGGATGACGGTCGCTTCGGCGTGGACCATCTTCACGGAGTGCAGCTCGCACGCGTAGACGATGTCGTCGGGGGCGGCACCGAGGATCTCGATGACGGCGTCGCGGCGGCAGCGGGCGCCGCCGTCGTCGATGAGGGTGAACTCGCGGGTGGCGAACTCCTGCCCGCGGTAGCGGTAGATGAACCAGACGGACCGGAACAGGGTCGCGAGGGTCCCGGCGCGGCGGTGTCCGGCGACGGTGGCCGACGCGACGAGGTTGGGGTGGGTGGTGACGTGCTGGCAGAGGTGGATCGTCCTCACGGGGGGCTCCCGGGGGCGAGGCGCCACTCGCGGTGGAGCGCGACGAGGGTCGCGTCCTCCTGTCGGCACGAGACGAAGCGGCTGGCGGGCCCGTCGTTGTCGGCGGGCGGCTCGTAGCGGAGGAACGTGGCGACTTGGCGGGTGAGGCCGTCGAGCTGGACGCCGTCGTTGAGGATCTGGCGCTCGGACATCGTGAGGAACGCGTCGAGGGCGGCGGGGTCGTCGCGCCAGATGGCGATGGGGATGAAGTCGCGCTGGGCGTAGTGGCGGGGGCTGTCCGGGACGGCGACCGGAGGGGGTGTCTCCGTCCCGGACAGCGTGGGGCCCGCCACGGGGGAGGCGGGTGGCTCGGTGGCGGGGCAGATCTCGACGATCCGGATGTGGCGGTCAGGGGAGGACTCGCGGTGTCCGCCCCACTCGGCGGGGCGCGCGGTGAGGAGCTCGATGTACTCCTCGACCTGCTCGGCGTCGAGGCGTGGGTTGAAGGTCGCGGTCAGCTCGGCGTCGATCCGGCCGTCTGGGCGGAGCTCGGCAGTGACGACACTGACGACCCTCCCGATCGGCTGGGACCAGTCGTGCGCGATGAGGAGCTTGGGTTGGTTGCGCTTCCCGAGGTCCTCGACGGTGGCCGGGGTGAACGGCCGGTGGGTGATCGGCTCCAGCGTGACGCGGAAGGTACGGGGGGTCATCGGGGTCCTCTCCCGGGGGCGGGCCACCAGACGCAGGCGGCGGAGACGACGTCGTCGGCTTCGTCGGAGGCGACGTCGATGGTGAGCGTGACGGTGTCGCCGGTCTCGTCGTCGATGTCGAGGACGGTGGCGGTGCCGATCTCGCGCTTGCCGCCGCTCCCGTCGGGCAGGGTCAGGGGGACGGTCTTCCCTCGCTGGGAGTCGAACGCTCCGGGCGCGAAGACGGACCCGATCGGGGCGGCGTAGGTGAACCGGTGGATGGTCATGCGGGGCGCTCCAGCTTGACCTCGCCGCGCCCGGACGCGGTGGCGCCGCAGCGGGTGCACGCGCCGGTGTAGGACCACGCGACGCTGTCGAGGTCAGGGGTCTCGAACTCCCAGTCCTCGCGGAACGTGCGGGTGTGCTGGGCGTTGCCGACGGTGTCGAGCTGGTTCTGGAGCTCGGTGATGAGGTCGCGCTTCGCCTCGTAGAGGTCGACGGGGACCTTCCCGTAGGCGGCGGCGAGCTCGGTCTTCAGCTCGGCGATCTTGGTTGCGAGCCCGGCCACGCAGGCGGGGCACACGCTGTACCGGTCGGCGCTCATCGGGTCCTCACGAGGTTCAGGTCGCGGAAGGTCAGCGAGCTGAAGGTGACGGTGACGGTGTCGTCGCTGACCTCGATGGTGTGCCGGGGCAGGACCGAGGGGCTGCCGTCGGGCCTGACGACGTGGAGGTCGGTGACGCTCACCGGGCGGTCGCTGTCGCGGATGACGTAGGTGCACGTGTCCACCCCGGCGGGGATGGTGTACAGCACCTCCACGTCGGAGTGCGAGCTGCTGACGGGCTGGTCGTCCGGGGGGTACTGGTCGCCGTGGACCGCGGTGAGGATCCCCGCGGCCTCGACGTACAGCTCGCGCACGCCGGTCGCGACCTGCCGGGCGAGGAACGCCGGGTTCCCGCCGGTCGGCTGCGGGCGGTGACGGACGAGCTCGTGCCGAGACCCGTCGTCGAGGACGACGGTGAGCACGACCTGCGTGATGGCGGTCATCTGGGGTTCGCTCCTTCGTTGCGCTCGGGTTCCTGAGCGCCGCTCACGCTACTACCCATCCCGGCGGAACGGGGATGCCTCCCCCGGGCCCGGCGGGACCAGCAACCACGACAGCGCCCGCGACCACGGCAGCACGAGGTAGAGCACCACCGGCGCGAGCACGATCAGCACCCACCGCTCCGGCCGCGAGAACGCCAGCACGCCCAGCACGAACACCGCCCACCGCTCGTGCACGACCGGCTTCCGCAACCAACCCAGCACCCGGCGCATCACCCGGCGTCCTCATCCATGACCTCAGCGTCCACCGGCGCCGACCCGTCATCCGGCCCGGCCTCCAGCTCCGCTGGCTCCGGCCGCGACGCAGCCCACGCCTGAAGGTTCGTCACCAGCCGCTCGATCCCCGACTGACCCAGAGCCCCACCCACGTCGCCACCAGCCGCCCGAGCACCCTCCACCGTCGGCTCGATCGAGTCCGACGCACTGAGCGCGAGCGTCTGCCGCTTCCCGAACTCCGCCGGAGCCTGACGCTCCAGAAGGAACGCCGACGCACGCCAGTCCGGCAGCGCCCACTCCTTCTCCTCCTCGATCGTCCCGTCCCGCAGCGTCCGCACGACGTGCTTCTTCAGCATCCCGCCCTTCGCGACCCGCGTGACGTTCCCGACGTGGAACGCCATCCCGCGGGCGCGCGCACGTGTCGCCGCCTCGCGGAACTCGCGGTACGGGGCGTCGTCGGGGTGTTCGGATTCGCCTTGGGTGAGCCAGCGGTAGATGGTGGTGGGGGTGATGCCGACGGTGGCGGCGGCGATGTTGATGGGGGTGCCGAGGGCGAGGGCGTCGAGGATGGGTTGGGCGATGTCGGGGTTGGTGACGAGGAGGGGGTCGTGGGGGGTGTGGGGGGGGGGTGGGGGTTTTTGTTGGGGGTGGGGCAGCGGTTGGCGGTTTGGGCGTTGCAGCGGGGGCAGGGGGCGGCGAGGTCTTCGGGGGTTTCGTCGCGGGCGCGGGTCTTGGGTTTGGCGGCGCGGTCGTGTGCTCGGTTGCCTGTGCGGCGCTCGGTTGGTTGTGCGGTGCCGCGCTTGCCCTGTGCCATGGGGTTCCTCCCGGGTCAGCGGTCGGGTCGGTGGGTGAGGCGGTAGATCCCGACGGCTGTGATGAGGGTAGCTGCGGCGCCGATGGGCTTGGGGGGGAGGCCGGTGTGGCGGGGGGCGGGGCTGGAAGGGGAGGGGGGGGGGGGGGGGCCCGTTGGTGGGGG